>NZ_JAJKFV010000029.1:1071487-1410316 GCF_020966775.1 Rhodopirellula halodulae | reverse complement strand
CAGCAATGGTCAGAGTCGAAATGGTGCGATCACTCGGCGAGAGTGGTCCCATCTCGTTCATTCGGCTCATCCGGTTGTTCCGGTTGACCGGTTTTGACGCCAGCGGACTCGATTCTCAATGTGAGACTGCCAAAGTTTCAAAGTGATTGTAAAGTTTGCACATTTTTGGCAGCGACGAGGACACTTCCAGTTGGTCTCGAATTTTTGTGCAAGCAAAAACACCGCGTTTTGCAAGACACTTGCAAAGTCAAATTGATTTTTCGTTTTCCCGGCGACTTTTTGGTCCGGAAATTTCACTACTGCTTCCTTGTCCTGATTCGGGCAAGGTCGCCACGCAGACCGCACACGTTGCTCTCGTTGATTTAGGTCGACGGGGGAAACTTGGCGGAATGCATCTGACGAAAAAACTCGTCAAATTCGCGTCCCACGTTGGTCTTGGTGAACTCTCGTCAAGAACAAACGCTCTAATCATGGCAGCCCACGAGGTGCCTCGAATTTCAGCGACGAGTGAATTTCCAGGAGTCGTCGAAGCACGTTGCACCTCAACTGACGTGGCACGGAGTCGCGTCGGATGAGCGGGTGGTGAGAAAGAGGAGGATTTTCGTCCAGCGTCACGGCTGATCACGGAAACGAAATCTCTCTGCCCGATCTGACTGATCGCCTTACGGATAAGGTGGCCCCCGGGCAAATTGAATTGACGTGCTGACGACCCGCCGGGGTCGCAAGGACAACGGCACGGACAGTTCTGTATTGGGAAACCAAGAACATGCATTCGTCTTATCGCAACATTGCTATCAAAGAACTTCGCGACCAATTGGCTCGGTTCAGCCCCCGTGCCAAGAAGATCGAGCAGTCCTTGTTGGCCGAAAAATTGCTGTCGGAGATTCAACCCGATCGCGATTATTCCTTGGATTACGTTACGTTCCGCATCACCAATTACCGCCCCGAATCCTCGCTTCGCCAAACGATCGCCTCGGCCGACCTGGCTCATGATCTGCGTCTGTTGATCGAAGACCTCTCGGACGCGGCGGACATTCGGGCCGACGAAGCCGGTGAGCATGTTCACACCGTGGCCGATTTGAGCCGTAATTTTCACGTTTCCACCAAGACCATCAGCCGTTGGCGCGATGCGGGTTTGGTCAGTCGGAAGTTCCTGTTCGGCAAACGGAAACGTGTCGGCTTCCTCAACAGCAGCGTCGACCGCTTCATCGCCAACAACCGCGAAAAGGTCCGTCGCGGCGAACGCTTCAGCCAACTGACCGACGGCGAAAAGACCGAGATGGTCGAACGTGCCCGTCAATTGGTGGAAGGTGGTGCCACCTTCGCTGAAGTGATCCAGCAAATCGCCTCAATCATGCACCGATCCCCCGAAACGGTTCGGTACACGCTGAAGAATTTCGATTCGCGAAATCGCCAGTTGGCGATATTTCCTCACCATCGCGAAACGCTCAGCGACGAAGACAAACGCGTCATCCACCAATTGCAAATTCACGGCGCGACCATCCCACAACTGTGCAAACGATTCAAACGCACTCGCACTAGCATTCAGCGCATCTTGAACGAAGTTCGAATGCAGCAGTTGCTGGAGATGCCTTTGGAGTACATCTACAACGAGGACTTTGAAGACACCTCGCGTGAAAGCGAATACCTGGCTGAAATGCCCGCGTCGGAAAACGCTCGCAAAGTTCGTGCACCGTCGGAACTCCCCAGCTACTTGGCCGCGCTCTACGACGTTCCGTTGCTGACGCGGGAACAAGAAGGCCATTTGTTCCGCAAGATGAATTACCTGAAGCACCGAGCCAACAAGCTGCGTCAGTCGTTGACCGATGCGGACAAGATGGACGCTGGTGTCATGGACCAAATCCAATCGCTCTACGAAGAGGCGGTGAAGGTCAAGAATAAGATCGTCCAGGCCAACCTGCGTCTCGTGGTCTCGATCGCGAAACGCCATGTGGCTTCGGCGGAAGATTTCTTTTCGCTGATCAGTGACGGCAACATGTCGTTGATCCGTGCCGTGGAGAAGTTTGATTACTCCCGCGGAAACAAGTTCAGCACGTATGCATCGTGGGCGATCATGAAAAACTTCGCTCGGACCATTCCGAACGAATTCAAACACCGCGATCGCTTCCGAGCGACTCCGGACGAGATGTTCGTCGCCCACCAAGACGAGCGTTTGGATCCGTACTTGGAGGAAACGGTCCAGCTACAACGTCAGCGTGAGCTGGCACGAATCCTGGATCGATTGGACGAGCGGGAGCAAAAGATCATCAGCGCCCGCTTCGGACTGCAACGTGGCGTCGAGCCGCTGACTCTGAAGGAAGTCGGTGAGGAAATGGGCGTGACAAAGGAACGAGTGCGGCAGCTTGAGGCTCGAGCACTGAGCAAGCTTCGTGACGCAGCCCGTGATGCCAAAATCGATGTGGAATTGGGTGCGAGCTGAACTCCATAGAACCACCCAAAGCAAAGGCGTTCAGCTAGACTGGGAACTTTCCCATCCCACATCCCACCTAGCTCCCCACGCCCATGCCTTCCTTGCGTTCGCTAGCGTGCCTTTTCTTGGGCACGCTTTTTTGTGTCTTCGGTTCGCCACAACTGACGGCTGACGACCGGCCCAATATCATCTTCATCTTTGCTGATGACCTGTGCTTTGATTCCATCGCAGAATTGGGCAATGAGGAGGTGGAAACGCCAAATCTGGACCGCTTGGCACGCGAGGGCACCTCGTTTTCGCACGCCTACAACATGGGTTCGTGGAGCGGTGCGGTTTGTTTGGCCAGTCGCACCATGCTGAACTCAGGACGTTTCGTCTGGCAGGCGAAAGAGATCTATCAACAGTCAGAAAGAGAACGTGAGGAAGGCCGCTGGTGGGGCGAGATGCTGAAGGCCGCCGGCTATCGAACGTACATGACCGGCAAATGGCACTGCCGGGCCAACGCACAGAAATCGTTTGACGTCGTGCGTGACGTTCGGCCGGGCATGCCAAAAGACTTTCCTGAAGGTTACAACCGTCCCATCGAAGGCCAGCCCGATCCATGGTCCCCATCGGATCCGAAATGGGGAGGTTTTTGGGAAGGCGGTACTCACTGGAGCGAAGTCGTCGCGAATCATGCGGACGATTTCTTCGCTGATGCCGCGGAACATGACGAGCCCACGTTCATGTATCTCGCATTCAACGCCACACATGATCCTCGCCAAGCTCCTCAGGAATTCCTGGACAAGTACCCGGCGGAACAGATCTTGGTCCCGCAGAATTACCAGCCTTTGCACCCCTATGCCGAAGAAATTGGCTGCGGACGTTCGTTGCGAGACGAGCGACTCGCGCCCTTTCCACGCACGGAATTCGCGGTGCGTGTTCATCGCCGCGAATATTACGCTTTGTTGACACACATGGATGCGATGATTGGACGAATCCTGGACGCCGTCGACCAATCAGGCGAAGCCGACAACACCTGGATTTTCTTCACCGCCGATCATGGCTTGGCGGTTGGCCAACATGGATTACTTGGAAAGCAAAACCCATACGACCACAGCGTTCGAGTGCCGTTTCTGGTCAAAGGCCCCGGGGTGCAGGCAGGCGGTCGAGTGAAAGAGCCTGTTTATTTGCAAGACGTCATGCCGACCACTTTGGAGCTTGCACAGATCGAAAAACCCGCTCATATCGATTTCCACAGCGTGCTCCCATTGATGAATGGAGCACGTTCGGCTTACCCAACGATCTACGGTGCTTACCTGGATCTGCAACGGAGCATCCGGACCGAGCAATACAAGTTGATTGTGTTTCCCAAAGCCAAGACCGTTCAACTTTTTGACATGCTAAATGACCCACTCGAACAACACGACCTCGCTGCGAACCCCGCCATGGCTGCCATCGTGAAGGACTTGTTTGATCAACTACAAATTTTGCAAACATCACTCGGTGATGAACTGGTATTGCCTGCCGAACTAATTGGTTCTTAGGCAGACGCTTCCCCCGTCGAACGCGAAGTTTTTGTCGGCCACAGCGCCACAAAATTCGCGAGCAGCAGCACCGCACCGCCGCACAACAACTGCGGCGTGAGGTGTTCGTTCTGATAGTCGACGCCACACCAACGACTGAGCAACGCGGGAACGAACATCGCCCACGCGGAAGCCATCAAAGGCTCCAAGGTGTAGAGCACAGAAGCCTGCGTTGGCGTCACGCTCGGCTGATACCGATTCATCAGTGAGAACGCGATCAGCGAAGGAAAGATCGACAGCAGCAGAATCAGTCCCCAAAATGGCAACTGGGTCGTCAACGAAACCCAGCCTTCGCCAGCGGAACTTGCCTCGCCCAACTCTGGAATGTTCGGTTGAAGGAAGACGAAAAACATTAACGACAATGCCGCGGTGGTCCCGAACATGGACGGCGTGAACGCGAGGGAATCCAAACGCTTGCCAAACCAATCCACCGCGACGATCTGTGCACTGAAGAACAAGACCGCTAATAGCGTCAACGTGTCGCCCGTTTTCCAGTGACTGAATCCGTCCGAAGCAAACCGTGGAGCGCCACCGGACCAACCGAGCAAGCCGGTCAGAATCGAAACGCCCACCAGCGAAATCGCGCCGCCTAAGAGAACGACCGCGCGGGGTCGTTGTCTTTCAAACACCGTTGCTAAAATGGGCGTCCAGACGACAGCCAGACTGGTCAGAAACCCGCTCCGAGATGCCGGGATCGTTGACAGTCCGGACACTTGCAACACCATCCCGATGCAGAAGAAAACACCGATCACCGTTCCCGCGAGAAGCTCAGGTTTTCGCAAACGCCGGATCACGTCGCGGCGAATCATCGCGAACAAGACGAGGGCGACCGCAAAACGCAACCCGATCATCCATGCGGACGCGGCCCCACGTAGCGACGCGGACGCGGTCGCTTCGTCCACGCCAAAATGCTGATCCGTCAGCAGGTTCAACGTCTTGATAAAAGGAAACGATGAACCCCACAACACGTTGACGATAACCAACGCCATCACGGCACGACGATACGAAACCAGATGGGAAGATTCGGTCAAAGCGTTCGGTTTCAGGCGAGCAGTTCGGGGATGGGATCGTCATCGCCGCCGATCTTAAAGGGACGCCCGTTGGGTGCATAGAACTCCTCATCCAGCGGCAATCCTGCCGCCGCTGCGATGGTTTTATTGAATGCAGAAACACTCACTTGGTAATCGTCGACATAACTGCCGTGTTTGTCTGACGCCCCCAACACCTGACCGCCTCGAATCCCGGCCCCCGCCAACAAGCTGCAGAACACGCCCGGATGATGGTCACGTCCCGCGTTCGCATTCAGCTTTGGTTTGCGACCGAATTCCGTGGTCAAAACAACCAAGGTTTCATCCAGCAGTCCTTTGGAATGCAGATCCCGCAGGAGGGCTCCCATCCCATCGTCGACTTGGCTCGCTTTCTCATCCAATCGATTGTAGAGGTCCTGGTGCATGTCCCAGCCACCAAAGTTGACCTCGACAAAACGGGCTCCCGACTCAACCAATCGACGTGCGAGCAAGCATCCCTGTCCGAATGAGTTCCTGCCGTACGCGTCTCGGACTTTGCCGTCTTCCTCGTTCAGATCGAACACCTTGAGGTGCTCACTGCCCATCAACTTTCGCGTCTCAAGATACAGTTGGTTGTAAGCCTCGACATCGTTGTTCTTACGGCTTGATTGGAACGATTTGTCAAAGCGGTTTGCCAACGCCAATCGCCGGTAGAACAACTTCTCATCGAGGTACTTTGGTAACTTGATGTTCTGCAAACCTGAATTGACATTGGCGATTGGGACCGGTGACAAAGCGGGAGGCAAGAATCCGGCTCCCGGATGCCGGTTACCACTGCCGATCAAGAAATTACCAGGCAGTTCCTGGTTCGTTCGTCCTTGCTGATCAACCATCCAAGCCCCCATCCCGGGATGCTGAATTGAATTGATTTGTTTGTAGGCGGTTCGCATCAGATACCGCCCCTGCTCGTGCGCACCGGTTTCCGTTGACAACGAGCGTACGGTCGCGATCGCGCCGGCGAGATAGGCGAGCTTTGGAAATCGGTCGCCAAAGTGAATGCCAGGCACACGGGTGGCGATCGGTTTGGTCTCACCCGCTTCCTCCACACCCACCTTGGGATCAAAGGTGTCCAGGTGAGACATGGCACCATCCATGAACAGATAGATGATGTGCTTGGCTTTCTTCGATGAAGCCGACGCGGCATGGGCCCGCGCCGATGGAGACAATTCATCCCACCATGGACCGCCCAAAACGCCCCCAGCGAAGGACACGCCCAATGTTTGCTTTGCCAATCGACTGATGAAGCGACGGCGGTCTTCCAGAGTGAATTCGATTCCGGCCATGATTCGATCTCGCGGTGGGGATACGCGGGTGAAAAGAATGGAGGTGGATGATGAAGGTCAATCAAAAACTGGTGATTGCGATCGCCAGCGGCTCGAGCAATCGGCTAGTCGCGAAATTTGGGAAATTCGGGAGACATGGATTGCGTGCAAGCTTTCGCTCATTGAATGAATAAAAATTCGCGAGTGTTCAGCAGCGCCCAAATGATGTTGCCGTACCCAACACCGGAGAGATTCCGGCTGGACAACTCTCGAGAAGCAATGATTCGATCGTCCGCGGATGGTTTGCGAGTCAACACACTCAGGAAAATCGCGTCGATGCGTTTCTTGGTGTTGCTAACTTTCAAGACATTGTCCACGAGCGCCGATCCGGGTTCCAACATCACATGCGTGATCGGACCATTGAACATTGCCAAAATTTGTGGCACGGTCGCCTCGTCCTGCGAACCATTGATGACCTCGCGGTCGCCCTGGCCGAATTGCCGCAGGAAATGATCGTTGGGCAGCGGCGATGGCAACTCACTGGCACGGCAAAGAATGTTTCGCTGATAGGCGTGCTGGTTCAGCCCACGCTTGTAAACCGAAGCGAAGTAAGTCTCCTTGAATCGCTCCGAACGTTTCTTCACCTCGTCGAAGTCTACCTTGGAAAAATCCAGATCCATTACCGGACGCATCTCTTCCGCGGTGGGACGTTGGAACGGCCAAGGGTTGTTCACCGCCAAAGTCAAAATGGAATCCCAAACCTGTTCCGCGGTCATCCGACGAACGGTTGGTCCAGGGAAGTAATAAAACTCGCCGCTGGTGATGTCATAGTCCGTCGCCTGACGTTGATACGTTTGGCTGTAAAGAACCATTCGAGTCAGCTCTTTCAAATCAAATCCACGACGGACCAATTCTCGGCAAAGGTGATCCATGGCCGCTTCATTGACGCACACATTCTCGTCGCGAAAATCGTCGATCGGTTCAACGAACCCGACGCCCATCAAACGTTTCCAAACTCGGTTGACGATGGTTTTGCTGAACCGTGGGTTTTCTGGGCTGGTGACCCACGCGGCAAATTGTTCTCGCGGCGTCGCGTTTTTGGCGGACGAAGGGACTTCGCCCCATAAAACCGCTGGCTCAACGATGTCTTTGGGCTTGGCATTGCGGTAGGCATAGTCGTGGGGCAAACGCAACTTGCGAGGCTTCTCACTGACCACGTAGGTGTTGGCCCGCGTCAACCGTTGAAACTCGCCGGGAACGCGTCCTTTGTCAAAGTGTTCCTTGCCTTGATTGATCAGGGCATTGGCCGGATTGGTTTTCTCGTAACCGGGGTCGCCTTTTCGCATGCGAGTGCTGGTGCCCGCGGTGAAAGCAGCGAGCTGATAAAACTGATACTGCGACCACTCGTCGAATGGATGGTCGTGACATTGAGCACAGCCAATTTGCGTGCCCAGGAAGACTCGCACCGTGTTGTCGATGTAGGGAAGCGGCATGCCGTCGTCACGAAACTGAAACCCTGTCGCGGGGTTGTCCCAAACTTTGCCGCTGGCCGTCAGCATCTCGTAGACCCATTTGTCGTACGGTTTGTTTTCAGCGATGCTCTGTTTGACGTATCCGTTGTATGGATCCGCGACCAAGTTCGGTTGTGGTCGATCCACCAACCGCAACGTGTCGGCCCACCAGTTGTAAGAATGGCTGACGTAATCAGGACTGGACAACAACCGATCGATCAATTCCTCGCGGCGTGTCTTTGAGGTCGACTCGAGAAATTGCTGAGCCTCTTCCAACGTCGGAATTCGGCCTGCCACGTCCAAGTAAACCCGGCGAAGGAACACCTCGTCGCTCGCCAGTTCCTTGGGTGCAATGCCTTCGGCCAACAACTCACGTTCGATCAGGGTGTCGAGTTCGTTCGCCGCGTATCGAATCTCCTCACGACTCGATTCGCGAACGGGTGCCACGTCCATGTCGACACGCTGTTTGGTGCGAACGCTTTCCGGCAACCGGATCTTGGTTGCGGCGGACGCTTGTTTCACATTCCGCTTGTTGGCTCGTTGAGCCAAAGCGGGCGACGCCCCCAACCACAGCACGCCGATGAAAGCGATTAGCAAATTCCAACCACGTCGGTGGCTCATCACATTGGCTCCGCACAACCCTGAAATCAGAAAAGATGGCATCCGGCCCCGTCCCTCTCTATCATAATCCATCGACTTCCAACGACGTGGAAAACAACGCCACCACATCGGGGGAAGGTTGGTACAACATGCCCCTACAGTCCGACGACGCACTCCAAACAAACGCACACAACGTGACAATGAACCCATTTGGCCCCGCCAGCACTCAATCTGAGCCACAACGTCTTCGCCCTTCGCTGAAGGCTTTCCTTCCAATCGTTTCATCCGATTCACAAATCCGAACCTCAGTGGGTTCGCGTGGGCTTGCCTGCCTGATGGCCGCGCTGTCGTTTGCAACGATCAGCCTGCAAACGGTTTCAGCTGATTCACCAAACGCCGCCGCAACCCAATCGGCCTGGGACGCTCGGGAAGTCGCCTCCGATGATAAAGCCTCCCAACAAATGGATGTGGAGATATCTCACGGTGGAAAATTGATCGCACGCCACCACGCAAGTCTCGAAGGCACGCCAGGCCTCTACCCCTTGCTCTCGCCATCCGGCTTGCCGCTCACCCGCGACTACCCGATGCAAGAGAAAGGAAAGTACGAAAAAGATGACCACCATCACCATCGTTCGGTATGGTTCACACACGGGATCGTGAACGACCTGGACTTCTGGCTCGACAAGCCAACCCCGCACACCGGCTACGTCGTGCAGACCTCGATGACGAAAAGCCAAACTCAGAATGGAGTCGTCATCACCACCGAGAACGATTGGAACCATCCCGAAGGCAAACGCGTTCTCAGCGACCAACGTCGTTGGACGTTCTCGCAATCACATGGCGACACGGTCATCGATTTGGACGTGCGTTTAAAAGCGACCGACGGTGACGTCGTCTTTGGTGACACAAAAGAAGGCACGCTGGGCGTTCGAGTCGCGGGCACGATGAAGGTCGACTCCAAGCTTGGCGGCACGGGACAAAACGCGGAAGGACTTAAAGACGGCGAGGCCTGGGGCAAAGTTTCTTCTTGGGTCGACTACAGCGGCCCCATCATGCAATCGGACTCGGATGATCCTTCGACGTGGCCCAACGCCGGCATCACGATCTTCTATCATCCCGAGAACCAACTGCAGGAATGCTACTGGCACGTCCGCACCTACGGTCTGTTCGCCGCCAACCCATTTGGGCGTCACCACTTTGGCCAGCCTGAGTATGACGGGGTGAAGATCGCTGACGGAGAACACATGGACCTGCATTTCCGAATCGTCCTTCACGACGGCGGCTTCGATCGCGAAAAGTCGGAGCAACACTTTGCTGACTACGCGGATACCCAGCCGTCGTTTTGAGCGAAGCGTGATCTCCCGTCTTGCAGCGTCACCCCGTCGCTGCTTGTTTCTTTGCCCGTTTCGTCTCGCCTCAGGTTGTCCATGCCTTCGGACCCAACTCAGCCCCCAGCGGATCCATTCGCCTTCCGTCCCGATGGTTTCCGTTTGGATGGCAGGCGGATCGTGCTCACCGGGGGGACGCAGGGCGTCGGTGCGGCGATCGCGCGAGGCGTGACACTTGCTGGTGCCGATGTCGTCCTGATTGGTCTTCGTCGAGATGCCGCGGCAGAAGCCACCCTGGACGCCTGTCGACAGACTGGGCGGCGGGCGGAGCTGTTGCTGGCGGACCTCTCTGAACCGCCCACGATTTGGCTCGACGATTTAATGAGGCAAATCGATGCAGTCCTGCCGGGATGCGACACGTTGATCAACAACGCTGGAACATTCATCGACGTGCCATACTTGGAAATGACGGCGGAGCGTTACGAGAAGACCATGAACTTGAACGTCTCCGCGGGATACTTTCTGACCCAAGCTTTCGCGAAACGTTGGGTGGCGGATTCCAACGCCGGCCGAGTGCTGTTCACCGGTTCGATCAATGGATTTTTGGCGGAACCTGATCACACCGCCTATGACACGTCCAAAGGGGCTGTCGCGGCGATGGTTCGATCACTCTGCGTTTCGCTTGCGCCGCTCGGAATTCGCGTGAACTCGATGGCCCCCGGTCTGGTTCGCACTCCGCTCACCGACATCGTGAACCAAGACCGCAAAGTCGAATCCTGGATGCAGGCCCACACACCCAACGGCCAGGTGCCTTCCCCGGATGCCTGTGTCGGAGCCGCGATTTTTCTGATCAGCGACGTTGCGGAACACGTTCATGGACAAACTCTGTTGGTCGACGGCGGAATGAGCACCTGGCAGCAGCCGGATCCGCCCCCAACCTGATCATACTCGCCTACTCCCTCCCATTTTCTTTCCCCATTTCCCTCCGTCCCAGCTCTCCTGCCTGACGTATACACCATGTTGAACACTCAATCTTCACCGTCTCGTCCACGACGCCGAACCATCCCGCAAAGGCTTTTCTTCCTCGTTAGTTTGGTTTTGAGCTTGAGCCTAGCGCCGTCCTTGCAAGCCGATGTCAAACTTCCGGGATTCCTAACAGATCACATGGTCGTCCAGCAGCAGAAACCCATTCGCATGTGGGGTTGGGCGGAGCCAGCCGAAGCCGTGGAGGTCCAAATCGGTGATGACTCAGCCAAGACCGTTGCGGACAAAAATGGTAACTGGCTTGTCGAACTGCCCTCGCGTGACGCGAGCGAAACTCCACTCGCCATCCACATTCGTGGCAAGAATCAAATCACCTTGAACGACGTGTTGGTCGGTGAGGTGTGGTTGTGCTCGGGGCAATCCAATATGGAATGGCGAGTGCTATCCAGCGTCAACGCGGAGGCCGAAATCGCGGCCGCGAATTACCCGATGATCCGTCACATGAAGGTTCCTCGAACGGCATCTCCCCAACCTCAATCGGACGCTGATGCACCCTGGCAGGTGTGCTCACCTGAAACCGCCGGCCAATTCACCGCCGCGGGCTACTTCATGGCTCGTCGACTGCACAAGGAACTTGGGGTCCCTATCGGATTGGTCAATTCCTCATGGGGCGGGACTCGGATCGAGCCCTGGACGCCACCGGTTGGGTTTGAAGGTTTGCCCGAGCTGTCCGACATCTCGAAGTCCATCATCGAACGGACTCCCGGTACGGAAATCTACCAAGCAACCCTTTCTCGGTACCTGCAACGCAGCAAGGCGTGGGTCGCCAAAGCCGAACAAGCTCTCGCCAGCAAGTCGCACCTCGAACCGGCCCCGAATTACCCGAATTCACTCACTCCGTTCACGGATCGCGGCCAACCAACCACGCTGTACAACGGCATGATTCATCCTCTGTTGCGGATGCCGATCCGAGGTGCGATCTGGTATCAGGGCGAGGCCAATCATCGCGAAGGCATGCTCTACAAAACCAAAATGCAAGCGTTGATCGGCGGTTGGCGGCAACTTTGGAACCAGGGTGACTTCCCGTTCTATTTCGTGCAGATCGCTCCCTATCAGTATGGGAATGAGTCAGGCACGATCCTCGCGAAATTTTGGGAAGCTCAAGCGATGGCTCAGGAGATTCCCAACACCGCGATGGTCGTGACCAATGACATCGCGACGGTCGGTGACATTCACCCGCCAAACAAACAAGATGTCGGTCTTCGGTTGGCTAACCTCGCTTTGAAATACGATTACGGACGCGAAGCCATCGAGGCAAACAGCCCGGAAGCGGACGCGATGAACATCGAGGGTGAAAAACTGCGACTGAGTTTCCGAAACACCGGCGGCGCGCTGAAAACCCGCGATGGCAACACGCCGGATTGGTTTGAATTGATTGGCCCCGAGTCCGGCGGTTTTCAAAAAGCGGATGCCGTCATCGATGGCAATGACATCGTGTTGTCGTCGCCTAAGGTGGCTCATCCCGTCGCCATGCGATTCGCGTGGGACAAGACCGCCGAACCCAATTTGCAAGGCCAGTCGGGCTTGCCCGTTTCCGCGTTCCGAATGGGAGAGGTTCCCTCGTTCGCGCAAACCATCCCCGAACTGAATCAGTACGATCTGGTCTACGAGTTGGACCTGGGCAAACTTGCATCCAACATTCAGTACGAAGTCGATCAATCGTCGTCCGTTGGTGACTTCAACCGAATTGCCTATCTCGTCACTTTGGAATCGCCCAATGGCGAGACTCGTTCCGTGTTTGTCAGCATGGATGCTTTCACGGACGACGTTCAGAAAATCGGTGTCCCAACGGTCACCTCCGAGGCCGCTTTCCATCAATCCGTCTCCGGCATGAATGTGCGTTGCAGTGACGACTCCGTGAAGTCTGGCGAAAACCTCACCTCCGGCCGCATTGAGTTTTGGCCCAACAACTACAGCCCAAGCAACGGCGACAAAGTGCCCGGTGCCTCGGGAACCGCGTTTGATTTCGGAGATCAACCCGGGCCGCCGACGGAAGGCTACGGATGCATGCAAGTACACCATGTTGACGCCAAACAAACAATTTTCGCAATCAACAACTGGAAGAGCGGAACCGGTGCCGACCTAGGGATCGGCAATCATTCGGGCGAGCACAAAGATTGGACCTTCACCAGCAACGCGTCACAGTACGAAGCGAAATCGCTGAAAGTCTTTGTTCGTCCAGCGAACTGAACTGCGGTTTTGATCAGCGGTTCAAATCAATAATTTTGACCAATCGTTCTGATCAGTGATTGGCTTGGCCCTTGATGGTTCGCTGAGCCACTTCCCACGCTTCATTCAAATGATCGGCGTACGCCTCCGACGCGAGCAGATGTTCGTCGGTGGTTGCACCGAGGATCTCAAATAGCCACCCGTCCTGATACGGCGATGCGTTGATCACGGACGGCTCATCCATCGCAGCTTCGTTGATACACAGCAACTCACCCTCAATCGGTGAGAACAAATCGCTTTCGGCTTTCTTGCTCTCAATTGATCCGATGGTCTTGCGGTGTTGAAGCAACGTTCCAGGCTCGACGATCCAGTCTAGAAAATAAACATCCTGCAACAGCCGCACCGCGTAAGCGGACAAACCGAATCTCCAGACACATTTTTTTGAATCGTCCACCGCGGATTGATCAGGAGACGGGGCGGCCCACATGTGGTTCTTTGCATAGCGATAGCCCCTCGGAAAAGACGCCTCAAATTCGCCCATCGCGAAAAGGAACGTGTCTTCAGCAGCGGATTCGTTTTCGTTCATGATTCCCCGATCGTTTGGCTCAAGCTGGCTCTGCTCACCCCGCGTTGACTTCGCTCACTCTGCGGCGGCCGTGTCCGTTTCACCGTGGACAAAGCCTTGAGGAAACACTCGTTCGAACTTGCTGGTTTCGACCCGTTTCCACAGCCCCGTGCGTCCGACAACTTTGCCGACGCGGGTCACGGGCACGCCCCAATCCGTCTTTTCAATCACTTCGGCGTCTTCCGAAGAAACGCAGAAGATCAACTCAAAGTCTTCGCCATCGCTCCATGCGTGCTGCAACGGCGTGCGTCCGCTCGTTTTTGCAAATTCGTGAGCAGCGTCCGAAATCGGTAGCGACTCCAAACTGAGCTCCGCTCCCATGCGGCTGGCGGCCAGCATTCGATCCAGGTCCAAACTGAATCCGTCACTGACATCGATCGCAGCATGCACCTTCACTGTCTCATTGAGTTTTGCCGCGAGTTCCACGCGAGGTTCCGGACGCAAGTGGCGGCCAAGCAAACTTCCCCCGAGTGCCCCAGTGACGAACAACGCATCACCTTCCTCAGCTCCGCTGCGCAACCAAGGTTGCTCGGCCCATCCCAGGATCGTAATGCTGATCGATAGCGGACCGTCGTAGGTCGACAGATCTCCGCCCGCAACCGCAACTTGATAGCGTTGGGCGGCTTCCAAAATGCCTTCATAAACTTCACCAGCAATCTCGGTCGCGTTGTCGCTGGGCAATGCCAACGTGACGAGAGCCGAAGCGGGTCGAGCCCCCATCGCGGCGATGTCGCTCAGGTTGATCGCCATGGATTTGAAACCGATGTCCACCAGCGATTGTTCATCCGAACGGAAGTCGACACCGTCAATGATTTGATCCGTGCAGGCGATCTGCTGCAGCCCGTTAGAAACGGACGGTTCCGGCCAATCGATGACCGCCGCGTCATCACCAATGCCCACGGCCACTTGCGGAAGTTGACGGGTGCGTCCGCGAAGGTAGGCGAGAAAAGACTGTTCCATGCTGGATCACTGAAGGGCTATGGGCGGGGAGGTTGCGGGCCGTGAAACGGCGTCTCAAACGGGACATCGGAACGCGGCACATCAGATTGATAAGCCCACGCGTTTCGTGCAACCGCCTGTCGTCAACGTTCCGTTCGCCTATCAGCAGGCGGCCCAGACTCAGATTGCTCCCAACGTTTCGGCAGCTTTCAGCTCAGCAATAAAAACTGGATTGAGATCACTCCGCCAGCAATTGCTGAATGGTTTCCCGCATCTGTTGCTCGCCAGGCGTTCCTTGCCAATTCATTTCGCCCTGCCACCAACGGCGGATGAAACCGTCTTTGTCGACCAGGTAAGTCGTTGGCCACATGGTGTTGCCCCAAGAACGCCAGTTACCGGACTTTTCATCAAACAAAACGCGGTACTCGAATCCGTCCTTCTTGGCGGCTTCTGTCACGCGGTCCAAGCTTCGTTCCGCCGGGGTTTCTGGAGTCTGAATTCCGATCACCACCAATCCCTCGTCGGCCAAATCTTGATGCCACCCTTCGTAGTGCGGGAAGTTGCGTTGGCAATTGATGCACTGAAAAGCGTAGAAGTACACCGCCACAACTTTGCCCCGCAGGTCTTCCATCCGCACCGGCTCGCCCTGGATCCACTGGGCACCTTCCAAGACAAACTCAGGTGCTCGCGGATAGGTGCGTTTCACCTTGGAAAAGTCAAAGGTCTTCCCCAACATCGAACCGACTTTCACCTGTTGGTCGCGTGACAGTTGGCTCACCAAACTTTGACGCTCACGCGACTGAATTGCAGCCACGTCCTTCGCTGCATCGCTGGCTTCAATTTCTTTGCTGGCGACTTGCTTCTGCAACTTCGCGACTTCCTCATCGGTTTTTGCGAAGGTTTCTTTCAGTCGCGTCACTTGAGTTTCGCTGAGGCCGAGCGTTTCGGCAGCGTCGGGCAAAACTACGAATCGAGTTCCCGCGGCCTGCTTTTCCAGTTGATTCAACCGCTTCATTTGATCCGCGTTGAGAATGCCAGACAAACGCTGTTTCAGCAGCGACGTCAGTTCGCGAATTTCGTTTTGCTGTCGAGGCTGCGGGGCGATCCGATTGACCCACCAACGGGGATCGACCTCGGCCAATGCCTCGTAGACTTGATCGACCTGTTCCGTCGACAGCTGCAGCTCTGCATGAACCGAATCATCACGAATCATTTGCAAGACGTATGGCTGAGCCGGCGTTTCCGTGTCCTCCGCCGCATTGACGGTTGAGACGTCGCCTGGAAGGCCCACGGTAGTTCCAAAGGCCAACACCCAAAACGTCATCATCCAAAGTGAACGAGCCGACATCACAGAGTCTCACGATGAGGAAATGAAAAGAATGTTTCGCGTCGATCGGTCCTTCAGCGTGGACCGATCCGCCGAGTGGCCCGCTTGGTCGACTTCATTGGGGTTGGCTGCTCCTCCGTTCCGCAGCTTGCCGCCCGTCCCCCAACGGCAATGGTTGTTTGCACCCAACGACCGCCGCTTATTGCACCTGAAAATTGAAGCGGCTCTCTAAGACTGAAATTAGCTCAGCCCAGGCGGGCAGGCACCGGGAACTGGAGGCTGAATTTCGTACCGCGTCCGATTTCGCTTTGGACCGTGATGCGTGCACCGTGCGCTTCAATGATTTTCCGAGCGGTCGGAAGCCCTAAACCCGATCCGCCGTCCTTGGTGCTGTAAAACGGTTCGAACATGTGCAGGACGGTGTTGTCGTCGACGCCGGTTCCGGTGTCGATCAAATCCAAATTCACACCGCCTCGGGTGCTATAGGTTCTGGCCCAAAGTTGGCCGCCGTCGGGCATGGCCTCCAACGCGTTTTTCACCAAATTCATCAGCGCGGATTGCAGCGAATCGCTGTGCAGCCGAATGGAGGGCAGGTCAGGATCCAGATATCGCTGCAGCTCGACGTCCTGTGAATCCGCTTGTGCCTGATAGGCGTTGAGCACCTGCTGCACCTGATCATTCAGGCTTCCAGGCACCAAATCGATGTGCCGCAATCGAGCAAATCTCAGAAAGTCCCGCAGCAACCCTTCCATGCGTTCGCACTGATTGCGAACCATATCGACTCGGTTCTGACATCGACGGCTCGACGGTGACTCGATCTCCATCAAATCTTCGCTGAGCAGATCGATGTTCATGTGAATGATCGACAGCGGATTCTTGATTTCGTGAGCCAGGGAACCGGCCAGTTCCGCCAATTCTTCGTACTGGCCCCGGACCTCCCTCATTTCCGCTTCGTGCCGAGCCTCCTCTCGTGAGCGATTCGCGCGGCCGCCCCCCAAGTCCGCACCGGAATCCGGGGACGGGAAGGCTTGTTCACGGCTGGAGAATGAATGCTCAGACATCGTGGAGTGCGTGTCGGAAGGGATCGGAGCCGGTGGTCAACGAATTCGGCTGGCGGCTGGTCGAAGCCTCAACCGCCGACGAATTCAATCAACGAATCATTCGGCGGTTTGGATTGAGCGACTTCGCTGCCGATTGTATCGCTCCTTCGGCACGTTGCCGATTGTGCCACCAGAATATTCATCCCGGTCACGACTCCGATGCCGCGACGCCCCACGACCTCGACGAAAAGGATCGTCGCAGCTAAAACATTTGGCTCGCTCATTTCATTCCCCGAACGATCTCGATGGGTCGCACATGTCATCCGCTGCCGCCGCTTCCGAAACCGCTCAGACCTCCGACCCGTACATTCAATCGCTATTTGCCGAGCGAATTGGCGGGGCGAACTACGGCAAGAGCACCGAGATCTACAAGTTCGAAAAGATCAAACGCGCCAAACGCAAAGCCCTCTCCGATCACCCCGATCGTCAATTGTTGGACTTCGGCATTGGCGAGAACGATTCGATGGCCCCCGCGTCGGTTCGTGAGGTCATGGGAACCGAAATCAACCAAGTCGAAAATCGCGGCTACGCGGACAACGGCGTGGCGGAATACAAAGAAGCAGCCGCTCGATTCATGCAGCGTCAATTCGGTGTCACGCTGGATCCCGAAACGCAGATCAACCACTGCATCGGCAGCAAACCAGCCTACGCAATGCTGCCCGCCTGCTTCATCAATCCAGGCGACGTCACGATGATGACCGTGCCGGGTTATCCCGTCGCGGGAACTCACACGCGTTACTACGGCGGCGAAGTCTATCGCTTGCCCTTGTTGGCCGAGAACAACTTCTTGCCCGATTTGGATGCGATCCCAGACGACATTTATCGTCGCACCAAATTGATGATCTTGAACTATCCCAATTCGCCGACCGGCGGAACGGCTCCCAAGGAGTTCTTCGAAAAGGTCGTCGCCTTGGCGAAGGAAAAAGAGTTTGTCGTTGTCAACGACGCCGCTCACATCATGCTGACCTTCGATGGCAAACCCTTCAGCTTCCTGGAAGTTCCCGGTGCCATGGACGTCGGCGTCGAAGTTCACTCGATGAGCAAAGGCTACGACATGATCGGATGGCGAATGGGCTTCGTCGCCGGTCATCCTCTGGTAGTCAAAGCGTTCTCGGATGTCAAAGACAACAGTGACAGCGGCCAGTTCATCGCGACCCAAAAAGCTGCCGCCGCGGCATTGGACGACGACAGCATTCCAGAAGCCATTCGCACGAAGTATCGTCGCCGCATGGAGAAGCTGGTAAAAGTGCTTCGCGAATGCGGCTTCGAAGCCGAGATGCCCGGCGGCACGTACTTCCTGTACACCAAGTCGCCGTCAGGAACCGCTGGTGGCGAAACTTTCGCTGCCGCCGAAGACGCAACTCGTTACCTGATCGAAGAACTCGGGATCGTCACCGTGCCTTGGGACGACGCTGGTTCGTTCCTCCGTTTCAGCGTGACCTACATTGCGGAAGACGAAGCGGCGGAAGACGCATTGATGGCCGAAACCGCCGCGCGGCTGAGCGGAGCCGGTTTGCAATGGAAATCCTAGGCGGACCTCACTTCGCAGTCGCGGGTGCGGGTGAAAGCCACGGTCCAGCGGTCACAACCATCATTCATGGTTGCCCGCCGGGATATCGCATCCGTCGATCCGAGGTTCAGCAGTACCTCGATCGTCGACGCCCGGGCGGCAACAAACACGGCACTCCTCGCAACGAGAAGGACAAGGTCGTGTTCCTGTCCGGTCTTTATCGTGACGATACGGAAACCCTGCTGACGGGATCCACCTTGTCCGTGGACGTCGACGGCCAATCGTTCGCAACCGAGGGCTACGAGGACGGCTTCACCACCGGTGAACCCGTCGCCGCGATCGTCCTGTCGACCAGCAAGAAGTCGGGCGACTACACACAGTTCAGTGGCCCGACCGGTGAAGTCCGTCCCGGGCACACGGACTTGGTGAAATTCCATCAGTCCAAGGGCTACGTTGATGTTCGTGGCGGAGGACGCTCGAGCTATCGCTCCACCATCACCGATGTGATTGGGGGCAGTGTCGCACGATCGATCCTGCATGAGTGCTTTGGGACGCGATTCGTCTCGTCGATTTGCCAAGTGGGTTCGCTCAAAGCCAAGCAAAAACTGAGCGATACGCTGAGCCAGGACAACATCGATTCGATCGAGACCCAACTTGCCAGTGCCGAGATCGCTTCCATCGATTCGGACTTTGCCAACGAAGCCGCCGAGTTGATCAAGGAAACTCGTAAACGAGGCGACTCGCTCGGCGCCGCGGTCGAAGTGGTTGCCGTCGGAGTCCCACCGTTATTGGGTCAACCGCTGTACCAAAGTTTGAAGGTGCGTCTAATGGGCGCCCTCGGCGGACTCAATGCAGTGCAGTCCTGCGAGATTGGCTCCGGAACCGATGTCATTCCACGGACCGGCAGCGAAAACAACGATCCAATCCGTCACGATGGCTATCAATCCAACACGCACGGCGGCTTGATCGGTGGAATCACCACGGGCAGTCCGCTCGTTGCTCGCGTTGGATTCAAGCCCACCTCGACAATCAATTTGCCTCAGCAATCGGTCAATAAGCAACTCGATGACATCGAGTTCGAATTGGCCAAGGGCCGACACGATCCCTGCGTTGGCGTCCGCGCGGGAGTCACGCTGGAATCACGCATGGCGATTGAATTGCTCAACGCCGTGCTGGCCTATCAAGCCACCGCCCATTGCGGTGACTCGATTGAACTATTCAAGAACTGATCCGAGTCAGATCGCTTCGCTGCCTTCAAACAGCGAAACTTCGGCACCGTCCAGAAAGCTCACCAGCGACTTCGCTCGGTAAGGTTGCTGAAGCTTTCGAACGGCTTTGCTTTCGATCTGACGAACACGTTCGCGAGTCACCTGGAAGATGCGACCGACTTCTTCCAACGTGTAGGTGTAGCCATCGGCCAGACCGTATCGCAGACGCAAAATCTCTCGTTCACGATAGTTCAGCGTTTCCATCGCCAAATCGATTTGATGCTTGAGAGCTTCGCGGTTGGTTTCCACCAATGGATCATCGTCGCGGTGATCTTGCAGGAACTCGCCAAACGCACTGTCGTCGTGATCGCCCACCGGCTGATCCAACGACAACGGCTGACGGCTCATCTTCAGGATCACTCGCGTGTCGTCCAGCGACAACCCGCTGCGTTTGGAAACTTCTTCTGCGGTGGGTTCGCGTCCGTGTTCTTGCACCAAATCGCGAGTGATCTGACGAATCTTGTTCATCGTGTCGATCATGTGAACCGGCACGCGAATCGTTCGGCTTTGATCCGCGATCGCTCGGGTGATCGCTTGACGAATCCACCATGTTGCGTAGGTGCTGAACTTGTAACCTCGAGCATGCTCGAATTTGTCGACAGCACGCATCAAACCGGTATTGCCTTCTTGGATCAAATCCAAGAATGACAAACCACGATTGCGGTACTTTTTGGCAATCGAAACAACCAAACGCAAGTTACCAGCGGACAGAACACGTTTCGCCGCGTCGTAGTCATCGCGGAACGTATCGCAACGTTCCACTCGCCGAGCCAGCGTGCGAGGTGTTTCGTAGGTCAGACGCATCAAGCTGCGGAGTTCTGATCGCAGCTCGTCGACCGTTGGCATGCCTGGCATGGTCACGCGTTGTTCGTCGGCCAAGATCGCTTTGATCTCCTGCATGCGTTCGCAACTGCGACGCAGCTTTTCGAAAATTGGTTGCAGCTTGTTGGTGCGGAGGTTCATCTCCTCGACCAAACGAACCGCTTTGTTGCGACGGATGACCAGATTTCGCCACGCCGCACGACGACGACGCATCGGCATCGACGAATTGATGGCGACCATGTAATCGCTACGGTTTTGACGCAGCAGATAATCCAGTGTGCGTGTGTTTGGAACGATCCGTTTCATGATCGCCTTTTTCTCAGCCGCATTGGTCACGCTGACTTCGATCGTGCGGTCCAAACGCAATTGCTTGTCGCGGACTTGTTGCAGCAATTTCAACGCGGACTGCAGCATGAAGTCGGTGGCCATCATGCAGTGCCGGTATCGATCGCGTGTCGCTTCGATCTGCTTCGCCGCTGCGACTTCTTGGTCTCGCGAGAGCAGTGGGATTTGCCCCATCTGCATCAGATACATCCGCACCGGATCTTCGGTCGGATCGGTGGGGAATTCGTCTCGGCGTGCAATCGCGTCGTCATCCCCCGTCGCACCGACCTCGATCTCCTCGGAGATAGAATCCGAGAATTCTTGTCCCATGGTGCGTGATCGGCGACTGACCGAATCTTCCGCATCAAAGGCGTCGTCCTGCAAGCTACGGCGGCTGAGCTTCTTTCCCATCAAGGTCTCCTCGACACCCGAAACAACATCAACACGATTGGGTGAAAGAGACCAAGCACCGTCGGTGCCAGTCGCCTGTTGAGGCAACGCATAAATCATAGCAAACCGTTGTCGCAGAAGAGTTTAGGCGGACAGACCGCCCGCGGGGAGGATGAGCTTGCGACGTGACATGTGGGTTGCAGACAACACCGATGTTGCGTTTGCGCAACACTCGATGAAAAACCGCCACATGCCTCAACACCGTGGTCATTGGATGCACGACGTTCCCCCGCCTCGCATATCCAAACCTAGGTTACATCTGAGCGTGGGCACTGAAGATTCAGAAATCCATGTCATCATTTTGCTCCGAGATTCGGTCCACAAACGGACATTCGCGGGGAACTCAATCCACCCGCCCTGTCCAACCTTGCAAACGCCACTTTGTCTCGGTGACTCGGAGTGCCCCACCGTCCGCTACAACGATCCCCACCCACCGTTTAAACTCGCCAATCGCGTCAAAACGAAGCGTTCAATCGCGCAGGCGGTCCATTGATTGAGACGCAACTCGTTGCCGCGAAGTTCCGTGGAGGTATCTCGAATGCGAATGGATGGATTGGATGAGTGATTGGGCTGACTACGCGCCGCTGAGCCCGGAACATGTCACCGATCCGGAACGCGTCGCTCGATCGCTGGCCGCGATTGTGGAATGCGGCATTTCGGACGACCTGCTGCAAACGCTCTGGTCCACCCTGGCGGAACACTTGCATCTGACGGACACGCCCGACGAATCCATCGATCGGCTGAGCCAATTCATTCGCGTTTCGCGGAGCCCGATGGCGTTGCTCGCCCTGTTCGAGCGAGATCCGATGATGTTGCCCGCGTTGCTGCAGGTTCTGAGCACCAGTCCCGCCATCGCCAAGTTGTTGATCAACGATCCGGAAAGCTTCGACCTCATCCGGGCCAGCGACGGTTCTCCCGCTCAGCGATCCGTTTTAGTCGATGAATTGACCGGCGAAATGGCCTCCATCCAATCGCCACGCCGGGCGTCCTTTGCGATCCGCCGATTTGCCAGTCGCGAAATTTTGCGAATTGCCTACGGCGAATTTGTCCGAGGACTCAGTCCTGACAAAGTCCAATCGCAGATCAGTTTTGTCACCGATGCGATCCTGGAAGCCGCCCTTGGATTCGCGATCGGGCATGTCAGCGGTAAGCGACCGATCCCCCAGCGAATCGATGGTAGCCAGCCCACCTTTTCGATCATCGCTCTGGGCAACTACGGCGGCCAAGAAATTGGATACGAATCGCAACTGGACTTGCTACTTCTTTGCGACCAAATCGATCGCAAGAACGCCAGCCACGTTGAGTTTCATCGCCAAGTCGCGGTGAACTTGGTCGAGATCCTGCAATCTCACGGCAGCCAAGTCATCCCATTCACGCTGCGTTTCGATCATCAACCCACCCGTCACGAAGTGTCGTTTTCTGACACCCAACGACTGGGCGTTCAATCGACTCGCAAGCAATCAGCACTGGGTCGTCGGACCGCCATCGAACCTTCGCGAGATCTCGATTTCTTTGGCATCAGCGAAGCGGCCACCCACTACGAACGAAACGGTCGAACTTGGCAGCGTTTGGCGTTTGTCAAAGCTCGTCATGCCGCCGGCGACGAGTCTCTCTCCAAGACGTTTCTGCAACGAATTGAACCTTGGGTCTATCATCATTTGCTGACTCGCAGCGAAATCGCCGACATCCGAGTGCTGCGTCGCAAACTCGAAAAGCGTGCTCATGCCACCGCTGCCTCCGACAGCACGCCCATCGCGGATGTCCCCGGTGGACGACGGGACATTGAATTCACCATTCAGTTCTTGCAACTGCTACACGGCAGCGATCTGCCCGACGTCCGCGTGACTGGCACGCTGCCCGCCATCAACGAACTTTCACGACATGGTTGTTTGACCTCCCAAGAAGCGTCGATTCTGTCGAACAACCACGCGAAACTTTGTCGACTCGAGCACCTGTTGGCGGTTCTCTTTGACCATCGCATCTCGCACTTGCCTGACGATCCAGACGTTCGCGCTCGCTTGGCATGGCGATTGGGCGTCCGAACCGAAAACCAAGACGCCGTGGGCAACCAATCGACGGGCGATGCAGCCAAATTCGAAAAGATGCTGCAAGAAACCTTCGACGTGAACCGCAAGATCATCAATCACTTGATGGTCGATGAAGAACCGCCCAGCGAATTCCCAGCGTCGGACAGCGATGGCGAAGAGGCGAGCGAATCACCAGACGAACTACAGCAAGATTTCGCCCTGATCACCGAGCTGATCTTGGATCCAGATCCCGACATGGATGTGTTCCAAGAAACGATCGCGCGCTACCAGTTCACGAATGTGCCTCAAGCGATCTCCAACGTGATCGCGCTCAGTCAAGAAACGGTTTCGTTTTTGTCGCCACGCCGCTGTCGGCATTTCTTTGCCGCGGTAGCTCCACGCGTTCTGCAAGAAATCTCGGCATCGCCCGACCCTGATTCCACTTTGGCCAGATTGGTGGCGGTCACGGATTCCATTGGTGCCAAAGCAACGCTGTGGGAACTTTTGCGCACCAACGACGCCACGTTGAGCCTGACGATTTCAATGTGCTCACTGGCACCCTACCTGACCAACATCCTGATCGATCACCCAGGCATGATTGATGAGCTGATTGATTCGTTGGTCATGGACCGATTGCCAACCAAAGAACGTCTGGACGCGCAGACGTTGCATCTTTGCGACGGCGTCGAAGAGATTGTGGAGGTCCTGCGTCACGTGAAGGCCAGCGCTCATCTCATGATCGGCGTTCGCGATTTGCTTGGCAAGGAATCGATCGACTCCATCAGTCTTTCATTGACCGACACGGCGGAAGCCTCCTTGAGGCGGGTCATGGAACGTGAACAAGAGTTGCTCGCTCAGCGTTATGGCGATCCGATGGATGCCGAAGGAAACCCGGCCGAATTGGTTGCGGTGGCGCTGGGACGATTCGCTGGCGGTGAATTGAATTATCACAGCGACTTGGACCTGACGTTTGTCTACACCTCTGAGGGCGATACAAAGCGACGTGTTGGTGGGCCACGGTCAACGTTGTCGAACCGACAATTCTTCAACCAACTTGCACAAAACATCCTTCGCCGGATGGACCAAACGCCAGAAGGACGGCTGTACGAAATGGACCTGCCGTTCGCGGGCGGTGCGGATGAATCGGTCCTCGCCATGTCGTGCGATCAATTCCTAAAACCGTTCCGCCAACGCACGGCTCCTCTTTGGCAATTGGTCACGCTCTGCAAATCACGTCCGATTTCCGGTTCGCGTGAAGCCCGCGAAATGGTTGGCAAGGCGTTGCAGCGGGCAATCCAAAGTGTCAGTTGGCGTGAGAGCATGTTCGCGTCCCTCCGAGACTGGCGTGACAACAACGAATCCACGGCGGGCCCCAGCAACCTGAAACGAGGAGCGGGTGGTTTGTTGGATGTGGAATTAGTGGCCGCATCCGGAATCATGCAACATGCCAAAGACGCAGAGTTCCAGCCGCACTCCAACACGATTCAGTGTTTGGAGGAGCTTCGCAAATTCGAGGAATCCCCATCCGAGACAATCCAAACGTTGATCGACAACTATCGTTTTCTTCGCGTCATCGAAGACAAACTGCGGTTGCTCAACACGGTTGCTCGCCACGAACTTCCGCACGAACTGGACGATGCCGATGCGACGCTGGAATTGGAACAACTCGCTCGGTTGACTCAGCACGAATCGCCCGCGGCTTTGATCGATCATTGTGACAAGGTTCGCAAACAGAACCGCGAATTGCTAAATCGGCTGGTTCCAATTGGTTCATGAACCACCGGCGATTCTCATCACGATGATCAGCAACGTTTGTTGTGGCGGAGGCTACAAGGTCGCCTCGATCCATTCTCGCCAATCCTGCCACTGCGCTTCCTCCATCGCGTTCACCGGCAGCGGCGGCAGCATCACGGTGCGTCCCAAATCCGGGCGTTCCAGGTGAACGGATAGCAATCCGTTGATATCCAATTCGAAACCCAGGCGTCGCATTGGATTCACTTCATCCGGCGAGACCTCAATGATGTGCCGGCCCAGCGTTTGCCAGTTCTCACCGTTCTTGCCGGACGATTCAACCAACGACAACGTCATCCGATTGTCGCGCGCGGTTCCGTTGAGTTGACGGTTGGTTCGGGCTGGCGTTGGAGTTCCTCGCGGAATGATAGGAAGAATTCGCCGTTTGCCATCTCGGTCGGCGACCACAAATCCGATTGAGTGCCCCGCCACACTTTTCGCGGGCGGCTCGCTGCACAGTTGCCCGGGCAATTCCGATGCGACGCATGCGGCGGCGCCATGAGCCGCGTCGACTTGATCGAAAAACGCCACGCCCGCATTGGGAGCGGTACCGATCAGAACGCGATCACGAATGACGGGCAAACGCAACAACGGCCCCATGGCCAAACAATGACGCAGATCGGTTGGCAGGATGCCGGCTCGTTGACATGCCAATCGAATGTTTTCTTCGATGGACTCGATCAAGTCCTCACAGTTGCCTAACCATTCGTCGCGACTGATCGTCACGGAATCAACATGGTTTTCGTGTGCAATATCGACCTTCGTCTCGGGCATCAGCAGCAACTGATTCATCGCTCGCTCACCGGCCATCTGAATTCGCGTCAGATGAATCAGTTCCTTTCGATTGGCCGGCACCCCCTGAATTCGCGGCGGAGTCGTCGGCAACCGATTAGAAATCATCTCCACCAATCGACGAGCCCACGCCATCGTGCTGTGACACCAATGCCCGGCCGTGGAAATTTGACGGATCTGGCCCCCGTACACTTGCAGGATCGAAACATCCAACGACTGCCCTGTCAAACCCACGTACAAAATTGGTGCCGAGGACTGAGGGTCGATCGGCGACAACGGCACCTCCGCGTGGCTGGTACGCGGTGGCTCGGTCATGGCGAAACGTGTCACGGCAATGCTGCGTTCAATCAAGCGAACCGCGGGCAAGCCGGCCAATTGAGCCGATTGATAGATCGCTCGGCGGTGCAATTGGTCGTAGCTGGACGGCACCGTGATCGCGACGGCATCAGGCCAACGTTCGTGACGCCGCCAACTGGTCCCCAGCTGCATTGCAGCAGACGAATCGCCGTCCGCGGAATCGGGTGTGTCCATTTGAGTCAGCGTGTTGCCGAGCAATCGACGCATGCACAAACCCATGGTCACCTCAGGTGGACACAACCGTCCACCAATCCGTCGCATCATGTCTTCGCGACCGAAGTACATCATTTGACAGTGTGCGACCCGCTGCGGATGTCGCTCTCGCCGTTCATAGGCGGCATCGCCAAACAACACGACCGATTGACCTGTTTCTCGATCCGTCTTTTCGGCAGCGGCGATCCGACACAACGCCCGTGGTCCAGACTCAGAGATGCCAGGCCACCCCGACACCATGGTTCCGTCGGACTGGGTGATGGCGGTCGCGGCGTGAGTCATCCCCAGCTCGATCCCCACAACGCTGAGAAGACCGCGACGCGTGCTTTCGCCGCCGACCGTCGTGTGGTCCTCACCCGTTTCTCGACGCGCGAAGTCCAGCACCCAAGCGGGCGTGGAACGATCGTTGTCGTAGGGTGCCATCGCCCGAGCGACTTCGTCCATCGACCCGTATCGTTCGGCCGGATCTTTGGCGAGCATTCGACGAACGATGTCGGCCAATTTCAAATCGACGTCGTTTCGAAGCGTCATCAAATCGGGTACTTCACCATGACGGTGCCCGTAAACCTGTTCCACCAAATCCCCCGTGAACGGCGGATGCCCCAGCAACAGGTAGAACAAAGTCGCTCCCAACGAGTATTGATCACTTCGCGAATCTGCGGAATTCGCGTCCTCCAATTGCTCGGGTGAAATGAACGACAGTGTCCCCAGGAGCGGTCGGTTCTTGGCTTCGGTCGAGTGGGAATTGCTGTGCGAGCCTTGTCCGTCACGCAGTTCGACTTCTCGAGGTGCGATCTCTTTCGGGGACGGGTACCAATCCGCCGAGAAACGGGCCAACCCCAGATCCAACAGTTTGATCGTCCCATCGTTGGCTCGCATCAAATTCCCCGGCTTCACGTCCCGGTGAACGATGCCCGCCGCGTGAGCATGGTGCAACGCAAAGGCTGCCTGACGAATCGCCGACGCGGCGTCACCAATGGACATGGGGCCTTGTTCATTGACCCACTGTGAAAGCGTTCGGCCCTCGACGTATTCCATCGCCAAGAAGTGAATCCCGTCCGCTTCACCAGCGTCAAATGCGGTCACGATGTTGGGATGCATCAATCGCGACGCCGCACGGACTTCCTCGTAAAACCGATTCACGGATTCCGCGCGGTCCAACCATCGTGTGGGCAGGATTTTGAGTGCCACCACGCGTCCCATCGATCGGTGCTCGGCCAAAAAGACCTCGCCCATTCCTCCGCGGCCGATGGGTCGTCCGACTTTGTAACCGCCGACAATCTCGGGGATGGACGGTTGCTCGCCGTCAAAATCAAACTCGACCTCAGCATGAGAATGGTCGCGGGTCAGATCGCCACGAACTTCCGACAGCGAAGGATCCAACACTTCTGCCCACGAACTATCGCCATCCCCGCTCCGGTCCAAAGACCCGTCGGAGAGACCTCGTGGTGGATTGGCGGGTTGGCCAATCGCTTTCGATTCGTCAGAAGAATTGGACAAGAGCGGACGAAGGAAAAGGAATGCGATCCATCCGCCCCTCGCAAGACGAGCCAGGGTCGGATGCATCGATGGGGACAAGAGAACAACGGCCCAAGCCGCCGATCGGACACATCGACACCGTGATTTCTAGCCGAGACCGCTCCCAAGCCCCGCCCCACTTGGTTCCGGAATCGCCATTTCCCGCCTAAAATCGACAACCCTAGCGTAACGAGACAGCGGGAGAATTTCCGCCAAGATTTTCGCATTTTCGGCCGGTCCGTCCACCCTTCCTCTGAATCATCCGCACCCGTGGCATCCTCCTCATCACACGAATCACCCCGCCTGCGAATCGCGACGCGGGAGAGTCCGCTGGCCATGTGGCAAGCAGAGCATGTCGCCGAAAGCCTGAAAAAGCTCGGGATTTCAACCGATATTGTGCCGCTGGTCAGCAAAGGCGACACGGACATGCGTCCGATCGACGCCACCCGTCAGGTGGGATTATTCACCAAAAGAATTCAGCAGGCCCTCGTCGACGGTGAGGCGGACGTTGCGGTGCACTCGCTAAAAGACCTGCCAACAGAACCGGACGATCGTTTCTTGTTGGCCGCGGTTCCACCTCGCGAATCCGTCTTGGATGGGCTGGTTTTTCCAGACGATCGTTCGCTGCCCGAAAACACAGATTCCGAAATCATTGAATCGCCGCTGCCGCTGCTCCCGCAAGGAGCTCGCATCGGGACCGGCAGCACGCGACGGCTCGCACAACTGATGTATCTTCGTCCTGACCTGCAAATTTCTCCGATCCGCGGCAACGTCCAAACACGATTGGCAAAGCTGAACGCCGGTGAGTTTGACGCGATTGTTCTCGCCCACGCAGGAATCCTCCGTTTGGAGATGACCAAATTACCGTTCCGATTGTTCCCGCTCACTGAGATGCTACCCGCTCCCGGACAGGGAGCCCTTGGAATTGAGGTCCGCAGCGAGGACGCGGTGGCTCGCGATGCAATTTCGCGGCTCAACCATGCTCCCGCTCGAGCCGCCACCACCGCCGAGCGAACTGTGTTGTCAGAACTGCACGGAGGTTGCTTGGCCCCCATCGCGTGTCATGCCACAGTGCAGTCGACTGGCACTGCTGAACGCACCGCATCTCTGCGATTGGAAGCGGTGGTCATGTCGGCCGACGGTTCGCGGCGCATCCACGAAGTCGCCACTTCGGACATCGAACTGATCGATTCCGATCTAGAAACGGCGGCGGCAAGACAACTGGGCGTGGATGTGGCTCGAAGCATGCGACAGCAAGGAGCCGATGAACTGATCCGAACTGTTCGCGACAATCATTCGAATTAGCCAAACAGCCAACAAGCCGCTGCGTCCCTGGTACGTTGACCAAACCGTGCACCGGGGCTCAACACGACCAGAAACCATCCTGAACACTCCCGTCTCGACACTTGCTCTGATCATTCATGACATCTGCCAACCAAGCCAACTCGCAGTCTTCCTCCGCTGGTCCCAAGAGTGTCGCAGCTTTTGAACGAGCCACGCAATTGATGCCCGGCGGCGTGAACTCGCCCGCCCGAGCTTTCGGTGCGGTTGGCGGCACACCTCTGTTCATCGAACGAGCCGATGGCCCCTATCTGTTTGACATCGATGGCAATCGTTACATCGACTACATCGGATCGTGGGGACCGATGATCCTGGGTCACGCTCACCCCGAAGTCATCGCCGCCATCACCGAAGCCGCTGCAAAGGGGACCAGTTACGGTGCCCCGACCGAAGCGGAATCACGTTTGGCGGAACAAATTATCGACGCCGTCCCTAGCATTGAAAAAGTACGGCTCGTCAACAGCGGCACAGAAGCCACCATGAGCGCACTGCGAGTGGCTCGCGGTGCAACCGGCCGAAAGAAAGTCATCAAGTTCGCGGGCAACTATCACGGCCACGTCGATTCGCTGTTGGTCGCAGCGGGCAGCGCGGCGGCGACGCTCGGTGCCCCGGATTCCCCCGGTGTTACCCCGGGTGCGGCTGAGGACACGTTGGTGCTTTCCTACAACGATGTCGCTGGATTGCAAAACGCTTTCGCCGAACATGGTCCCGATATCGCCGCGGTGATCTTGGAGCCCGTCGTTGGCAACATGGGGTGCGTGGTTCCGACCATGGCGTTCTTGCAAGCGGCTCGCGACCTGACCACGCAGCACGGTTCGATTCTGATCTTCGATGAAGTCATGACTGGTTTCCGAGTCGCCTTTGGTGGGGCTCAGGAACGATTTGGAATCACGCCGGACATGACGACGCTCGGCAAAATTGTCGGCGGCGGAATGCCTTTGGGTGCCTACGGCGGCAAAGCGGAGATCATGAATCAAGTGCTTCCCGCCGGGAAAGTGTTCCAAGCTGGAACGTTGAGCGGCAATCCGGTCGCGGTTGCTGCTGGTTCGGCAACGCTGCGTTTGTTGAAAGAGCAACCACCTTACGAACGACTCGAACAATTGGCGGATCGTCTGGCAAAGGGCCTCGACCAAGCGGCCACATCGGCGGGCATCCCTCACACCGTTGCCAAAGCCGGCGCGATGTTGACGCTCTTCTTCAACGGCGATCCGGTCACCAGTTGGAACGAAGCCGACCGCTGCGACCGCGAGGCATTTGGCCGCTATTTCTGGGGACTGATCGGTGAAGGCATCTACATGCCCTGCAGCCAATTCGAAGCGTTGTTCTTCAGCCAACAACACACCGAAGCCATGATCGACGAAACGATCGCCGCTGCGGAGAAGGTTCTTAAGTCACTCTAAGATCGCGGTGAGACGGAAGCGAAGCGGGCGTTCCCCCGATGAACCAAAGAGGGCGATACGAACATCAGCCACTTTGTCCGTCTTGATACGCTCGCAGTCGATCGATCAGTGACAGCAGTCGCTGAGCCGCCTTCGGCAAAGACACTTCGCCTTGTTCCACCAGTGCCGCGATGGGGCCGCGAACCTTCTCGCACTCTTGATTCAATTCAATGGCGACTCGACGTGCCAGTCGTTCGCGGTCTTGGCAGAATCGCAATCGCGTTTTCCATCTCGCGACGATTTTGAACTCTTCCGTGGCGGGAACTCGATCGCCCGAACGGACGGTGGAACGCTTTCGGCTCAACTGATCCTGGGCAGCGGTCAATTCGCGTTCGGCACGTCGAATCTGTTCACGCCAGTACGCCGGTTGCTCGATGGAGAAGTGCTCTTCCACGCGATGGATGGTCGCGTGCAAAGCTTGGCTGGACAGAGTCAATCTGTCGGCCAGTCGCTCGACCGCCAACCGAAGCTGGTCGAGCGAATCAATGTCTCGGACGTCGCTGTGCGTCACGCGAGGACAGGGGGTGTCACGCTAATTCGTCGAGGAAGCGGTCCAGAGCCGCGTCCATTTTCTCGGGCGTGTCGTAGCTTCCGTCGGCAATTTGGCGGCGAATTTCAGCCACGCGATCGATTCGGATCTCGCCACCACCGGCAACCGGCGAGGTCGAATCCAGACGATTGACTGATGTCGCGGCGCTGGACAGATCGAGTTGGTCCACAGGTGCCGCGGAGGTCCGTTGCGTGTTGTTTTCAGCGCCGAGTCGGTTCGCGCCAGCATTCGCAGCAGGCTTAGAAACCGACGAGGCAGCTTGGCTCGTAGAAAGTCGAAATGGACCGTAGATTTGCATCGTGACGTTTGCTCCCGGGAGGAAAGCGGAATTGGCAACCGGATGACACACCGGACCGTCGTGGCCTCTTGGCATGTCGATCGATCGACAAAAGTTCAGAAAGGATTGTGTTGGGTGCGACGACCGATCCTAAATGGGAACGATATCAAATCGTTCGCATCTAAAAACTCTCGACTCGGTCATCAGCCTTGCAATCCTTGTCCCAGGAATCAATCCATCAGAATCGGTGGAGACTTCGCAAGCGCAGGTTTCGAGAACACCTGATGTATCGGCTTCAATTGCCGCGTACCTGCAGTCTGTCTTGGGATTCTGGCCGAAAGTTTCTGGGCAAACCTTTGTTCGTCCACACTAGCAATCGCGTGAAACCGGCGGCAAGGTCAACGCAGCCAAAAAAATCCTCTTTTACTGACGATTTGCTTCAGGCCCTGCTGGTTACCTGACGAACGTCCCCATTTGCATTGATTGCCCGGCGTTGCCCGTTTGCATCGCCACAGCGAAGGGCTTCGCTGGAGCCCCCGCCTTGCCCGAAAGGTATTGGCAGGGGACGATGTGCACCTACAAGCTCCTCATCCGCTCTTCCCCTCGTGTCTCACAAGACAATCTTGGACAAAGGCAATCTTGGACATCCGATGACGAAGACAGAACCTTCCCCCCCACAGACATCGGATGCTGGATCCGAAGTCTGGTTGGTCGTTCTGGCCGCTGGCAAAGGCACTCGCATGAATAGCGAACTGCCCAAAGTGTTGTGCCCGGTCGTCGACCGCCCCATGATTCATTTCGTCTTGGATGCCGCCGACAAAGCGGGAATCACCCAAAAAATCGCGGTGGTGGGATACCAAGCGGATCTGGTCCGCCAGGAACTCGCCACGCGAAACGATGACTCCCTGGGGTTCGCCGAACAAACGGAGCAACTCGGAACCGGACATGCGGTTCAAATGTGTCGTGAACAGTTGGCCAACCATGACGGCCTGACCTTGGTAGTTGCGGGCGACTCGCCGCTGATTCAGCCATCCAGCCTGAAAAAGCTGATCGAACACTTCCACGCCACTCGACCAGCTTTGTTGCTGGGCACGCTGACCAAAGACGACCCAACCGGCTTGGGCCGTATCGTCCGCAACGCGGAAGGCCAATTCACGGGGATCGTGGAGCACAAGGATGCCACACCGGAGCAGCGTGAAATCCAAGAAGTCAACATGAGCACCTACTTGTTCAACAACGCGGATCTTCTGGATTCGCTCTCCAAGTTGGGCAACGACAACGCTCAAGGCGAATACTATCTGACCGACTGTGCTCGCTTGCTTCATGAAGCCGGCCGGCCCGTCGAAGCCTTGCCGGTTCTACAAGATTGCGAATCGCTTTCGATCAACAACCCGCAGGAACTCCAATTGGTCGACCAAACAATGCGAGAGATGGGCTATGCGTGAACTGAAAATCTTCAGTGGCCGAGCCAACCATGAACTCGCCGAAAAGCTTTGTCGCCACCTGCATCTGAAACCTGCTCGAATCACGCTGGGACAATTTCCCGACGGCGAAAACTACTGCAAACTCGACGAAGACGTGCGTGGCCGAGACGTCTTCCTGGTGCAGCCCACCTGCCCACCGGTCAACGACAACTTGATTGAGTTGTTGACCATGATCGACTGCTGCAAACGAGCCAGCGCCGAACGCATCACCGCCGTGATCCCGTACTTTGGTTACGCTCGCCAGGACCGCAAAGACGAAGGGCGAGTCCCGATCACCGCGAAACTGGTCGCGAACTTGATCACACGTGCCGGCGCCGATCGAGTTCTCACCATGGACCTGCACGCGGCTCAGATTCAAGGCTTCTTTGACGTGCCGGTCGATCACCTGTACGCCGCACCCGTCATCAACGATCACTTCATCAGCCGCCGATTCGAAGGCGACGAAGTGGTTGTGGTCAGCCCGGACGAGGGGAGTATCAAACGAGCATTGGGCCACGCGAAACGATTGGGCGGAAACCTCGCCATCGTCGACAAACGTCGAACAAATGCACTGGAAGTCCGCCAAAACACAATCATCGGCGGTCCTGTCGAAGGCCGAGTTGCGTTGATGTTCGACGACATGATCAGCACAGCAGGATCGATCTGCGGTGCCGCTCGGTTGGTTCACGAAGCGGGTGCGAAAGAAATTCATATCGCCTGCACCCACGGCGTGCTCTGCGGGCCCGCCATCGAACGGCTTCGCGACGCACCGATCGACTCCATCACCGTCACCGACACCATTCCGGTCACAGGCGAAAAGCAACTGCCCAATTTGGTGCAGTTGTCCGTCGCGCCGTTGTTGGCCGAGGCCATCAAACGGATCCACCACGACCAATCGATCAGCGAACTTTTTCGCGAACGATAGAGGAACGATTGCTCCGTTTGCCCTGCGAAAGAATTGATAACGCTGCTTTCGCGGGGCAAAATGCGTTGCTGATTCAGTCGATGATCAATCGATGTCTTGGCAGAAGTTTTCGACGACGCCGACTCCGGTCACACCTTGGCGACGCAGTGCTTGAGCCAGTGTTTCCACATCATCCGCTTCGCAGCGGCTGGTGTCGCGGACGATCAAAGCCGAGTCGCACAGCCCCGCTGATGCAAACGCGGATGTGCCGCAGTCGACAATCACCAAATCAAACGATTGCTTCAGTCGTTCGATGACCTGTTCCAATTCGCTGGTGGACGGTTCCATCTCTTCCGCACCGTGCAAAAGCGGCACCAACGTCAACGCATCCGCTTCGGAGGAAACGGCAATCTCTTCCACGGGAATGCCGTCACGGACGGCGTCGATCCAGTCTTGATCCAGTTCCAACGCAAAGTCATCGACCAGCGTGGGACCGGTGCTATCGGCATCGACCAAAGCCACTTTCATGCCGGTGAATGCCACGCTGAGTGCAACCCCCATCGCGACCGTCGACCGGCCTTCGCCAGGCAGCACGCTTGTCACGGCGATGGTGTTCAGGCCGTCTTTCTGCGCATCGACGATGTGTTGCCCCAATTGATCAGCCAGTGAACCACACAGGAACAACTCGCTGACCGTTTCAGGAATTTCCAATTCATCCACCTGCCAAGCTGCCATGAAAGGTCGCTTGCCAACTGGCTTGGTTGGTGCCGATGGCGTTGATTCGGGAATGACAGAAGCTGCCGGTACGAAGCTTTGCGGAGCCGACACTTCGACAGGACGATCCATCGGCATCCGCTGCGAAGGTGCTGGCGAAACAACCGGCTCCGGTGCAACGTTTGGCTGTTCGACGACCGTTGGTGGAACCTGTTGGGGCACTGGGGCAAACCGAGCCATTGGTTCGACGACGTTTTCCACCGGTGATTGAGTTGGTGCGATCGGTTCATCCGAAACGCGAGCCACACCGGAGACGATCAAGGGCTCACCCAAACGTCTCGCCGTTTCGTCCACATCGATGGGCCGGTCGATCCGCAAGCGAGTCGACTGATCCTCGGTCTCCATCCAGATGGAAGTGGTTTCGGTCACCGAAGCGTCCAGTTGCATGCCGGAGGCTTCGTCGTGACGATCGCCCAGAGCGGGACGCAAGCGTTCCGAGGGTCGAGAAACCGAACCGCCTTGAGTAACCGCGTTCGCTTTGGGAGCGGGCACAACCGGGGTCGCGGACTCCACCACCGGATTCGCGATTAATTCAGCGGTACTCGCCTGAGAATCCAAGTCCTGTTTTTCGCGAAGTCGGCGCATCGAAGCGGCTCGATCCAATCGCAACACAGCCTCGTCCAGCCGACGCGTGACGACTTCCGCACGCTGAAGGTCATTCAGCGAATCCGCCTTTGGCGTTTCTGCTGAATCGGTGGCGGCGTCAAATGAATCGACGGCTTGCATTTGCGCCACGGTGTTCGACACGTAACGACGGTTGCGAGCGTGCGACTGTATGAAATTGTTGGATTGTTTCATTTCGTTTCCCTGTCACTCAACGACGCATATACGAATCGGGGAAATTGGCTGGTGCGGCCACTCGAGCTTCCGGTTCTTGCTGCGAACTCGACGATGCTGGAGCGGTGGTCGACTCCGCAGCAACGCCAGGTAAAGCGAACTGGAAGTCAGGTGTTTGAGGCGATTGTGTGGTTGGGAACGACTCGTCCGACTCCATTTCAGAATCGACGGGCGCCGCTGCGCCGCGATCACTCACTTCTTCTGCTCCAGGCAACGGCGGCAAATAGTCCGTCCAATTGGTGATCGGACCGGGGGTTCCCGTTTGCACTGGAACGGGAACAGATGTTTCAGCCGCGGATGCTTCCATCTCATTCGCGAACCCTTGGACCGGCGGCTGAGTCGCAGCGGGCGTGTTGCCCGCTGACGGTGCGTTCGCGGTTGCCGCAGTATCAGCGACGGGCTGTTTGCCGACGGTAGTTCCGTCGACGGAATCCGGGTTGAAGAATGCTGTGACGGGTTTCTGATCGTTCAGTGCGTTCAATCCAGCCAAGTCACCATCGTTCAACATGGGTTTGGCTTGCTTCACGGGCAACGCATCCGATGAAGGTCCTTCCGCGAAACCTGCGGGCAGATCGATGGGCGATGAATTGGATCCGAACTTCGATTGCATGGCGGAGTGCGTCGGCACGCCCAACTGAGCCGCGGCCGATGGTCCGCCTGCGAATTGCTCCGTTCGAGGAGCGTTCAACCCGGGTTGTGGATCAACACTTCGTTTGTCGTTCGAAAGAACTGCCGTATTCGGTTTCGGATTGGCAGCCATGGCTTCGGCCATCGCATCGTTGGCAGATGAACTTGACGGCATCTGGCGGCCGGATTGAACCAAGGCGTCGTTGGCTTGCGATAGGGCAGGCTGGTTTGCGGTGGTTTGTTCGACTGGCGGAGTCTTCGCGATCAACGCTTCGGAATCACGTTCCGCATTGGGATGACGGCGTGGAGCAAAGATCGCCCAACAAGCGAGCAGACCCAAGACCACCAAGAGAGCATTGCGTGATCCGGCGACGGCCAAGGCTTTTGTACCAAACGATTCCGTGGCTTCCCGAACGCCTTGCAATCGTTCGCGAGCGGTCCGAGTTGGTTCCGGCGGGATCACTTCCGGTTCTGGTTTTGGCACCGTGACTGAATTCGGCGCGGAGACTGAATTCGGCACGGCGACTGGACGAGAAAACGCGGCGTCCGCCGAGGCTTCTCGCAACGAAAAAGCGGGTGTCCCATGCGCCGTTGCGGCGACAGCTGGCTCTTCGTCGGAGGCGATTGCCGCTTCAGGATTCACAGCTTCCGTGGGCTCTGCCACCGGATCATCCATTCGGATCTGGCCAGCCGACGTTGGCGCAGCGATGTCCTCCGCCTCAAACGCCTCGGGTGTTTGATCCTCGATTGGTGGATCCAGATCAGGCAATCGCAACAACGTCGGCGCAATCTCTTCTCGAGATCGCGACGAATGGGAGCGATTACCGGATGCTGTGGTTTTGGACGCGGTTGTCATGCGTACTTCTCTCGTCATGGAACGTGAGTGGTCGACGGAAACATCCCTCCACGTACAGGACTCTCCAGGCGCAACGTCTCCTCTCCACCGATCGACATCAAAACGAAACGGTCTTGAAGAAAATTCGGAATAGCGAAACTTTGCGGGCGGCAACAAGACGGATCGGCCCTTCCCGTCAGCATGTCTCGGTTTCACCGACCCGTTTCACGCTGGATGACTATCGACCTGTCAAACCGTCATTTGGCCTTGGCCGTGATGGGAGCGTCCAAAGCCGTCTGCAAGTGCATGAACCCCGGTCCCAACGATGCCCAAAAGCGACGTGAAACTCACCAGAAACCATCCAAAGATTCCGCGTAACAATTCTCATTTTGCTTGTTAGCTGGTATCCTGGAGCGATGTTCCAACTTGAAATTCTTGCAGACTGCTTCTTGGTTACCCACAGAAGAGGCCAGCGGAATTCAAGTGATTTTGCATTGCTTCCCAGCATTCCTTGCCGATGTCGAAGCAACCGCCCCTCCCACTTGATGGTCAGTCAAATGAACAATGTTTTTCGCGCCGTGTGCCTCACCTCCATGATCGCTTTGGGGATCGGCGGATTCACGGGCTGTGGCTCGGACGAAGCTGCTAGCGTGGTCGATTCAGAAGACTTGGATGCGATCCAAGAATACGAGCGAATGATCGCAGAAGAAGAGAAAGCTGCCCAAGAGGGCATGGAAGCTTCGCAGTGAGTTTCACAGCATGAGCCAACGCAAAACGCCACGTTGAAAACAACGTGGCGTTTTTATTTGGCCGGTCAGCTGCGTTAGAGTTCAGACGCAGCGATTCATAACGAATTCGAAAATGATCCCTTGCGAGCGGATCAAAATTCCCCGTCAATCACCTCACGTGCACCACGTGAACCAAGGGCTCCCCACAAACCATACGGACTTTTCGCTCCCGGCTGGTTGTTGTTGGCGTCGTTGCCGTTTCGCCAAACGACGGGATTGTTTTGGTTGCCTGATTCAATCGACGACGTGATGAACTTCACCGCTCCATCACCCATCAAGACGTGAGCACCGCCTTGGTGGCGGCTGGACACAGTCATGATCGACGGGCCGTTTGAATCGTGAGGGATACAGGTGGGACTGTTGGGTGGCAAAATTGTGTGCACTTGCGATTGAGCGTTTTGGCAATCAGCCCAGCGGAACCCGCGTCCCTTACTCGCGCCTTCCAATGCACCCGGAGTCCAAAATTGCGGACGCTGTGGATCGATCATCGTTCCGTCCTCGATACAGAGTCGGGGATTCTGACGAATCGCAGTTTGAGCAGGCTGACGATCGGGGTGGCGTTTCGCTCGCGTCCGATTGTCAAAGTCGCCAAGATCCGTCGCGATTTCACCCATCGCGATCGTGTTCGACAAACCGTCAAGAACATCGCGGAATCGAGTTTGCAAGTGCTTCACGAAGAAACCGCGGTTGGCGGCCCGTGAGTGTTGGCTAAAGTTGTTTGCCGCACCTGGGTTGGCGGGACGCAAATGACCATGCATGGAACGCCAAAACGAATCACCAACGCAAACGGCGTAATTGGTTCGCCCCAGACTTGGCAAACCTTTGCCCGGGTCACTTGGACAACGGAGCGTCGGAATTTCGGTCGTCCAAGGGATGTACTGAATGTTTTGCGGAGTCGGTCCCATCGGCGGCCAGGGATTGGTTGGCGTGCCAATACCGGCTCCGGTGTTGCCGTCCGTTCGCTGCGAGTTGGGATTGGTGATTTGCTCCCACAGGCTCTGTTGCTCCATGAACGGAGTCATCCCGACCAACGCATTCAAACGCCAGTAGTTATGGGTCGTGTAGCTGGTCCACCAATTGTGCGAACCGTCCCCCGCGTCCGTCCCCACACCCTGGATCGGGTTGCCGTTATAAGCGGAATGGTAATTGTGAATTGCCAAACCGAGTTGCTTGAAGTTGTTGCTGCAGCTCATCCGTCTTGCGGCTTCGCGAGCTGCTTGCACGGCGGGAAGCAACAATCCCACCAGCACGCCGATGATGGCGATCACCACCAACAGCTCGACCAACGTAAAGCCTTCACGGCGTCGAATGTTTCGTGTCATCGAAATGTTTCCTCGATAGAAATGCGAATGAAGGACAGGAACATCTGTCCCACATTTCGATTATTCCGCTCGACGAAAAATCTCACACGCTCATTACGAGCAACGAGGTGCCACAGAGCCTCTTTATGGTCGCAGTCCACCTCGTTAAACGACTAAAACACAGGTGAAACCGGTGTCAAAAGAACGAGAACTTTTTCCAAATTTTCTTGAACTTTTGCGTAGAAATACCGGAACCTTTGCAACAACTAATCTTCAGAAACGAAAAAGCCGGATGGCGACCTGTGATCAGCTCGCCATCCGGCCAGTTACTTCGAATTGCAATCGAGACTCAGAATTCGCCGTCGATGACTTCTCGCGCGGCACGTGTTCCAAGCGAGCCCCACAAACCAAACGGACTCTTTGATCCTGGGCTGTTTCGGTTGGCAGCGTTGCCGCCCAAGTAGACCACAGGATTGTTCTGGTTGCCCGCATCGATGGAGGACGTGATGAACTTCACCGCCCCGTCACCCATCAAAACGTGCACGCCGCCTTGGTGGCGACTGGACGCGGTCATGATCGAGCTACCGTTCGAATCGTGCGGCACACACAACGCGGCATTGGGCGGCAAAATGGTGTGCACATTGCTTTGAGCGTTTTGCGAATCGGCCCAACGGAATCCACGGCCTTTGATCGGGGACTCAATGCCCCCATCCACCCAGAATTGAGGGCGATTCGGGTCAATCATTGGTGAACCGTCCTCGATGCACAAACGCGGGTTGTCACGCATCGATGCTTGGGCACCCTGACCGCCCGAGTGTGTTTTCCCCCGAGTGCGGACATCCAAATCGGCAAGGTCCGTCGCAACTTCCGCCATGGCGATCGTGTTGGACAAACCATCCAACACATCACGGAACTTTTGCTGTCCGTGCATCACAAAGAAACCACGCCCGGCCGCTCGGGACTCCTGTGCATAGCTGCTGGCAAGACCGGGGTTCGACGGCCGCAGGGCACCGTGCATGGTCAACCAAAACGAATCCCCCATCGACATGGCGTAGTTGGTGCGGCCCAAACTGGGCAAACCACTGCCGGGATCACTTGGGCAACGCAGAGTCGGCAATTCCGTCGACCAAGGTTTGTATTGCACGTTGTCAGGAGTTGGCCCCATCGGTGGCCACGGATTGGTCGGCACTCCAATGCCAGCTCCGGCGTTGCCGTCAACTCGTTCCGAGTTGGGATTGGAAATTTGCTCCCACAGAGCCTGTTGCTCCATGAATGGCGTCAAGCCGACCAAAGCGCTCAAACGCCAGTAGTTGTGGTTGGTGTATCCGGTCCACCAATTGTGACTTGTATCCCCCACATCCGTCCCCACACCGTGCATCGGAATCGCGTTGTAGGCACTGTGGTAGTTGTGCATCGCCAATCCCAATTGCTTGAAATTGTTGCTGCAAGACATCCGTCGTGCGGCTTCGCGTGCGGCTTGAACGGCGGGCAACAATAGCCCCACCAAGACACCAATGATGGCGATCACTACGAGCAGTTCCACCAAAGTGAAACCGCGTCGTGATTGTGAACTTGTGTACATTTAACGAACGACCTTTGGTTGAAATTGATACGAAGGGCAGTTGGCGACGCCAAAGAGACGCACACAACACCACCCGGCATGCGATATTTTCGCATTCGTTATATTCAAGCAAACGCCGCTAACGAAGAAATGGGTCTCTGAATCCGACAAAAACCCCAGAAAGAACATTCGAACCCACCCACAAGGGTGCTGTTTTCTGGGCGATATTTTGCGGGCCGTACCTCGGAAAACTTGTCGTTCCGATCCCAACCGCATCGTTCAGTACAGTGCTTTTTACCTGTACAAGGAAGCATTCATCTCACGAGCCCGGCCTTGCGCCTCTTCCATCACGGAATCGATGGTCACCGGTTGGCCACCATTTCGTTTGCTGGCCCAAGCAGCCTGCATGAACGCGTACAACTCAATCGTTTCATCCCGCTGAATCGGCGAGGTCTTCGTCCGAAAGAACTCGGCAATCTCGACGAGCAAGGGTCGGTAACCGTCGTACTTCCCGATTTCGCGAATGGCCTTTTCGCCATAGACCAGTCCTCCGTATCCCGACGATCCCGCGCGAATGCCACGAAACGTTCCGATGCGACCGTCGCCCCAACGCCCCACTGCCAATTCAAACTCGTCGGTGGATACGTGCGACACGGCTTCGCAGCCCGTTCCCATGCAGGTGTAAAGAATTTCGACACCGTGGATTCCGTACCAGTACAAATCCACATGAGAAGGCTCCAGCTTGCATGGGCTATGGGCACTGCAACCAAGCACTGCCCCCACGGCTCCCTCGCGAATGGACTGGGCACCGTTGCTGTATCGCAGGGAAGAGCTCGAAAACATCGGCACCTGAAAATGTTCTGCCGCGTCGTAGATCGCTAACACTTCGGCCAAGTTCGATCCAACGGGTTTATCGATGTAGACCGGCTTGCCCGCGCGAAATACGGCCAGTGCTTGTTCGTGGTGCAGGGTGCCATCGTTGGTTTCTAAGAGCACACAGTCGACCTGCTCCAGCAAAGCATCGATGGAATCGACGATCGCCACGCCCATTCCTTTGACCTGTTCGGTGTACGCCGGAATTCGGCTAGCACTGGATTCGATTTGCGAACTGCCATAGGGGTACGCCGCGACAACACGGAAACCCGCCAGAGGGTCATCTTCGTTGTGATCCGCATTAAACTCCTTCACGAACGCGGGGGAATGCGATGTGTCCAAACCAATGATTCCAATTCGAATCACGTCGCTCTCTTTTGCCTCGGCCGAGATCCCCAGCATCAGCACCAACACCAAACTCATCCAATCAATCAAACGCCGCATCATCAGGTTCCTCTCTGCACATCGAATCAAATCGTACTGTCTGTTCGGCTAAGTCTCATCCAATGACGGGCTTCCACCCCGGTTCGTACTCGCGTCCCCACATCGACAACGCTTCGTCATTGCCAACGGGCTTTCCTGTGGTCGAATCGATTTCCAATGCGTTCCCGGTTCGGTAAGCGATGTTGCCCAGGTGACAAAGCAATGTGCTGCGATGAGCTTCCAGGATGTCGGCATTGGGATGCCGCCCGTTTTGGATGGCGTCCACAAAATCCGCCAAATGCGTCGCATCGCCCGCTTCACCGTTCACGGTTTCGACTTCTTTATTTCTCTCATCAAATCGCGTGAATCCATTACCACGAAGAACGATCGAACCTTCCGTTCCGTGGAAACTCACTCCAACGGCAGCATCGTGCGGCCCGAGAGGTGACCAACTCAAACCTTCCCACGTCGCTGTTTTGTTCTCGGGGAAATCGTAGGTCACCATCATGGTGTCCGGCGTTTGTTGATCATCCTCATGCCGATACTTGCCGCCGCCAGCACGAACGCGATTGGGCGTGGTCACTTGCAATCCCCAACGAGCCAAATCCAACATGTGGATCCCGTTGTTGCCCAATTCACCGTTGCCCCAGTGCCAACGCCAATGCCAGTTGTAGTGCACAACGTTGTCAACATACTCTTTTCGCGGGGCGGGCCCTTGCCACAAATCCCAGTTCAACCAACTGGGAACACTGGTCGACTGACCGTGACCGATCGAAGGGCGTCGATTGTTGTACCAAGTCCGCGAATAGGACACCTTTCCGATTCCGCCGGAGTGCACCAACTCGATCGCCTGCTGAATCGCTGGCCAACTACGCCGCTGCGATCCCATCTGAACCACTCGGTTGTGCTTCCGTGCCGCTTGCACCGCCAGCTCGCCTTCCTCAGCGGTCTGGCTGCACGGCTTTTCGACGTAAACATGCTTGCCTGCGGCACACCCCAAAATCGTTGCCGGTGCGTGCCAGTGATTGGGCGCGGCAACCACGATGGCATCGAGTTCCGCTTCGTCGAGCATCTTTCGCACATCGACAAAACGTTTGGGCGAGTTGGCTTGAGTGTCACTCACCTGTTTGACCACACGGTCAAGTGCCCTGGAATCAACGTCACAGATTGCAACGACATCGGTGTCCGGATTGCTGACAAAGCCTTTCGCCAGCGCGGCTCCTCGATTGTTCACCCCCATCACGCCGACCCGAATGGTCTCATTGGGCGAGGTGGAAGCGGATGCGTCCGCCATCACGGGACGTGTGATCGCCGCCATCCCCATCGCCGCCCCCGCTTTCAAGAACAAACGTCGGTCGCGTTGTTGATTGGCGGCGAGCAGTTCAAATCGTGTGTCCATGAAGCTGATCCTGCGATGGAGTGAAGCGAGCAAGCATTCGCGATCCGTGCGTGAGTCTCAGTGAAGAGCACACGCATTCGAGAAAAGCGAATCCGCAATCTGCGTGGTGGTGGAAGGCCGCCTAAGTTGGAGAAACGCGGCAACCGGGGAGGTAGGAAGGAAGGTGGGAAACCACGGGTCACCAGGTCGGCTTCGATGAGCACTCAACAAATCGGTGCAATTCTCATTCATGCATGGTGAGTGGTTTCCCGCAGTATAGATTGATTTGGAACGCCATGGGAATTCGCGTCCAATCGTTGTACTGGACATCAGTCACTCTGTTTCCCACCATGCTGGCTCTGTCTTCGTTTCACCGCGACCAACGCGATGGTTATCCCCCGCATGAATGAATCGTCTCCGACGCATGAACCTGATACGACGTCGTCGGTCGTGGTGGACCGACTGGTGCTGTCGTACCTCGACATTCGCCGTGCGATCGGGCTCAGCGGGTTGATTCTTCCGCTGGTGTTGGGTCCGGGTGGATGGCTGCTCGGGATCGAATTTCAAGAAAACATGAGCAGCTACTACCACACGCCACTGCGTGATGTGTTTGTGGGAACACTGTGCGCCATCGGGATCTTTTTGTTCTGCTACTGCGGCTACGATCGCGTCGAGAATTGGACCGCGAACATCGGTGCGGTGGCCGCGATTGGGATCGCTCTGTTCCCGCTCGACTACAACAGCGACCCGTTGGTTCAAAAGTCCGTGGTCGGCTACATCCATTCATTCAGCGGCGTGGTGTTCTTCCTCGTGCTGGCGTTCTATTCGCTCTACCACTTTCCTCGTGATTCCGCGCGCGAAGCCGAGTCGCATCTGTTTGAACGATCGCTTGTATTCAGGTCCAGTGGTTTGACCATTCTCGCAACCACCTTCGCCATGGGAGCCTATTTGGTTCTGCTGCCATCGGACTGGAAGACGTGGTTGAACGAGTACAATTTTCTGTTCTGGGCCGAATGGATTGCCGTGTGGTCGTTCGCGGCCGCGTGGCTCGCGAAGGGTCGCATCATTGTCGCCGAGATCGGTGTGGAGATCCTGGCTTACTCGAGGCGGATGGTGATGGAACACGGACTGGGAATCAAAGACAGCCAGTGACGTGCAGACTGCCTTCAAAGCCATCGTCTTCATTCACATCGTGTTCATTCATTCGATGCGTTTGGCGACACCAAACGTCTTTGCAAACTCCACGTCCTTCTCGCTAAGTTTTTCCAGCGGAACCTTGATGACCTGATCGTTGTCCAATCGCCGCAGCGAGACACCGTCGCCGTCGACGGTTTGAAGAATGGCTCGGATCTTGAACTCACCACTCGGATCAGACCAAGTCCGTGGGAACCCGGTCGCGATCTTTCGGATATTCTTCCAGCGATCCAGGATCCGTTGGAAGTCGATCGTGTCGGTCCAACTCGCATCGTCCGCGAGCATGTCCTTCATCATGCGTTCCAAACGCGAATTCTCGGGTGGCGGAGCACTGTTGAGGGCAATCACACGCAACTGATTCTCAAGATTGCGGTTGCGAGACAGTCTGCTTCGCGACTTGGTCTTGGGCTCCCACTGCTTCACCATTTCACGCTGCTGCTGCACCGTCAAACGAGGCAAATTCTCTTCGTCCAAAGCTTCGGGAGTCGGCAACAACCCGGCGTCGAACAACCTCATCCGAACGGGATCCAAATAATGAAACCCCACCCGTAAATCGAACTTGTCGGCGATGCCGTAATAGCTGGAACCTTCGATTTCGTAGTCGACGCTTCCTGCGTAGGGCATCCCCATCTTTGGTGAGAACTCCCACATCCCCGATCCGGACAACGTCAATTGGCTGCCCGCCGTCACACCGCCCGCGATCTCGACCTCTCGATCAAACGCCAAGTGGCCTGGCTTGATCGATTCGCGCGGCTGCTGCAGAGAAAGGATCGACAGATCGGACTTGGCTTCCTGGTCCGAAGACGCCGACCGAACGGTCAACGATCCATTCGTCCGAGTGCTGAAACCAGATTCCGTCATTCCGTTGCTGGGCAACTCCAAAAAGATCAACGCGGCGATGGTTCCGGTGGCAAACGGCAAAGGTCCCACATCGCCACGGAATTTGATCTCACCGAGACGACTGCAATGAAGTTCGCCTGAGCAGTGACGATAGAGCCCCGCGTAGGCGTTCAATTCCAGCAAGGTTCGACGAGCCTTCTCTTTTGCCGCCGCCATCATGCGTTGACGACTTTCATTCCGCATCTGTGCAAACGTCGGGTCCCCCGCAGGCATCGCAGGCCCCAAGCTCGAAGCAGGATCTTTGAACTCAGCCTCAGCGGTTTCTAATCGTCGCTCCACCTGCTGTTTGTTTTTGATGGGTCCGCCGCTGCCAAAGGGAAGCGTGTCATACTTCCCGACCCATCCATCGCTCGCCGCCGACAGGACTTGGATTCTCAGTCGACATCGTTGGCGAACCATCAACGGTTGGCGATTGCCTTCCGTCCGCTCGACGATCCGGTATTCGACACCGTAGTGAAAAATATCTCCCACCTTCGGCGAGTACGAAACGTCTTCCGCATTCGTCGCGGCCCCGGGCAAGACAACGCCAACGCATAGAACCAAAATGGCCAACGACAAACCAGTCTTCGTCCAGACAAATTGCGTTCGGTTCATCATCGTTCCTCCACCAACAGTTCGATGTCCGTTTTCAGCGTTCTCATGTAGCGACGCCACTCCAATTCCAATGTCACCGGGTCACCGAAACACTCGTTGAAAACCTTGATCAGTTCCCTGCCTTTTTCGTCCAGAGGGATGTCCGCCGACACGCTTCGCGACTTGCCATAAAAACGAATCAGATCTTCAAAACGTTCCGTGAAGAGAAAGTGCGTCAACGCCCAAGCCTGTCCGTAGGCGGGAAGCTGGTCGCCCAAAGCCGCCTCCACAATGAATCCGAAATCGGAGACGATGAAATCCACACTCCCGCGAACCGTGTCGCCTTCCAACGCGCGGTAGTAGTCGATGCGGTTGGAGTCCACCATTCCGACCCCGCCCCAAACCGCTTGCTTAGAAGATTCGAAGTAAGACGCCAAACCCTCATGGATCCATCGAATGGGCGTGCCATCCCGTGGGAACAGTCCTGTGTTGGCAGCCAATTGATGAACGGCCTCGTGCGAGACGGTCCCCACATCTTCGCCTTCGTGTTGGATCTCGACCAACAAGGCAATCGAATTCGCGGTGCGGATCACTGCGCTCGCGTTGCGGCTTCGCGTCCGCTTGGCGAGCTCTTTTTGCTTCTCCAGCTCTTCCGTCATTTGCACCAAACGAGCGTACATTTCCGACGTGCCCGAGTCGAAGAAGAACGATATGTTTTCTTCGCGGATGTAGAACCCCGCGAGCTGCTTCAGATCCATCTGCAGCCGACGTTCCATCAGCAGAAAGTCTTTGTGCTCTTTGAACAGCACCGAGTTCAACGGTTCTTGCGGCGGTTTGAGATAGAAACCACGCAGTGCGAACGTTAAGAAGAATGACTCGTAGACCTTTTCCAATAACTCCAAACGCATCTCGGCGCGAGTCATCTTGGTCGCCGCATCCTTTTCCTCGTAGTGGTTGTGGAACAAGGCAAAATGCCGACTTCGCGAAACCTGCATTCGGCTGCCACCGATCAGATTGCGAACGGCAGCTTCACTTTCGGGATCGCTCGGGACCGGTCGATTCATCTGTGCCATCAGAGCCGCCAACTTGCGAATCCGAGTATCCGACGAATCGAGCTTCCAGGCATCGCCCAGCAGCGATTTGCATTCTTTCAGCATGCCGTGTTGCAACGCCCACCTGGCCAGTTCCAGGTAGTTGTCAACGGTTTCTTCCTGAAGCAACTCCCGAGAAACTTTTTTGTAAACCGATTCGCGAGTCGGCGTCTCCAGCACCTTCAAATCTCGGGCATTGAAATACAACGTCCCGCGAGGATGTCGCAAAGTGACGGTTCCGCCGGGGTTGTAATTGACGGCGCCCTCCAGGACCAAAACCTCATCCGTGCCTGGAATCCGATAAATCGCGTAGTCCGCTCGGACGTTCGATGACGATGCGGCAACGCAAACGAAGCACGCCACCAACACGCCCCTCATTACGAAACTTCTCGCAAAGTGCGCCCACGCAGTGCGATCCTTCGCCGACGCCAGCCCCAATCCGCCTTCCAACATCTTGCTCCCCATTGAGTTTCGGACCGCGTCGACTCCTCAGCAGGCACCAGCCCACGGGACACGGCTGCCCCCCAGAAAAAGCCACGATTCTAATCGAGATTAAAACCGCGTTGGTGCCAAACCGCGTTGGCGAACGGCTGGCAAATTGGATTCACTCAATCGAAGCGAAAACTTATTGCGAGCGTGACCGCCCTGTCCGTTCCGGACTGAACTTCGCTGCCGCGATGAAGACGCTTGCGTTGCTTCCAACAAGGACGAAAACCGGTTGCGTCTCGACAGCTTTCGAGACGACAACGATCCGCTCAAGGCTTGGTTTGATGAACGGAAAACCACGACTGCACAACAATGCCAACTCAAAACAAGTTTGCCAACCGCTGGCGTACAGTCTGAACTGGGCGACAAAGCGTCGTCGTGTTCGCTCTGCTCTCGGCTTCTTGATGCCGCAACTCAATCAGTACAACTCATGTACGCGAAGCAGCGACCGCGATAGTTCTGTCGAAGCGTGCCGCCCCTCGGTGAGCGTGCGGCCGCTGGCGATTTCCATCCGGGAAGGACCGCGCATGAAAAAAGCCGAAACCTGTGTCTTGCAGGAGTCGGCCTGTTCGGGTTCGGGATGTTGCACCCGGCAGTAGCGGCAGAGGGACTCGAACCCCCGACACGCGGATTATGATTCCGCTGCTCTAACCAGCTGAGCTATGCCGCCGATCGAAATGTGAATTTCGAGAGGGCGAGAATGTAGGCGAATCCGGCAGGCTTGAAAAGACGACTTCGCGGCTTCCGAACCTGTTTTTCGGCACCTTGCCCCCCTTCGCGGACCGATCCGATTTTGCGGACAAACCAGCACGCCGTGCGGCTCGTCGGTCATTCAGCCCGCGAACTTGAGCGAATTTCAGCGAAATGGCGTTGTCGCGGATTCCGCCGGGTCGGTACAAACACCCTTTGGAGCGATGGACCGTTCCGCTTGAATCAACCGATCACCCCACGGCCAATCTCAGGCCCACCGAAGATCGACTCCGGGAAGGAATTCGGATGTACCGACTGCTGCTCTGTTTCCGCTACTTGCGAACGCGTTACATCGCGTTGGCTTCGATCATCAGCGTGACGCTGGGTGTGGCGACGTTGATCGTCGTCAACAGCGTGATGGCGGGTTTCTCTGCCGAGATGCACGAACGACTGCACGGATTGGCGTCGGACATCGTCATCGAATGCCACGCGTCCGGCGGCATGCCCGATCCGGAAGCTCACCTGGAAGAAATCAACCGAATTGCGGGCGACCAGATCGAAGGTTCCTCCGTCAGCGTTCACGTCCCCAGCATGCTGGGAATCGACTTCAACGGCCAACTGATCACGCATCATGTGAACTTGGTAGGAATCGATTCGAAGACCTATGACAACGTCAGCCAATTTGGCCGCTATCTGCTGCACCCCCAAAACAAAACCGCCGTCTCGTTCGATCTGCGAGAAGAAGGCTACGACGAAGCCCGCCCAGGATTCCCCGCCGCCGGTTGGGAATACCGCCGCGGACGTGCTCGGATGGAAAAGGCCTGGGAAGCCGAACAGGAACGCATTCGCCAAATGAGCCGCGAAGCCGCTCGACTCGCCAGCGGTCAACCACCACGAGCCAACACCGACAATCAACTGATCGAAACAAGCGGTCTGAACGGTCAAGAGTCGTCCAGTGACGGATCAGCCAATGCAGAGCCCAGCTTCGGTGGACCGAGCATTGGATTCGATGGTCCCACGTTGGGGACCGTGCTTCCCGATGGCCTTCGTGCCGAGGGAGCCGGCGCGGAACCCGTTGAGTTCGATCCCGAGAATGAGCAATACCCCGGGATCATCCTCGGCATCAGCACCTGCAGCAACAAGACCCGCGATGCGGAAGGCAACGTCGTGGATCACTATTACTGTCGACCCGGCGATGACATTCGAATGATGTTCCCGAATGCGTCGGACAACCCGAAGGTCGTCAACCAAAAGTTCACCGTCGTGGATTTGTATGAATCCGGCATGAGCGAATACGACAGCACCTTCGCCTTTGTCCGCCTGGATCAATTGCAAGATTTCCGAGGCATGATCGATCCGATTTCCGGAACGACCAGTGTCACCACCATCCAGCTCAAGCTCGTCGAAGGAGCGGACCTGAACGCGGTTCGCGATGCACTGCGTCGTCGCTTTCCGCCCGACACCTACGCCTACAGTATTCAAACTTGGCGAGACATGCAGGGGCCGCTGCTCGCTGCTGTTCGACTGGAAACCACCATCCTGAACATCCTGCTGTTCTTGATCATCGCTGTCGCCGGTTTTGGCATCTTGGCCACGTTCTTCATGATCGTCGTTGAGAAAACCCGTGACATCGGAACGTTGAAAGCACTGGGTGCCAGCGGCAGCGGCGTGATGAGCATCTTCCTCAGCTACGGTCTGTTGCTGGGCATCGTTGGCAGCGGCGTTGGCTTGATCGGCGGCATCGCGTTTGTTCGCAACATCAACGAAATCGCCTCGGTCATTGAGAAGATCACCGGGCAAGAAGTCTTTGACCCAACGGTCTACTACTTCACCGAGATCCCAACGATTCTGAACCCATTCACATTGGCTTGGGTGATGGCTGGTGCCGTGGCGATCGCCACCACCGCCAGCGTGCTGCCAGCGTTGCGGGCTGCCCGCATGCATCCGGTCGCCGCGTTGCGTTTCGAGTGATCGAACACGCTTCCACGCCACAACTTTCCACCCCACACAACCTCCACTCGCCCCACGAAGTTCATCCATGCATTCCTCGAACGACCTGTTGCTGGAAGCCCGCGGGATTCGCAAGAGCTACCACAAGGACAAGATCGAACTGCCGATCTTGCGAGGCGTTGATGTTGGTTTTGTTGCGGGCGAACTGACCGCGTTGGTGGGACGAAGCGGGAGTGGCAAGAGCACCTTGATGCACTTGCTCGCGACGCTTGACCACCCCGACTCGGGCGAAGTTTGGTTTGACGGAAATCGCATCGACAACCAAAGCCGAGCCAAACGCGACCAGTATCGCAACTCACAGATCGGCATCATCTTTCAGTTCTATCACTTGTTGCCGGAACTCAGCGCCATTGAGAACGTGTTGGCCCCGGCCATGATTCGTCGCAGCGTGCTCGGCTACTTGCGAGACCGAAAGCAACTTCGACTTCGTGCCGAAGCGATGCTCGACCGAGTGGGATTGCTCAACCGCAGCCACCACCAACCGTCGGAAATGTCCGGCGGTGAAATGCAACGCGTCGCGATTGCCCGTTCGTTGATGTCCAACCCAAAGATGTTGCTGGCGGACGAACCCACCGGCAACTTGGACACCGAAACGGGAGCGACAATCCTTCGCTTGCTTCGCGAACTGAATCAAGAAGACGATTTAACGATCGTGATGATCACCCACGACGACGCCATCGCGGAAACGGCCGACCGCTGCTATCGAATGTGCGACGGCTTGCTCGAGAGCAACAACGCCGTCGTCTCCAGCGGTCAATCTGGGATCAAACAAGGTTCGACGAAGTTGGCAACCGCCGCGGCTTGAGCGTACCGCGACTCTCATCCAATCCGATTGGTGGAAGCAATCGCCGAAGCAAATCAGTCGACGCCGTAGTGTTCGATCTCGGCCCAATAGTCATTGAACGCGCCGTCAACGTGGAAATCAGGACTGTTGTCGAGGTCATGGCACTGCATGCATGACTCGCGAGCCTCCTCCAGCGGCAATTGCATCGCTTCGCGAAGGCGTTTCTTTTCAGCCTCGCTGACTCCGCTGTCTTCTCGTTCGGCCGCGGTATGAGCCGCACCTGGTCCGTGACAATTCTCACAGCCGTTGCCGTGCAAGTGAGCACTGGCCTCGAGATCCAAGTAGCCGGAGACGTAGGGATAGTAGCCTTGCGGGTTCCAACCGGTGACGTGACACGAAATGCACTCGGGATCGAAATGGCGAGGCACATCGCCGCGTTCGCCCGGGTTGACCAAGTGCTCCGTGGCTTCGAAGTGGGCCGAACCCTCCCAAATGTCATAAGCCGTTGTGTGACACTCACCACAGACTTTGGCACCGACGAACTTGTCACCGGAGGGATGCTGAATTGGTTTCAATCCCAAGTTTTCCAGCCCCAGATCGCGAAGTTGGAATTGATAGTCTTTCATCAGCTCACGCATCTCGGGAGCGTCTTCAAACTCATGTGTCAGCGGCACTCGCGCGTAACGAATGGGACCGTCGGGATAGAGACCGACCAATCCGGCGTACATGCCTTTGTCACCTGTCAGGATCGCTTTGGTTTGTGAACCTTCGATCGTTTGAGGCTGGTAAGTGGGTTCGCCGTAGCCACCCGCGATCACAACCAAATCGAATCCGGGAACCGCACGCACCAATTCGTGAGCCGTTTTCTCGTCGCCATAAAACGTCAACACGGTGTAATCGGGGTTTTGCTTCTGAATCTCCGCCAACGCTTCTTTGGCCGAATCAATCGGAGCCGTCATTTGAATGTCATCGCTCAATTTTGTTTCGAGCGAATCGGGATCCAAGACGGTCGTCACCGCCAACTTCATCCCACCTTTTTCGATAACGCGGTGAGTCGGCATCAGTGACCGATCAAACGGAATAACATTCGCCGACACGTAAATGGCCTCGTCCGGGTCTCCTGGCGAAGCTTCCAAAATCAATTCATTCACGCTGAGCCGCACATCGTCCGGGCCCAAGCCGACGGAGACATAACCCATCGTCCGAAGAGCTTCCAACGATCGGTGAAATTTGATTTCCGATTGGCGACCGTAACGCCGCACCAAGTTGCCCGCGTCGATGGGAGCCATCTCCCAACCTTTCTCACGCAACTGTTTCAGGAACGTCATGCGGCGAGCCACGCCGCCCTTTTGATTTTCCAGTCCGGTGCAACCGCAGGGCTCGATGTAGCCGTGCTGCTGCCCGGTGACGAACAACGTCAATGCGGGTTTCGGCCACTCGTCGTAGTCTTCTGGTTCGCTGGTTCCACCCGCCACGGTCTCAGCATCCACCAACCCTTGGATGATGGGCGAATCGGGAGCGGTCAGTTGCAAATTAACATCGGACGCTGCTCGCAAATCCAACTCGGTCGACGGAGATCCGGTGGAGTCCGAAGCCTCGTTGACCGGACGCTTGGCAACGATGTTTTCAGGCAACGACAAATCAAGATCCGTCGGCGCGGCATCGGGCTGTCGCTCGTTCGTGGCCCGCCCCGCGATACTGGCAACTGGCCCGCCAGCGGACTTGGCCATCGCCGCCTTGGAAGGATGATTCTCCGGCATGCCCAAAGGCGTCGGAACGATCTCGGCTTCGATCTCTTTTTGCGCAACCGGCGTGGGAACCAATTCCACCTTGCCCAAATCCGATGCAGATTTCTCGGTGGAAGCATCCTCGCTCAGATCGATTTGGCTCCAGTCCACCTCGCCATCGAATTGCCCGACGGGTTTCTTCGCAGCGGTCTTCTTGGCCGAGTCGTCAGACGGCGATTCCGATGCCGCTTTCTTTGGCTTGGTTCCCGCCGCGGATTGCAATGTCCAATACAGTTCCTGATCCGATGGCACCGATTGGGTCGGCAATTCCGAGGAACGACCGGCGGACGCCAACGTGCTGGAAGTGACCGACGCCATCGGTTGATCGCGAGCGAATCGCCAATCCGATTCCGGTAACGTCACGTGCCCTTGATAGTCCGCTTCCGCATCGGCACCCACCGGTTTCACAGACACCAAATCGGGTGGCGACAAGGATTCGATCACGGTCGAGTCCTCAACCACATCACGCGGCACGTTTGCAATGGGCGAAGGCGGCGAACAACCCGTCCATGCCAGCGTCGACAACCCCAACAAAGACGCGGTCAACGCCCATCGAGATCGCCGACCCGCCTCGCTGATTGGCGAAGCGATCGTGGGAAGAAGACTGCAAAGACGGGTGCGAGACGCTTTCATCCTGGCCTGATTTTCAACGCGTGAGGTGTGTCCATTCGACGATTCACGTCCAATCCAGGAGCAGTCGCGATCGTCATATTTCAATGGATTCGATCGCAGCGACGGCATCGTCTTGGTCCCCTTGGTTACGCGACCCGCTTATCTTAACGCGCCGGCAGTGAAAATTTCAGGCGTAATTTCATCGAAGGTACGTTGGGGTTATCGGACACAATGGTGATCAAACCATAGTCTTCTCGGCTCATCCCCAAACGATCGATTTTTTCATCACCGGGGTTCAGCGAAAACTCAAGGCGATACAGCGACGTCGATCCATTTTGAATAGGGTCATTCAACTTGGCTTCGACCACCCCGGCCGGAGTCACCTCACCGATCGACAGAGTGGTGTTTTCTTGTTCGGAACCCTTGAGCACCACAAATGCCTTCGCCGTTTGTTGGCCTGGTTCGGTGATCTTGCCGAAGTCGTACATGTAACCGCCTCCGGTCACACCCTTTAACTTGGTGCTCTCCAGCATCCCCAGCACACCCACGATTCGCCCGGTCACTGCCGCGACGATACTCTTTTCGTTGCTCTTCTCATCGTCGTCGCTGATGTCGACTGGTTCTTCGCCGTCTTGCGTGAACGGCAGGATCAAGTTTTGGCTAACCGGGCCTTGTTCCAACCCAGGTGCGATGGACGCCGTGACCTTGAAGGCCTGAACGGCTTCGGCGTGTTCGATGTCGTCTTCGCTGACCTCAAACGGCTCGACACTGAACTCCGCCAACTCGTTCATTTGATCGCTGCTGAATCGAGGCTGACCAATCACGATCTCGTCCTCGATGTAGCTGTACACCTTCATCTCCAAATCAATCGGCTCACCCGAGGCGACTTCTTTGAAAGTCAATGTTTCAGGAACCAATTGGACCTGACGCACGACCTTGCCGGTGATTTCGAAGCGGATGGCCACCTGCGAGGGATCGTTGGTACGCAGCTCGGCGGACTGACCAAACGTCGATTCGTTGGTTTTTACGGTCCAAGCGAGTTTGACCTCCGTTTGCTCGCCCGGTGCCAGACTCTCGTTTTCAAGCGTCCCCACGGTGCATTTACAGGTGGAAGCACCAATCTTCAGCGTCAGTGGGGCTTCCCCGACGTTCTTGACCACGAAGGAATGCTCGCCCTTTTCCTCCGGCTGCATGATTCCGAAGTCATATTCATTGCCGTCGGGAAGTTCGACTTTGGGCAGGTTGTCGGTCCATTGCTCCTGGAGCGACGCCATCGCGGTTTCTGCCGTGGTTTCGCCTTCGTAATCGATCGGTCCGAAACTCGCCTCGTACTTCCCGTAGTTCTTTTCATTGATCTGGTAAGCGATGGCGGCACCAATGCTGGCGAACACCAAACAGGCAACGAGCGTTTTCATGGCAGAACGATGACGAGAAAAGAAAAATCGAGAATCACGGCTGGACTACGTGGACCACCTCCCAATGGTTCGCAGGAATCACGACTGGCGTCAATCAGACGCCCGAGGCAATCGCGAAGGAACCAGAATCGATCAAATCCCCTCGGTCGATTGCATTCGCGGGAGCCCACCGACTTCGACGGTCGAATCAGGTTCAATCCGAGAGCAGGGCTCGCATCGCCTCATCGGCAGATTTCACCTTGGGTTCAGCAATCGCGGTCCGTCCCAGTGGCTCCACCAGCAAAACAGTTTGAAGATCCAATTGGCGTGTGACGACACCCCCGGCCTTGGACAATTCCACCGCCAACTCGGCCAACCGTCGTGCTTCCTCTGCGGAATCGCCGCGAGCCTCCTCAATGACCGCCAACTGAGCCGCCATGCCCTGATGCGTCGGACTGAGTTGATGACATCGCCGATAGATCTCCGCCGCTCGATGCAAATCCGTCTGGTCGCCCGCGACCTGGAATCGATGCAGCACCATTTCGCCGATCGCTTGCAACTTGGCCGGGTCATTGCCCGCTCGCTTCACGGCTTCGGTCAACGCATCGTCTGTTGATGAACCGTCGCCACCAACACTCCTCGCAATACTCATCGGCCGTCCGCCGGCCGACGCTGCCGATCGCAGGAATTGCTGTTGCTGGACATGCAGTCGAAACATCGCCGGATCGAATGCAAACGGGTCTGCTGACATGGCTTCTTCGCACAGTCCCATCGCCGCCGGAATGCTTCCCCGCCGCAATTGAACCTGAGCCAATGTCATCAGCTCCCGAGTCTTCGCCACCGGTTCGTAAGCTGTCCACCACATCATCGCGGCCAACAGCGACATCACTGCTGGCGTGCCCCAACGCAGCAACGTAGTTGAACCACTCTTGTCGATTGCCGATTCGGATGACTCACGATTGCCACCGAGCGTTTCACCCGAAGCCACCCAGACAATCGCGGCCAACAACCAAAGAACGATTGCCATCCCCGGGACCGTCCAACCGCCGGAAAAGCTGAGATGAATCAGCCCCGCCATCCCGGCAAACGCCGCCAACCGAGCGACCTCATCCGCCGAACCGAAGACGCCAGAACGCGTCATGGGGAACCACCACAGCCATCCCACGAAACAAGCCACCGGAAACGCAATCAACTGCGCGTCAAAGTCCGGCAACACACCCAACTGGACACCGAACACCCAAACTGCCAACCACCCCAGCCCAGCACCCAAAGGAATGAACCATCGCGGCGTGATCCCTTTACCTTCAACCGCATGAGGTACGACCGAACCCAAATGATTTGGCCGATCTCCATTCCACCACCGCCACAGCAGCACCAATAGCAGCAACACCAACAACGCACCCGCCGGCCATCCAGCCGCGCCAAAGGTCTCGACCAAGAAATGGTGTGGGTCCGCGACGATCTCGTGCGACTCCGGCACGCGGAAACGGTGATAGGCCATTTGATAGTTGCCCGGCCCCGCACCCAACCACGGTGACTCGCCCAACATCCGAGAAGTTGCTTCCCAGTACTGATATCGAAATCGCACCGATTCGGGCAACTTCTGCAGCACATTGCTTCCGACCAAGAACGGCGTCCAGATCGGAAGCGAGACAATCGCCACCGTCACCGCCAACGCCACCCCCGTCACCCAACGACGCCTTAAGCTGCCTCTTGCAAATTGATCGACCAACAACAAGGCACCGATAATCCATGCCGAAAGCATGCCGGCGCGACTTTGTGTTTTCCAAAGCCCCCAAAACAGAATCGCCGAAACGAGCAGCAACCCAATCCAGTGCCAGCGCGACCAAATCGAATCCACGGCCGGCGCACTCCCGCGATCGGTATTGAACGAAGGACCATCGCCACTCGACTTCGCTTCCGCATTCTTCCACCCCAGCCGATTCGCTAGCGAGGGAAATGCCTGCGGCAAACTACGCAGCAAACTGGCCCAAACCAACACCCAGGCCACGCACAAAAACCCTGCCAACGTGTTCGCCAATGCAAACGTGGCGGTCGGTCCACCGTCTCGCAACCGATTCTCGAAGATCATTCTCGCGTTGCTGCCTTCTGGTGCGTGGATGCCCACGGCGGCCAAGACGCGATCAGGATCCGCTTGATACTCCCTCAAGGTTTGCGGAAGTGAAACATACACTTGATGCAGGGAATGAGCCGCCATCAGTGCCCCTCCTGCGACCACCAACCCCAAGCATCCCATCCACCAAACCGAAAGCGATCCCGCATCATCCCGCTTGCGAAGACAGCCCACCAGAGTCCAGCACCAAACGCCGCCGGTCACCCACACCCACCATTCGTTGCTGGCCGCCCGCCAATCACCCCCAAAGACGGACAAAGCCGCGTCGCCCAACGCTGGTACCGCAACATACCTTTGCTGCCAAGCTGCGAGCCCCACCCAAGCAACCAAACCGACCAACAAGAGCCCCGCAACGCTGACAGCCCGCGGCCTCGTTCCGATTTCACGAGAAGCAGCAACCGGACCGGATGTGCCGGCAAAGGCCCCGATCCAGTGGACGAGTGAACAAACCACGATCGTCGTCAAGCACCATCCCAGCGCGCCGCCTTGTTCCACGTCGGTTGAATCCGATGGATGGTGGCACACCCACACGGCACAAGCCGACAGCAGCACCCACGGAACACCCAACCGCAGATTTTCAAACAAAGGCGATGCGTTCACCGCCGAGTTTTGCGTGGTTGTGTTCGACGTTCGTTTGCGAGTCACGGTTTCGACCGTCGCCACTGGGTGGATTCCAGAATACCGATCAACGTCAACAGACAAAGCACGATGCCCAGCACGGCAATCGATTGCCAAACTCCCACGTGCGTCAGCAACAACGCTGCCAAACCACACGTCGCGGTGAGAAGGTGAATCGTCGACACCGCACCTGTCCGTGACAACCCGAGGTCCACTAATCGATGCGAAAGGTGACTGTGATCACCCTGGAACGGACTGCGTCCCTGCCGAATCCGAATCCAAATCACCGTGATCATGTCATAGAGCGGGACGGCCATCGCGCACAACGGCGCGAGCACCGCGTGAGGCCGACTGCCCACCCAACTTCCTTCGCCAACATCACCAGCAACCGCGTCCGAGTTCTCACCCGCGGCAAACGTGGCCATCAGCATCCCAACCGCGATCAAGAATCCGACCAGATAGCTCCCACCATCACCCATGAAGATCTTGGCAGGAGGGCGGTTGTGAAACAGAAAACCAATCAGAGCGCCCGCCACCACCAACAACAACGAAGCCACCAACAACTGAGGCCGATCGGTTCCTGGATCAGGGATCGTCATCATCACCAACGCCATCGATCCTGCGATGATGGCGGCGACGCCGGATGACAACGTGTCCATGTTGTCCAGCATGTTGAACGAATTGATCACCGCCACGATCCACACCACCGACAACAACTTGGTCAGCCAACCGGCTACTAAGAACAGCGATAACTCAATGTCCAATCCCCACACAACCGCGGCGGAGATTCCAAACTGCACGCCCAATCGCAACCCCACCGGCAACCCAAAGCGGTCGTCGAGCAAACCCAGCGTGACCAGCACCGTCCCAGCCGCAATCAACCACCAAACGTCCCCGCAGCGAGACCAAACACCGGGTGCGTGCAGCGTCGCGGCTTCCCACCATGACTCCGGAATCACCGCGGGAGAAACCAAATCTCGTAAACCACTCACCCATCCCGGAATCGACGTGGGATCCCTCAGCAAGGCGGCCGCCAGCGTGGCCAGCGTGATCGTGGACAAAATCCCCAGATAAATCCCCAGTCCACCGCCCAGCGGCGTCGGCACCGTGTGACTGCTGTGGCCACCCGGTCGATCCAAAAGCCCGAGCTGGTCAGCGAATTTACGAATGGGGAACAGAATCAACCAACTGGATACCGCCGCCATTCCCGCGGCCAGTAGCACGAGTCCAATCGTCGCCGACATGAAACCTCGCGCCAGTCAGTCAGAGAATTAAAGAAAAGCAAACCGTTGCTACGCAGAAAACGCTCATCGGTTCATGAGAACGAATTCCTTGCGATTTCCCGCCGCAAATGACCGCCGTCAGGGCTAATTTTACTCGTGCTCGTCCCCCTAAAACGCTATACTGGCGGGCTGCATCCCCGTCGCTCTCGGTCGCGGCAACAACGCCGAGGCCACCAACGCCTAGGCCACTGAACGGTTCTGGTGCCGAGAGGTTTCACGACCAATTCGCCCCAGATCAAAAAAGGCCTGCTCAACAGGCCTCAGAAACAACTGGCCTCAGAGACACGGTGATGTCCCGCCTTCCTTCCCTCCCATTTGCGTGCATTCCACATGCTTTCGCTGTTGCCCACTCGAATCGCCCATGGCGTTGCGTGGACGGCGTGCCTGTTCGGGCTCGTCTGGTTCTCCACGGCTGACGCAGCCAATCCAACCTCCGCGAACGCGTGGTCGCTGACCGACGATGCGACCCAATTTTTGCAAGATCACTGCCTGGACTGTCACGACGGTCCGGATGGCGAAGCCGGATTTGACGTCCATGCTGTGGGTACCGATTTGACATCGCCGCGCGCCATGCAGCAGTGGATCCAAATCCATGACCGAGTCTCCGCGGGTGAAATGCCGCCTCCGGAATACGAAGAACTCGACGCGGACGAGCTTTCGAAATGGACGTCACCTCTTCGGCAACATCTGGTGTCATACCAACGAGACGAACAAAGACGACTCGGTCGAGTCCGCGGTCGCCGGTTGAGCAATCAACAGCTTTCGCGAACGCTGCAAGATTTGCTCTTGGTCCACGTTCCGCTCGAAGACTTGATGCCGCCGGAACAAAGAGTCGGCGGCTACGCCCATCTTGTCAGCGCACAATCAATGTCGCATTTCCAGTTGAAGACCCACCTGAAAGTCGTCGACGCCGCGTTGGACAATGCGTTCGCGAAAGCTCTGGAACCCAGCTCCGATTGGTCGATCAATCTGGCTCCGGAAAAGATCGCAAACAAACCGAAAGGACGCCGCAACCGCGAACCTGAAATGCGAGAAGGATTGGCCGTTGTTTGGTCGTCCAACATGATCTTCTACGGACGCATCGCTTCCACCACCGTCCCGGAAGACGGCTGGTACGAAATCACGCTGACCGCATCGTCGGTGAAACCGCCCAAGGAACATGGCGTTTGGTGCAGCGTCCGCAGCGGCGAATGCAACTCGGGTGCACCGCTGATGAGCTGGATCGGTGGCTTCGAAGCCGAGGCTGATCCCAAAACGATGACCTACCAAGCTTGGCTTCCCAAAGGTCACCGCTTGGAAGTTCGTCCGGCTGACAAAACGTTGAAACAAGGCCGCTTCCAAGGCGGGCAAGTGGGATTCGGAGAAGGCGAACCACAGGATTTGCCCGGCGTCGCGATGCACTCCTTGCAAATGAAACGCATCTATCCCGCGGGCGAACGCCGACAAACGCGAGACCGACTGCTGGGTAATTTGCCGCTGCGTTACAACCGCTCGTCGAAGCAGTCCGAGATCGACGTGGATGAGTTGGTTGCGAAACGGATCCGACAAATTGAAAAGTCGGATCCAAAAGCAACACTTCCTGAGGGCGACGAAGCAACGCAAACCATTCTCCGCCAAGCATTGCGAACCAACCTTCATCGCTTCGCCCAATTGGCATTCCGGCGGCCGGTGGAACGGTCTTCCATCAAAAGCATTGTGGAGTTGGCTGATTCGGAACTGGACAATGGTGCGACATTCGTCGATGCACTTCGAGCCGGTTACCGAGCCATCCTGTGCTCGCCTCGCTTCCTTTATCTCACCGAACGATCAGACGCTTCTGGCAAACTGGACGATTGGTCGATCGCTTCGCGTTTGAGCTATTTCCTGACGGGCTCCATGCCCGATGACGAATTGCGGATGGCGGCTAAACGAGGGCAACTGCAAGACGCCACTCAACTGAAACATCAAACAGATCGCCTGCTGCAAACGCCTCGCGGCCAGCAATTTGTTGTTGATCTGGCGGACCAGTGGTTGGATTTGGTCGACATCGATTTCACCGAACCCGATCGGCGACTATTTCGCGATTTCGACACCACCGTTCAAGCCGGAATGTTGAAGGAGACGCATTTGTTCCTGCAACATTTGCTGGACCAAAACCGTCCGATCCACGAATTGGTCAGCGCCGACTACACCTTCCTGAACACGCGTTTGGCGCGGTACTACGAGTTGACTCCCACCGAGGCCGACATCGCGGACTTGGGCGACCAATCGCGTTTGGTGAAGATGGATCCATCCATCCCACGCGGTGGCATTTTGACTCATGGTGCGATTCTGAAAGTCACCGCCAACGGCAACGACACCTCGCCCGTGCTGCGTGGCATTTGGGTTTCGGAGCGAATCCTCGGAACGGAAATCCCGTCGCCTCCGGAAAACGTTCCCGCGGTTGAACCCGACATTCGTGGTGCCACCACGATTCGCGATTTGTTGGCCAAACACCAAGCCGACCCATCGTGCGCCTCGTGCCACCGAAACATCGATCCGCCAGGCTTCGCTTTGGAAAACTTTGACGCGGGCGGTCGCTGGCGTGATCGCTACATGCAAAAGCGAGGCAACAACTACAAACGTGGCCCGGCGATCGATCCGAGCTTCGAAATGCCGGATGGTTCCAAATTCGATTCCTTCGTCGAATTCCGCGACCTGATTCGCAACCGCGAGGAAACCCTGGCCAAAAATGTGGCCTCACACTTGCTCACCTACGGAACGGGCCAAACCATTCAATTCGCGGACCGCGAACGAGTGGACCAGATCGTTGCCAACACCCGGCAAGATTCGTTTGGGTTTCGTTCATTGTTGGACGAAGTGATCCAAAGCGACGTTTTTCTTTCCAAGTGATTCCTACCTGCTTGCCTCCTTTCACCTTCCCACCTGCGAGCAATCAAATGACCAGCCATAACTTGCACTCACGCGGCCCGCTGAAACGCCGCACCCTGCTTCGCGGCTCAGGCGTTGCGATGGGACTGCCGTTCCTTTCTGCGATGCGATCCTCGTTCGCGGGCCACGCCAAATCGCCCTCCACCGGTCAAGCCAAACGGTTTGTTGCCATGACCGTTGGTCTGGGGCTGCTTCCTGAAAACTTGGTTCCTGACGGCGAGGGGATGAACTACCAACCCTCGCGGTATCTGCAATCGCTGCAAGATCTTCGCGACAAAGTGACGGTGGTCTCGGGATCATCTCACCCCGGCGTGAACGGAGGCCACCGCGCGGAAGCCAGCATTTTGACCGCCACTCCGATGGGGACCTCAGGCGCCGTCAACAACACGATCTCGATTGACCAATACCTCGCCAAACACCGCGGCCACCAAACTCGCTTCCCTTCGTTGGTGCTCGGCACCGGAGGATCGACCAGTCCTTGCTACACCGAAAGCGGCGCGATGATTCCGCCGCTGACATCCCCGTCGCAATTGTTTGCTGAACTTTTCGTGGACGACTCCCCCAAAGAACGCGAACGACACGCGGATCGGGTCCGCCAAGGTCGCAGCATCATGGACATCGTCGCGGATGACGCCAAGTCACTGCAGCGCGAACTGGGGCAGGGCGACCGCGATCGATTGGACGCTTACTTCACCAGTGTTCGACAACTCGAACAACGGATGCAGCAATCACAGAAGTGGGCGGAAATGCCCAAACCCGCCGTGGAAGCGACCGCCCCGGTCGACATTCGCAACCCGAACGATTTGATCGGACGGATGAAAACGATGTGTGACGTGATTTCGTTGGCACTCGAAACGGACTCCACTCGCTACGTCACGCTTCACCTTCCCGGAGGCGGTGGCGTTGTTCCGGTGGAAGGCGTTGATGAAGGCTATCACTCGCTCAGCCACCACGGGCGAGACGAAACCAAGTTGGAACAATTGGGTTTGGTGGAAGAAGCAATGATCAGTCAGTGGGGAGAATTCCTTCGAGGACTGAGCCAGCACGGTGATGCGACTGGAAACCTTCTCGACGCCACCACGGTGTTCCTCACCAGCAATCTCGGAAACTCGTCCAATCACGACAACCGAAACATGCCCGTGTTGATCGCTGGTGGCGGTTTCCAACACGCCGGTCACCTCGCGTTCGATCGCAAAAACAACTACCCACTTCCGAACTTCTATGTCTCGCTGCTCCAGCAACACGGAATGGAAGTCGATCATTTTGCCAGCAGCACCGGGACGATGACAGGATTGGGCATCACCGGCTGATTCGCACGTTTTTTAAGAACGCTCGGACACCTTCTCGCCACGGGTCCGAGCGTCGACACCACCTCCGGCTGACCTTCCTTCGGGTCGAAACTCGCGAGGACTCGTCGGTTGAATGACGCGCCGGTTGGAGCGTTTTCGGCTCGAGCTCTGACGTCGCTTAGAATCGAAGAACCCGCGATCAACTTCGAGCTCGCTGAGTAAAGAACGGGCGAGGCAACGCCCAATCTCGAACGATCGCGTGCACTCAAAATGAGCATATCAGCTACTTTTGTGAGCACAGCAACAACAGCCAGCCACCCATTCAGAGGGCAGGATGTGAACCGCGAAGGGTTGCATCCGAAAATCGCGAGAAAGTTTCTCCAGGTCCAGTTTTAAACGCCAGTCCGTAACCAACCTCTTTGCGTTGGATAGGTCCCCCCAAAGCTTCGAGCCGCTCACACCAGCCTTTCGGCTCACCGTAATTCACAAACGCTTTGGCCCCACGATTGCGATTGCACAGCGGCTTGTCATGCGTGTCGGCTATTCCAGCAAATTCAAGTCCAGGCACGCTGACGTTCATTTGTCTCTGAGCTCTGGAACCTTCCTGAAATGCAACGCCGCCTCTCTGCCCACCCGTTCAAGCCGACCTCTTCAGCAAAAGGATTCACGCTCGTTGAACTCCTCGTTGTGATTGCCATCATCGGTGTCTTGGTTGGACTGCTGCTACCCGCCGTCCAATCCGCACGTGAAGCCGCTCGCCGAATGCAATGCTCCAACAACATGAAGCAGATCGGTTTGGCGATTCATATGTATCACGACGCCTTCAAGGCATTTCCTCCCACCGCCTATGCGATGGACGATTCGTCGTTTCAAAACCGACCTGCATCATGGCTTGTCCGTATCCTGCCGTTCATTGAACAAACAGCTGCCTATAGCAATGTGGACTTCAGCGGTGACTTCTCCAACCGTGACGGCATTAACTACAGCTGGCGTGGTCTGGATGGACTGCTTGTGCCGACCTTCAACTGTCCATCGAGTCCACTGGAGATTTTTCGACAAGACACCGCATCCGCCGGGACCATTGCCTTGGGTTCGCCAGAGACCCTCGAAACCCAAGTGGCATGTTACGCGGGTGTGGCCGGGATGTATCACTACGGCCAGGGCACCGGCAATGACGCCCAGTACACCTTGTGGAACGGACACAATGGTCGCGTTGACTACAACGGCGTCATGATTCCCGTCGACAGCAAGAACCGACGCCCACTTCGCTTCGCGTCGATCCTGGACGGAACAACCAACACAATCGCCGTTGGTGAAACGGGAATGTTCAAGACTGTGATTCAGGAAGACGGCAGCAAGCAGCAGCACGACGACCGAGTTGGTAACTGGCACGGTGGAGCTTGGTCCGGCGGCGGAGGCGATCCCAATCTTGGCTCTGCCGATGGTTACCGCATGAATGTCGCCTCCATCCGCACCGGAATCAACTTCACTCCGGTTTTCCCCACCACTCGCCACGGCACCGGTGGTGGCCCTTACTTCGGTATCGGACCTTACTGGTACGGTCGTCCCGGAATGCACTCACCATTCCGATCGGCACACGTTGGTGGTGCACAGTTCGTCCTGGCTGACGGATCCGTCCACTTTGTCAGTGAAAACATCAATTACCAAACCCTGTCCGATTTGGCTTGCCGACTCGATGGCAACATCATCGAAGACTTCCAGAACTAGTTTTCGCTGCTGAATTCTTCCCGTGCATTGCGTGCCGAGTTTGAGTGCCCGCGAGGTTTGCGAAAGCGATTCCGCGGGCACTCAACTCGGTCTCATGCCGTGGAGCAAACCTCGAGAAACAACGGCAACGCTTCCCACCCGAGGCCGTCAAACCATCGCTTCGGCACTCTGCAACCCTTCCAACCAATTCCTCTCACCAGAAACCGACTCAACGATCATCGCGACTTCCTATGAAACAACAACTACAACACCTCTGTTTTTTCTCACTGGTTGGTATCAGTGCACTGACTGCCGGTTGCTCCGGTAGCGACAAACCTGCACTCGCCCCAGTCGAGGGCACGCTAACAAAAGACGGCGTCCCATTTGTGAACGCAACTCTTGAATTCCACCCTCAGACCCATGGTGGAGTGAGCTACGGTCAAACTGATGAGACGGGGCAATTCAAACTGCATTACACGACGGGCGAACCCGGAGCCGCGATTGGCAAACACGAAGTCCTCGTCTTTGGCGGCCATGAGAAAGGCAAGACGTCCGCCTCTTCATCAGCCCTTGCCGGAAATCCAGACGAGGGCGATGCACCCACGCTCATCGGCGACCCCGATGCGGGCAAAAAGAATCGATCCGGTCGCGGTGGAGCACCGGCGGGCCCCGTGAAAATCACGGCGGACGTCGGAGACTCGGACAATCAGCTCTCGCTGACGATTCCTTCGTAACCGCCCTCCGCACAGAAGAAACACACAAACCACGCCAGCCTTCGTTTGAACTACGGTTCGAGCGAAGGCTTTTTTATCGATCGACGCAGCGTGCTTTCTTTGGCAAACATCATTCCACCCTTATGGCGAAGAGCACCTGCGATACGCCGACCGTGTTCCCGATCACCCCAATGCCCCTGTCGAAGTCGAGCGCGTGCCAATGGCCCCGACCGGCTTTCTCCAAGGGGACGACTGCTACGAGAAAGCTACCAACCAAACACTCAAAGGAGAACAAGAACCCCTTCACCAGAACAAACTGAGACACAGCAGATTCTCAGGTGAATCAATCCTCTACGCCGACCCCAAACCTAAAGACTTCGGCAACAACGTCTTTCAACTTGCCTGCCTTTTGTGCAAGCCTGCTTACCTTCAGTGCAAAAGCTAGCAATCCCACCTCTAACAGAGGAAACCGAAGCAATCCCTAGTCGAAAGCAAACGAAAAAAATGAAAACTTTTCTTAGACGATGTCGGGAAAACGCTCAGACCAACAAACCTCCTTACGGCGTAGGAATCCGCCTTAAAACACCAAGGACTACAGAGCTCTCAAGTTAGCATCCTAGTGAATGCATCGACTGGTCCCACGCTTGCGTTGCGAAGTGACTCAACAAACCAGCCCTTTCTGCCAGCTACGTCGTGGCGAAAGGTGGCTTTCTTTATTCTTCACATACGCAATAGGATTCGTTTGATGCGTCGTCCTTCCTCCTCCCGACTTCGAAGTACATCCGGCTTCACACTCGTAGAGCTCTTGGTAGTCATCGCCATCATCGGCGTCTTAGTTGGACTACTGCTCCCAGCTGTTCAAGCCGCTCGCGAAGCAGCTAGACGCATGAGCTGCTCGAACAACATGAAGCAGCTTGGTTTGGCCATGCACAACTATCACTCGACCTATAACCAACTGCCAACGCAAGGCGCTGGCACGACCCGCGAAGGCGAAGGAATCTTCAGTGGATCGCGTCAGATCAATAACGCCAGCCACTCCGCGTTCGTCGGCATGCTTCCTTTTATGGAGCAACAAGCGTTATGGGAGCAAATCAGCAATCCTATGAACATCGACATTGATGGCGTGAGTCCACCTGCCGATACAGCGCCAGCTCCTTTTCCGGCGATGGGTCCAACAACCGCCTACAATTGGAGTGGCGACGCTTACGTCCCATATATGACAGAGATCGCAACGTTCCGTTGTCCAAGCGACCCTGGAGTCAGTGGAAACCCGGGCCGTGCACGAACCAACTATGCCGTGAATCTTGGTGACACGATCAATCACTTCCAGATCAACGGTCCTTACGACAACAACTTCCGCACCAGCAGCGTCTACGGCACGATCTCGAAAGGAACAGACCGAGGAGCATTCGGACTCCGATACAGCCATAAATTCCGCGATATCATCGATGGTTTATCGAACACCATCGCTTTCGGTGAGATCGCTACTTCGCTGGGCGACCGAGATAAACGAACTCAGCCCGCACTCAATGCTGGTGGCAACACGGACGCTAGCGGAGTACCAGGGAACCCCAGCCTCTGTCTGCAATGGGTCAGTCCGGAACGGCCACAGTTTTGGTCCACCGGAGACGATGGCGGTACAGCACCTTCGCTCGAGGGCGCTGACAGCATTCACTTTCGTGGATCGTCATGGGCAACCTTCTACCCTGTTCACACTGGCTTCCTAACCATCCTTCCACCTAACCGTGAAACTTGCTGGGTGGGACACACACTGTACCCAGGTCTTTTCCCTCCAAGTAGTCAACACCCTGGTGGTTGCCACGTTGTGATGGCTGATGGGGCCGTGCGATTCATCACCGATAGCATCGAGGCTGGTGACTCAACTGCCGGTACAGTGAACTTTGTTTCATTCAGCACCGCTCGATTGACCGGCAGCCGCGCTCCAGGCAATCCGAGCCCATATGGTGTTTGGGGTGCTCTGGGGACACGGGCCAATCGAGAAGTGATCGGCGAAGAATTCTGATCCACATCGAAGCTCTTCAACCAACAAACTTCAAGACAAAGGAACAATCTTCCTGAAATGATCTCTTCAATCTCAATCCGTTGCATCGCCGTCTGTTTATTCATCTGTTCGCTTTGCATCTCACCTGGATGCTCTAGTAAGGAGAACCGTGTCGTCGAACCATCTCCGAAAGAAAAACGTGATGCAGACGAAGCGAAGGGTCCTCTGGGTCCGGCCAACATGTAGAAAATGTTGAAATACAGTTGATCGAAAACGCTTCCTCTCAAACAGGAAGCGTTTTTTGTGGTCCATCCGGGTTTATCGCAGGTAAAGATTGAGTCACGACGATCGCATCAGATAGAGTTTGGAAACAGGAGCGTTTTGTGCAAATTAACGTTCCAGCCTGCCAGTTTTCACTTTCGCTTCAAGCTGTGGTTCGAAGTGCCCTGCTTCAATAGCGACAGAATGAACCGACGAACGAGCGTGAAGTTTACCGTCGCATTGCGTGTCCGAATGCGACTGTCGTCGTGGAACACGACGTCCAGTACCTAATGCATCGACTCGATTTGCCAGTGACTGCGAACGCTGATCGCGAACTGGCCGACTTTCGAATCACCGCTCAGCAGGAAGTATCGAACCTCCACACGGTTCTTCGAGACCAAGGATCTGTTGATAGAATTCTGTTTCCTGCATCAGCGTTCTCCTTAACGGAGTATTCTACTGAACCGACAGGTTTCCCGGATGGACCCAAATGAAGCATCGAAGAACGGTTATCGAGTAGAGTTGCATCACCAAACTCCACTCTTCGCATTTTGCTAAAAACTCGCCGAGAATGATGAATCTGCTGTGAGTCAATGATGGGCGAAAACAACAAGCAATGCGATTCAAACGCTTTAGCCAGAAGAATGGTTGTCTTTTTATTCGGCCTTACCATCTAATCGTTTGTGTATACCAATTAACGACATCCGAAAGCACTGAGTTAGTATTGGCACAGACGCAAGACTATCTCAGGCTCTGCTACACCATCATCGGATTCAGGCCGCGTGATCTTCCTTTCTTGGCGACTGTTTTCGTGATCGCTTCCATCGCAGTGCCCCTGCTCGGCTGGGAGCTACAGCGACGGCGGCTCATTTCCTGCGATTCGCAGCGTAAAATTGAGGTGTGCTGGGTAGCCGTGACAACAATCGTAGCCGCTAGCAGCTGGGCAATCGACCAGACTCTAGGTAGTTCCGGTTTTTGGGTAGAACCATTCGGTTTCGGCTTTTTCGTTCTAATCGGATTCGTGATTCTTGTCAGATCGGGGACGCGGTCATGGCGAAAGAAAAAGTGCCTCGGCGTGCAGAGATTGCTCCTGACTTTCGTGATCATAGCCCTGCATTGCCTTTTGTTTTATGCATGCGTATTCGGAGCGTTGCTCATTGGAACAAGGCTCCCATTTCAGAATGCCGGTCCCGGTCTCTGGTTTTCCCCGATGTTTCTCTCAGGCGTGGTTTTCATCGGGATCATTTCTTATTTGCTGATTGTCGTTCTGATCATCTCACCTGTACGCCGCAGATACCTCGATGAGTCGCGAATAGCCCCAAGCAGTCCATCTTGACTTGCGAGTAACCACGTTTCCAGAAACTACAGCTTGCTGAAGCACTGAAGAACGGGACACTATGTGTTCTTGAAACACTACGGAATATGCAATTACCGACGGTGAATGCAAGCAATAGGATTTGTAATCTTGCTGGGGACATCCGATCTTCCCAACCTCGGCTCTGGATTGATTTCTTTCGGGGACATGGTCCCGAATGGAATCGAAGGTCAAACGGTTGGTGCGGTCCGCTTGTGCTGATCGTCACGGTCGATGTCAGCCAGGCGATCCATATCAAGATATCGTCGCGTTCCCCACTTTGTCCCCGAGACGTGCCGTAGCAGCGTATTCAACTTCGACGATTCGATGGGCTAGCGATGAGCACGGCGGTCATGCGTCTGTCGCCAGCAAGTGGTGATAATTCTCTGCTGATTCGATTTGAGAGTCGACAAGTATCCATCAGCAGGCTCATGGCGGCGTCCACGGCGAAATAGGCAAACCAAAGCCTTGCGGCAAGCACTACGGCATAGCTTGATCTGCCTGCCCCGATCAAAAAACGCATGATGCGGGCCAGGCTGGAACACCGTCCGGAAGCTGCTAACAAGTCATCAGGGAGAATACGCGGATGGTCCGCCGCCTGCTTTCTTGGATCCTGGCGCTCCGGGCGAAGATCCTGGTGGAACTCCATTCTTCTCAGCTTCGAGGCCTTTGGCGTAGAAATCCGCGTCCGGCGTGACTAACTCGCTGGTCGAACCACCGCATCCAGCGGCGAAGAGAGTCATCGTCAAAACAACAAGGTGCAAATGTTTTTTCATGGGAGTACTCTGGTGAGATAATTCAAAATGTCTGGTAAGCGACAAGCCAACTGCTTGAGAACAAAGCCAATTCAGATGGCTTGGTGAGAACGGTATGGAAGGTCATGAATGAAAAGGAGCCGCCTCGCAAACGATGGCGGCTCCTTGAACTTGATCAATCAACAAGCAAGCAAATCAAAACTCGCTGTCCAAAATCTCTTTGCTCGCACGAGTGCCGAGAGCTCCCCACAAGCCATAGGGGCTCTTCGCACCTGGACTCAGTGCACCGGTTTGGATCGACTGGTTGTCGTGGTAACCAGGGCTGTTCGAATCTTGGTTACCAGATTCGATTGAGTCGGTGATGAATCGGACCGCACCGTCTGCCATCGTCACGTGACAACCGCCTGGGTGCTGACTGCTGGCTGGCATGTTGCCGGGCTGGAACTTACTCCACCAAGCAATGCAGGTCGGGCTGTTCGGAGGAGCCTGGGTCAGGAATCCAGTGTCGGTGGAGGAGAAGTGAGCCCATGCAAAGCCGCGTCCCCAGACGTCGGATCCCCACCAGCCGCCACCGCCCATGTAACCGGGAGGCGGAGTGCCACCATCGGTACCGTCCGACCAGAAGCCGGGCCGAGTTGGACTGACGTATGCGTCACAACCGTTCGCACTATCGTAGGTCGTTGAAATATCGAGTCCGACTTGGCCTCGGACGTCGCGGTCAGCCAGCGAAGTGATGTGCTCACCGAAAGCAATCGTGTTGGAAAGACCGTCGAGGATGTCGCGGAATTTCGTCGTGATCCGTGGAACAAACGCTCCACGACCCGTCGCTCTTGAGCGGGGCGCGGTGTACGTGCTTGGACGCCAATCGTCACCGAGTTCGCCGTACATTTGCAACCAGTTGGACGAGTCACCCAGGCATGCGGAGTAGTTGCAACGTCCCATGGCTGGAAGACCTTCACCCGGATCACTTGGGCAACGGAGCGTCGAAAGCTGGGTCATCCATGGGCGATATCGATACCCCACGGAGGTCTGTTCCGGTCCGGGGCCCATCGCGGGCCACGGTGGGTTTTTGGCAACCGTTGGATTATCGACCTGATAGGTCGATGGGTTACTGATTTCTTCCCACAGTGCCTGTTGCTCGATGAACGGCGTCAATGCAACAAAGCAACTCAGCGACATCAGCGAATTCGATGAAGACGACCAGGTTTGCATGCCGTGACCGAGGTCGTTGTTCCCGGCTGTACCAGTGCCTTGTCTCGGCATCTCGTTATAAGTGCTTTGATAGTTGTGCAGCGCCAAGCCGATCTGCTTCATGTTGTTGCTGCAGCTCATACGACGAGCAGCTTCGCGGGCTGCCTGAACCGCCGGGAGCAACAGGCCAACCAACACGCCGATGATCGCGATGACCACCAACAGCTCGACCAATGTAAACCCAGGGCGTGTGTCTGACCTTGAGCTAACTGAATGTCTCATACGTAAGCCTTCTCTTTTCTACATCCGAAAATAGATTTGAAAGATGTTCACCCGGCACGCTCTGACTCGTGGCTGCCGAGCCCGACCGGATGTCGAATTCATCCGCGTCGGTTCATTGCTTTACAAGCAAAGCAATTGCGGAGCCACATGCTGACAAGCACAACATCGCTGCCGGTTGTTACTTGAGTACTGAAAGCCACAAGGGCGACTTCCGATCCACTAAGACACTCAATAGAGAAGTGCATGCCCCGGAGTTTTTCTAAGAATTTTTGACAATTGTGTCGTGCGGCCTTCATTGCCGCGAATTGCCGACCCCGCGCACGTCTCAAAATTCATCTAAACCGCATAAAACATGCACAAAATTTAAGCGTTCCGCCAAAAAGTTAGACAATCCAGCGGCACGATGGTCATCGGCCGGCCCATTCAGGTGGAAACAGAGAATAAGCTGCACGCTTTGCTCAATCATGCCACACTAGGTCACGGGGCGATCCTTCCCCCTAGCCCAACTGTTCAAATTGGACTGCCGACGCGTGTCTGCAGCCCCTGGCTCGAGCCGGACACCGGCTTCGTCCCGCGACCGAAGCACGAAACGGAGCGTCTCTCGTCCGTGGATTGCCCGAAGGTGATCTGGCCCCGAAGCACCAGCATCGCCGTTTCCGGACGAAGCGGTGATGTGGCATTTGAATCCGAACAAGTCTTCCGCGCATCTTCGGCCTGCGCTTGTTCAATGTCGTTTCAGTGATCAACGGGTTGGCGATCAGTGTGTTGGCGAGTTCGGAGATGATCGTTGTTGGCCTTATCCCTTCCGCCTCGATTCATCAATGCCGTTCTTCAAACAAATCACACTCAAACGCTGTTCAGACAAAGCAGCCCATCTTTGCTAACGTGAACGAAGGCCGTGACAGAACGACAAACCAATGGACCTTCATGTTTCCCGTGTCCGATCGAACGCTGCTTTTTTACAGGTGTCTGAATTTGCTGCGTCAAATGTCTTTGCGCCGACTTGAATCCATTCGGATGGGAATGACGCTCCTTGTGATCGTCGCCTGCATGGGAACGGGATGCCAACGCTCAAACGAACCGCCTTCCGAAGAGCAGCTTCCATTCACGAGAACGCCGTCGCTGATCGATGAGGCGAAGGAAGCGATGAATGCGGATGACACCCCGACCGCGGTACAGAGGCTCACGGAGCATCTGATTCAAGAACCTTCGGACACCGAAGCGGTCTGGCTGCTGGCACAGCTCGCAGAAGAACAGGGTGACTTGAACAAGGCACTCGAGCTGTCTGAATCCATTGCGTCCCGTGACTCTGCCTTCGTGAACGAAGCGGCCACGTTCAGTGTCGACGTTGCCTTGGAACTGAAAGATGACCACCGCTACGAATTGGCGTTGCGACGTTGGGTCGACGTCACGCGGGATAAAGCTGTGGCATACGATCGATTATGGAAACACCTTTTGCGGCACGGACGCACCATGGAGGCCGCAGCGATCGCCGATCGTCTGGTCAGCCAAGGCCAAGCCAGTCGACCACACTTGATGTCGCTGTTGTTCCGAGGGCAGTCCTACCCACAACCTCCCGAGGAAACAAATCCGAACCAGCCAGATTGGCTCGAGCAACACTTCGCACCGGGATTGGGTCGAGCGAGATTCTATTTTGACGAGGGCAAATTTGACCTCGCCCGAGATGAGCTTGAAGCCTTTCTAGCCGATGACGCGACTGCCGAGTCTTTGGACACCGCATGTGCCAACGCTCTTCTGGGAAGAACTTATGCGGAGCTTCAAGACGACGACCAATTCGTGCAGTGGTACGCGAACCATGATCCGCCGATCGAACAACACGCCGATTACTGGTCGGCCATTGGAAGTCATCATTTCAGCCATCGTGAATTTGAGTCAGCCGTCCACGCTCTGCTTGTGGCGTTGCAAATGAATCGAACGGACCTCGTCAATCACCAACGACTGAAACAATCGTTGAAAGCGATGGACCGAATCGAATGGAGCGACTCGTTCGAGGCGAGGGCAACCCTGCTCAACGAGACCCATGAACTTTCGAAAGAACTGATCGGGGAATCGCACAACATCGAGGCGTTGCGTCACATCAGTCAACACTTGCTCCAACTGGGACGACCGCTCGAATCACTGAGTTGGACTGAATCGAGTCTTTCGCCCTCCGCAACCACACAGCGTCGCCAGATCGCTCAGCAGCGCAAACGTTTAACCGGTGTTCCGGACCTGCAGCAAATGATGCGGGAGGACGCCACTCTCGGCCTGAACCCAAACGATTTCGCGATCAAGCCGATCAGCCCGTCCGCGACGTCAATTGCAAAGACAGTTACCTGGGATTCTCCCGCGAGGAAGGACCTTCAAATCGACATCCACAACGTGGCGTCGGAACTTGAACTGCATTTTCAATGGCACACTGCAGAGACAACGGATCTCTCGTCGATCGCTCTCTATGAATCGCTGGGCGGCGGAGTCGGAGTGATCGACTACGACAACGACGGTCGTCCTGATCTCTACTTCGCACAGGGATCCGGTGCCCCACCTGCTTTTCACGGGACGCGAACCAACCAACTGTTTCGCAACCTTGGCACACGTTTCGAGTCCGTTGAAACCAGCACTCAAACCAGTGATATCAGCTACTCGCAAGGGATCGCAGTGGGTGATGTCAACCAAGATGGCTGGCCCGATTTGCTGGTCGGCAACATTGGGCGGAACCGTTTGTTCCTCAACTGCGGTGACGGCACCTTCCAGGACGCGACCGAACGAATGCTCGGCCCCGCCGATCGGTTCACCTCCTCCATGGCGATTGCCGACATCACCGGTGACGCTTTGCCGGATCTGTTTGAAGTCAATTACATCCGACTGGAGCACGCCTTCGACCCACCCCAGTTCGATCGCGACGGCCGCGAACTGATGCAGGGTCCCCTGAGTCAATTGCCGCAATCGGATTGCTGGTATCGCAGCAATGGCCATGGCGCGTTCGTGGGCGAAGAGATTTCAGAATCAATTGCAGCGTCGGGAACCGGGCTCGGAGTTGTCATCACCAACATGGACGCCGAACCGGACATGGAAGTTTTCATTGGCAACGACGCGCGTCCAAACCACCTCTTTCCGACCCATGTGGGACCGTCCGCCGACGTTTCCTATCTCCGAGGAGTCGCGTGCGGACGCTTTGGAATGCCGACGGCTTGCATGGGGATCGCCACTGGAGACTTCAATCGCGACGGTCGATTCGATATCCACGTCAGCAATTTCTATGGTGAGTCCGACAATCTTTTCTTGCAGACTTCTTCGGGCGTCTTTCGCGATGCTGCCCCCAGTCATCGACTGCCAGAACGGAGCAATCTGCATGTTGGGTTTGGATCAAAGGCCATCGACGTGGATGCGGATGGCTGGCTCGACCTGGTCACGACCAACGGTCACATCTTCGACCAAAGTGAAGAAGGACAACCATTTCGACAACGCCCTCTGTTGATGAAGAACGAAAGTGACTCGTTCTCTGCGAGGACAGTTTCGTCGACGAACTACTTCGATCAACCGGTCCTTGGACGTGGGCTCGCGAAGCTCGATTGGAACAAGGATGGGCGAACGGATCTTGTCGTCACTCACTTGGACGCCCCCGCCGCGTTGCTGGACCTGGCACCGCAAACGTCAGGCAACTGGATCTGTTTGGAACTGATCGGCTGCCGCAGCGAACGAGACGCGATTGGGGCGGAGGTCAGCATTCACACGTCCCATGGGCGTCAGGTCGATTGGGTGACGGCAGGGGATGGTTACCTCTGCTCGGACGAAGCCTGCTTGTCTTTCGGAATTGCTGACTGCAAACAGATCCAGCGGGTCTCGGTGCAATGGCCAAGTGGCAACATCCAAGAGTGGGCAGACTTATCCGCGAACGAACGTTACTTGCTGATCGAGAATTGCAACGAAGCATTTCATCGCTGATCCACCGATACGACGACGCCCATTCCTCCCTATTGCCCGATGTGAGTCGCATTGATTGTGCTTTAGCGACGGAGCCATCGCTTCCCTTGTCCAACCGCAGGGCTGCATGACTTCCGCCGACCACAGGAAAGTGGGTCTCTGATTCCTTGTCGCATATCGCGGGACCGGCCTGATTCTTGCGTCACCCACAGTGCGGTTAAGGGTGTCGATCGCTACTTCCGGAATATTGCTCGCCGCTAGCGAATCACCCTCAAACTGCCAAATGCCGGAAAATCCGGGCGAATCACGTTCATCCACAAAAGCGATTCCCTGCCACCCCCGTTGCTTGGAACCGATCACAACGTGCACTCGTTTTGCGCACCATTGTCTAATTCAAGAGCACACCGATCTTCAAAACCAGTTCCACGGAGGGGAACTCGGCAAGTTCCGTGGTCTATATCGCGCCAAACAATTGAGAATTTTTTCTGAAATCTCAGTCGCTCGCTCGCGACCACTCAATGCATCTTTGGTTGCCTTTCTTCCCCTAGGCATCTCTCCAACGCTTGCCGCGTAGGATGCGACGCGGACAGCGGATGAGCCATGGTCCGTTGCTTGCGTTACCCCGAGTCAGATTCCGGGTGACTTCTTTTCGAGCACCTGCATCTTTGCAGTCACCCACCTTATTCGCACATGCAAATGGAAATGTCAGCAATGCATCGTTCTACTCCGGTTCGCAATCACCGAAGCTCTGGCTTCACCCTCGTTGAGCTCCTTGTCGTCATCGCCATCATCGGCGTGATGGTGGGGTTGCTACTTCCCGCCGTTCAAGCGGCTCGGGAAGCTGCCCGCCGAATGCAATGCAGCAACAACATGAAACAGTTGGGACTCGCCATCCACAACTACCACAGCACCTTCAAGATGTTCCCCGCGAACATCGGATCTCAAACGACCGCGGGCAGCCCATACCGCGGAGCATCGTGGTTGGTCCAAATCCTACCTCAAATGGAACAGTCGCCACTCTACGAGCGGCTGACGTTTGTTGGCACTGACTTCAGCACGCAAGACCAGGTGAACCTCAACTGGGAAGTGCTGGACCAAGCCATTGTCCCTGGTTTTAATTGCCCGTCGAACGTCTTGCCGAACTACCGTGACAACAACGCGAATGGACTGACCCAAGCCATTGGCGCCCCCGATTCCTACACAACACAAGTCGTCGACTACGTCGGCGTGGCTGGTTATTACTACACACCCGGGAAACGCCAAGGCGATGCCGGATGGCAACCAGGCAGCCGTTCGGACGGTTCACGAAACGTTTGGACGGGCTATGGCTGGATGCAAGACGCCGGAATCATTGGCATCAACAACTCCAAGTACCGAAACCCAAAATTCGCGAGCATCCTCGACGGAACCAGCCAAACCATTGCGATTGGCGAACACTCCGCTGAAATGCCACACGCCGATGGCACGCGAACAGACAGTCGTCCCAGCAGCCATGCCGGTGGTGCTTGGAATGCAGGCCCATCGCAACACGGATGGTTGGGTTGGACCGCCAACATCACCGTTCCTCGCTGGCCCATCAACAGCATCTACTCGGGCAACTACACCCAACTGTATGGCTACACGCTGCACAACGGATTCCGATCCAACCATGTTGGTGGAGCCATGTTCACGATGGGTGACGGTGCCGTGCGATTCATCACCGATAGCATCGATTTCGATGATGTCTTCATGGCGATGAATGGTCGCAACGACCGCTTCGTGTACGAGCAAGACTTCTAAACCGCTCAGCTCATCGCTGTGAATGATCGAGCCGCTGCGACAACGCGCGGCTCTTGGGCTCCCGCGGGAGCCACCTTGAGCCGCTTCACTCAAACGGCTCACAACATCAAGCATCAATACAACACCAGATCCAAAACAATTGACCTCCAGGAAAACTCTCCAATGAACGGGTTCTCGCGATTTCTTACCAGCACGGCCTCGTTGGCTGCCCTCGCATTGATGACCGGCTGCGGTTCTGATCTACCGCCGATTGGCGAAGTCTCGGGACTCGTCACCCAAGACGGAAAACCCGTCGAAGGCGTTGCAATTGAATTCGTCCCCGTCGAGGGTGGACGCCCCTCCATGGCAGTCACCGACAGCGAAGGTCGCTACAGTGCGATGTACACGGCCGACACCGATGGTGCATTGGTCGGTAAGCACAAAATCCGCTATGAAGTGAACGGTGCCGCACCTGCGATGCCGGCACCATCGGACGGTGAATTCATTCCAACCTCAAAGAAACCTGACATGGGCGGCAAGAACAAAATGGAACCCAGCGAAGTCGAGATTGTCGACGGAAGCAACGAAATCAACTTTGAGTTTATCGCTGGATGAACATCGCCTTCCGCTACTGCATCGGACTAGCTCCTGTCAGGTTGGCTCTCATCGGACAAGCTCTCTTGTTGACCCTGGGCTGCACACCGCAGCCTTCATTAACATTGGGCAAGGTAACAGGGACCGTTTTCCACAACGGGCAACCGGTCCCCAACATGTCCATTGAATTTCACCCGGTGAGTGGCGGCCGACCTTCCCTGGCGTTCACCAATCAAAGCGGGCACTTCGAGGCGATCTATCTCGCCAATGTGCCCGGGGCGAAGATTGGCGAACACACCATTCGCTATGAACTGACGCCCGGCGAAATGAAACCGGACATCACCCCCGCCGAAATGCTGCAGATCGCTCGCCCGACGCTCGCAGACGGGTCTCAACTTTCACCGACGCAGGTCACGGTGTCACAAGGTGAGAACCATTTCAAGTTTGAGTTGATCCCTGCTCCATCGCCTCCCGAAGAGAGCGAAGAACCTTTGATGGGTGAGCCTGAGATGGACGCGGAGTCTTTCATCGAGCCGGAGTCATTACCCGAGTTGGAACCACTCGATGAATACAGCTCACCGCTGCCGGTGGAGCAAATGATCCCGGGCGCACCGGAGTGAGATCATGAATGGTTCATGTCGACGACATAGTCGCCACCAAAGTTACGCCAGACCCGCAAGCTCGGATGCACGACGAACGCGACTGATGCCGATCATGTAGGCAGCGGTTCGCAAGGACACTTCGTGCTGTGCCGCCATCTGCCACACCTTTTCGAACGCCTCGTTCATGGTGTGATCCAGCTCTTGTCGGACACGGTCCAATGGCCATCGATAGTGCTGACGATTCTGCACCCATTCGAAGTAACTGACCGTCACACCGCCCGCGTTGGCCAGGATGTCCGGCAGGATTGTCACGCCGCGGTCATGAAGCGCCGCGTCCGCATCCGGATCAACGGGGCCGTTGGCAGCCTCGATGATGACACGAGCGTGGATGTCTTGTGCATTCTTCTGCGTGATCACACCGCCCAATGCCGCGGGAATCAACACTTCGACATGTTCCAGCTTGAGCAGCGCGTCCATCGGCAAATGCTCGGCATGCTCAAAGCCTTCCAACAATCCCTTCGGATGCGAAAACTTGTGACGCAACAACTCGGGAATGTTTAGGCCGTCAGCGTTGTAATAGGTGCCGGTGATGTCGGAAACGGCCACGATTGGGAACTGTGCATCGTGCAAGAACTTAGCCGCGTGAGACCCCACGTTGCCGAATCCCTGAATGGCCACGCGGGTCTTCAGTGGATCCATTCCCAAACGTTTCGACAGTTTGACTGTCAACGTTCCAACGCCGCGTCCGGTCGCTTCTTCGCGGCCTTTGGCACCGTATTCTTCCACCGGTTTGCCGGTGATCACGGCAGGATGGAACCCGTGATACTTCTCCCACTGGTTTCGAAACCAAGCCATGACTTGGTGATCGGTTCCCATGTCAGGCGCGGGAATGTCAGTGTCCGGGCCGACAATGTCGTGAATTTGATCGACGAATGCCCGCGTAAGACGCTCGATCTCACCCCGAGAAAGCTGGCTGGGATCGATCCCAATGCCGCCTTTGGCGCCGCCATAAGGCAGATCGACCACCGCGGTTTTCCAGGTCATCAAACTGGCCAGCGCCCGCGTCTCATCCAAATCGACTTCCGGATGAAAACGCAAACCACCCTTCATCGGTCCGCGGCTGTGATCGTGCTGGACACGAAAGCCGACGTAATTGGCCAATCGGCCGTCGTCCAAACGAATCGTGACTTGGACCTGAACCTCCCGTTGTGGCATCAACAAAGCCTCGCGGAGATCTGGTTCGATCTCCAATCGATCCGCGGCTTGGTCAAAGAAAATCCGCGTCGCTTCGAAAGCTTTCATGATGCCTACCAGAGATGTCAGTCAGGATGTGCCATTACAAGCCTAGGTCACCAAACAACGGCGTGCTGAGGTAACGTTCGCCGAGGCTGCACATAACGGTGACGATTCGTTTGCCTTTCATCTCAGGACGCGCGGCAATTTGAGCAGCGGCCCACATGTTTGCGCCACTGCTGATCCCGGCCACGATGCCTTCTTGTTTGGCAAGTTGACGCCCCCATTCGAAAGCGTCCTCGTCGTCGACCTGAACCACATCATCAATGATGGAGGTGTCCAAGTTGCCCGGAATGAAGCCTGCTCCAATTCCTTGAATGCGGTGCTTGCCAGGTGATCCGCCACTGATCACGGGCGAATGTTTTGGCTCCACAGCAAACGCCTTGAAGTCCGGGTTTTGTTTCTTCAAGAATCGAGCGGCCCCAGTGATCGTTCCGCCCGTGCCGACTCCCGCAACGATCGCATCGATCTTGCCGTCGGTGTCGGCCCAGATTTCGGGACCGGTCGTCGCTTCGTGGACGGCTGGGTTGGCCGGATTTTCAAACTGCTGAGGCATGAAGGCGTTTTCGGTTTGATCCACCAACTCTTGCGCCGTGGTGATCGCCCCTTTCATTCCGTCGCCTGCCGGAGTCAGGACCAAGTTCGCTCCCATCGCTCGCAACAACGCCCGACGTTCCACCGACATCGATTCGGGCATCGTCAGCGTCAGCTTGTAACCTTTGGCGGCACAAACGAACGCCAATGCGATCCCTGTGTTGCCGCTGGTGGGTTCGATGATGTGAGTTCCCTGATTGATGCGGCCGTCGCGTTCACCGGCTTCGATCATGGCCATCCCGATTCGATCTTTCACGCTGTTCAGCGGTTGAAAGAACTCGCATTTCGCGAAAACGGTGGCTTGATCCGATGGCACCAAACGATTGATTTGCACCATCGGGGTGTCACCAATCGCGCGGGTGATATTTTCGAACGTGGTTCCTCGTGACATCAGGCAGTTACCTCCCATGTATCGCCGCTACGGAACAACGCTGCGAGGTCGCCCTCACCACGTGCCGCTTTGGCTTGCGTGACTTGTTCGTTGATTTGGTCGTTGTAGGTCGGGATCCCTGACACGCTCCGCAAAACGCCGATCGGTTCCGGCATCTCTGGGTAACGCATGCGAGCCAACATCATCTGAATCGATGGGTTCGGATCGTGTGCGTCATGGATCAGCAAATCATCCGCGGGCACGTCTGCGGTGTTGACCACCTCGAGATGGCTTCCCACCAAACGAATGCCTTTGTCGTTATCGGCACCGAAGATCAACGGCTTGCCATGTTCCAGCTCGATCACGTTGTCCGCACGTTGCTTGCGTTCTTGCGCGTAAGCCATCGCACCGTCGTTGAACACGTTGCAGTTCTGGTACACCTCGACCAAAGATGTCCCTTTGTGTTCGGCGGCCGCCTTCAAAGTCTTGCCCAGGTGCTGAACATGAGCGTCGATGCTGCGAGCCACGAAAGTCGCCTCGGCAGCCAACGCGACCGACAACGGGCTCAGCGGGTGATCGATCGCACCCATGGGGGTGCTCTTGGTGATCTGACCTTCCGCACTGGTTGGGCTGTACTGACCTTTGGTCAAACCGTAGATGCGGTTGTTGAAAAGCACGATGTTGACGTCGAGGTTACGACGCAAACAGTGAATGAAGTGGTTGCCACCAATCGACAACGCATCGCCATCGCCGGTGATGACCCACACCATCAAATCAGGACGGGTCGATTTCAAACCCGTTGCAAATGTCGGTGCACGGCCGTGGATACTGTGCATGCCGTAGGTGTTCATGTAGTACGGGAAGCGGCTGCTGCAGCCGATGCCGCTAACAAACACGATCTTCTCACGAGGCACGCCGAGGTCGGGCAGCACCTTTTTCATTTGCGCGAGAATGGAATAGTCACCGCAGCCGGGGCACCAACGAACGTCTTGATCGGAGGCGAAGTCAGCGGCCTTGAGTACGGGAAGGTTCATGAGATTGCAGTTATGTAAAAGTTGATTGGGTAGAGGAACAACAACGCCGTGCGGGGACTCAGCCCGCTTTGCTTTGCTGTTGCGTCGAGGTGTGTTGGCTGATGGCTTCCACCAATTCAGACACCGCGAACGGTTTCCCTTGGATCTTGTTGATCCCAATGCAGTCCACGAGGTATTCGGCTCGCAACAACATGCGAAGCTGCCCCGCGTTCAATTCGGGCACCAAAACCGTCTTGAACGACTTCAGCAACTCACCGATGTTTCGCGGCAATGGGTTGATGTAACGAATGTGGGCGTGCGACACCGAATGACCGGCTTGACGGCATCGATTCACCGCCGTGTGGCACGCACCGTAGGTACCGCCCCAGGACACGACCAACACATCGCCGGAAGTCTCACCAAACACGTCCTGTTCAGGAATGCGTTCCGCAATCTTCGCAACTTTCGCGGCACGCGTATCACACATGTGTTGGTGGTTGGCCGGGTCGTACGAAACGTTGCCCGTGCCGTCTTCCTTTTCCAATCCACCCACGCGGTGCATCAAACCGGCCGTGCCTGGGATCGCCCACGGACGCGCCAAGTTCTCATTGCGTGCGTACGGCAAGAACGGTTCGTCACCTTCTTGCTCACCGGGATGGCTGCACTGGATCTTTGGCAACTCATCCATGTCCGGAATCTTCCAAGGCTCGCTGCCGTTGGCGATGTAACCATCGGACAACAACATGACCGGCACCATGCACTCGGTCGCAATTCGCCAAGCTTCCACCGCCATCTCAAAACAATCGCCAGGCGACCGCGGAGCGAGAATCGGCATGGGAGCCTCCCCGTTGCGGCCGAACATGCCCTGCAACAAGTCACTCTGTTCGGTCTTCGTCGGCAAACCGGTGCTGGGACCACCGCGTTGAACGTTGATCACAATCATCGGCAGTTCCAACATCACGCCCAGGCCCATCGCTTCGCCCTTCAGTGCAATGCCGGGTCCGCTGCTGGCGGTGACCGCCATGGTTCCGCCGAATGCCGCACCGATCGTGGCACCGATGGCCGCGATCTCATCCTCGGCCTGGAAAGTACGAACGCCAAAGTTCTTGAACTTGGTCAATTCATGCAAAATGTCCGAGGCCGGCGTGATGGGATACGTTCCGTAGAACATCTCTTTGCCGCTCAGCTTGGAAGCGGCGATCAACCCCCAAGCGATGGCTTGGTTTCCCATGATGTTGCGATAGGTACCGGGAGTCAGCTCGGCTGCTTCCACCTGATAACTTTCGCTGAACTCTTCGGTCGTTTCACCGTAGGCCCATCCCGCACGCAGCGCGGCCACGTTGGCGGCGGCGATGTCGGGCTTCTTTCCGAACTTGGCTTCGATGAAACGCAACGTCGGGTCGAGCGACCGGCCGAACAACCAATACACCAATCCCATGGCGAAAAAGTTCTTGCAGCGGTCGGCGATTTTCGTCGACAGGCCAAAATCGGACACGGCTTCCCGAGTCAGCTTGGTCATCGCCACTTTCACCAGACGATAATCCTGCTGGATCACGTCGGCTTCGAGAGGATTGCTCTCGACCTTGGCGAGCTTGTATTCCTTGTCGTTGAACCCGTCTTCGTTGGCGATCAAGATCCCGCCTTTGCGAAGATCCCCGATGTTGGTGACCATGGCCGCGGGATTCATCACCACCAACGCGTCCAGAGTGTCGCCGGGGGTGAAGATCTCTTCGCTCGCGAATTGAACCTGGAACCCGGAAACCCCCGCACGGGTGCCTCGTGGAGCACGAATTTCCGCCGGGAAATCGGGAAACGTCGCCACGTCATTCCCGGCCAGCGCCGACGTGTTGGTCAACTGAGTCCCCAGCAATTGCATCCCATCGCCCGAGTCACCACACAGGCGAACGGTGATGCCCGAAACGGATTCGATCTTCTTATTGGTGGTCGGTGTTGATGTGGTCATGGATGCAAAATCGCCCTTTCGGGACGCTCAAGCGTTTCGACCGATACTCCGCAATGGAAAACGCGGAGCCGATCGGGTCAAAAGAGGGGGAGTTTCCCTGCCGTTAACACATCGCGTCGGCGAAGGAACAGGCAAAGAGTGTGGGACTTTACGGATTGTATCGATCAATCCGGTTAGTAAATCGATTCGAATTCTAACTTTTTTCCCATTCCAGCGTCATACCCGATCCATCTCGCGGACGTAAACCGCCAGAGAAGTTTCGAAGGTCGACGCATCGATTTTGTACTTCGGTGCCCCATCGGTGAATTGATTGCAGTGTTCCACCAACACGCGGTACAGAAACCGGAACAAATGACGCGGCACCCGCAGCGATTCAAACGCCGAGAGCATCCGTTCGTACGACAAAGAATCGTCAAACAATTCCTTCGGATCAGGATGTTTGCCTTCCGCCGCACAGGCCAACATGCGTGACCGAGTCAGGTCGTACAGCGACTCACCCGTCCACGCGAACGCGGGGATGACGTTTTGCTTGTCCAAACGAGCCCGTTCGTGAAATTCCCGCGATTCGCGTTCGGTATCCCGATACAGCTCCTCGGGCAACATCAGTTTGAATCCCATGCCGGGATGCTTCAGCAATTTGTTGTCCAACAGCGGCCACACGAATCGCCGCATCAATTCCGGTTTGCCGCCGGTCATGTGCGGTTCGTCCACGCGGTCCATCAGGACAATCACGCCATCAAACCCGAGCCGACTCAGCAACGATTGGAATTTCCTCAGCAATTCATAGCGGTCGTCCGTTCGGTCGTACCGCGGCAACGGCTGACTGGCCAACTCCTTCGCGGGAAACTGCATCAAGACTTTTCGGACGGAAGATGTTTCCCGCTTGCCGACTCGCATGTGACGATGGATTCCCATCGCGGCAAAGTGATTGCGAGTCCATCGAATCAGGTACGGGAGCTTTCCGAAGAAACACAGCACGGGAATGAACCAAAGCAGATTCCAAGTCCGCACGCCTTCCTCATCGGCTGAGTTCCAGAACAGCCATCCGAAAATGAGCACGACCAGCACGCACCAAACGCTGGCAAACCAGAAATCCAGCGACGCTGTCCAATTGCCGTAGCTCAAACGCTTGCGGAGTTGTTCAAATCGCCCGGAAAATGTCGACGAAGTGGACTGATCGTATGATGCCGCCAACAGCAGCAAGTCGCGAGCGTCGTTGCGATCCAACCGCGACAACTTGGCCGTGTCGATGCGATTGCCGTTGTCTTTTTTCGGACGATGGGAATCGCTTTCCATCAACACCTGGTCGATCAGTTCGGTCACGCCCAAGCAAAGGATCGCATCCATGTGATCCCACAATCGCCACGCATCCAGAGCCTTTTCAGGTTTGCGTGCCGCTCGCCGTCCCAAACGTTCACAAAAGTGATCGAGAAACGGATTGAAGTCGTCGTAGCGGATGATGTAAACGCGGCCGTCGGGATTCTGCTCGTTGAAGTGCACCAAATGCCGGTCAATCTGCAGACGCATCGCGGTCTTTCCGCTGCCCTTGGGCCCGAAAATGATCGCTGTCGCGGGCTCGGTCGGATCGCCGTACACCTTGTCCCAAGCGGGATGGTAGGCGTTCTCGATGCAGTGTTGCTTGAATACCGGGTCGGTTTGCGCATCTTCTTCCGCAAAGGGATTGCGAGCGATGCCGTGGTGTTCCAGAAAACCTTGCGTGTTCAAAACAACAATGTCCGTGGGGTGTGCCCGAGGAATGGAATGGCGAGCTTCGCCTTCGGCGTCGTCACTCAACGACACCGAGACGAAGCATTTCAGCGTTATTTGCCAATCGTGGCAATCATCTCTTTGAAGGCATCTCGGTTCGCTTCGATCACCGATTGCGGACCGATCATTTTGACGAAGTATTTGCGGCCTTCGGGATGAACGATGATCGCTCCCAACATGCCATAGTCTTTTCGCTGAACCGTTCGGCCGCCGGAAAACGGACCGCCGCCCATTCGCTCGCTGAAGTCGCCGGAGACTTCGATCACGTGGGTCGACCAATCGCCCACCTTCTTTTCTTCGGCTTCACCGACCTTTTTGTCCGAACCGCTGAACTGCATCTTCCATCGGTCCAAGTTGGCCTGAATGTCGCCACCGGCCGCCATCATGGTCAACCGAGCTGCGGGTGCGTCTTCCGCCTCGCCTTCTTTCACTTCAAATTCATGTTCCAAGATCCGGCTCTTGGGCGTCGTCTTTTTGAATTCAGCGGGCACTTCCAACGTGCCGGCACCAAACACATCCACCACAACGGGCTTGTCGGCGACAGCTTCTTCCGCACCAGCAAAGTTGCCAGCCGAGAAACTCAGCATCGCGGCCAAACCGAAGACCAACGCGGGACGGCAAAGCAAAATCGACCGATTCAAAAGGGACATGGGGAACCTCGGAGCAAGATGTTTGGGGAAATTCAGATTCGGTGGTGAAGTTCGACGGCTCCACCATAGCAATTCACGCACCCAATTATGAGGGGCGAAAACAATTATAAAGGGCCAAACACCGGCGACTTCCGTTCACCACGAGAATCATCCCCGGACGCCACCAAGAACACATCCGACACACTTCTCCATCCGAACGGTCCGCCGACGAGCCTTTGTCACTCGCGGGTCATTTCGTTGGAGCATTTATCCTCCGAGCCACCTGGCATGACGCTGCCAAATTCATCCGACCGGCCCCCCGCGAGAGATTGGACCTGGCCCCAACGGCACTCGCTGTTGCTGGTCGGACTGTCGCCAATCGTCGCGAATTTGATCGGCAGTGTCTTCAACATTCTCTACAACCAAACTCAGATCCAACCGCTACTGTCCCCGGCGCAAATGGATCGTTTCCATGCCTGCTGGCAGGTCTTCAACCTCTTCGTGTATCCCGTGGCGATCGCCTGCTATGTCGTCCCGTTATGGCGACTGCGACCTCTTCACCGAGCCCTGCTGAATCAAATGCCGGTGGACGCCGACCGACTCGCCGCGGGTCGCCGACGCGTGCTCCATCTGCCGTGGTGGTTTCTGCTGGTCGCCGCGATCGGATGGTTGTCCTGCATCCCCGTCTTTCCGCTTGCAATTGCTTCCGCGGGGGAACCATTGTCCGGATTGGTCATCGGCCACTTGGTCACGTCATTCGTGATCGCATCGCTGATCGCAGTCACGCAGAGTTTCTTCGCGGTCGAGTTAGCCACCCAAGCCACTTTGTTTCCGGTGTTCTTCCAAGACGCCAACCCCGCCAGCACGCCGGGTGCTGTCCCTCTGAGCATCCGAATGCGCGGCATTTTGTGGGCATTCTCTGCGGTAGTCTGCCCGGTGGTTTCATTGGTGCTGCTGTTGATCGTTCCGGACGCAGCCAACCTTTCGCCGATGTTTGGCGTCACCGTGGGAGTCGTCGCGATCGCTTTTGGATTGATCACCAGTTGGATGCTTGGTCGTTGGGTCGCGTCTCCCGTCACCCAGTTGCAGCGGGCGGCTTCTTCGGTCGCGGGAGGCAACTTGGACGTGCGAGTCAACTTGCTTCGCAGCGATGACTTTGGGCTGCTGATCGAACGCTTCAATCGCATGGTCGAAGGTTTGCAGCATCGCGAAAAATTGCAGGAGACTTTTGGTCGACACGTGGGACGCGAGGCCGCTCGTCAAATCATGTCTCAAAGTGACGGTTCCAGTGGCCAAGAGCAAAACATCACGGTGATGTTTGTCGACGTTCGCAACTTCACCCGACAATCCTCCAACATGCCCGCGGCGCAGGTCGTGGATGCGTTGAATCTGTTTTTCGAATCCGCGGTGGAGATCGTCGAGCGGCACGGAGGAATGGTCAACAAGTTCTTAGGTGATGGCTTCATGGCCATCTTCGGCGTGGGCTCCCAAACTGAATTGCACGGGCCCCGCGCGGTCACTGCCGGTTGCGAATTGGCATGCGTCGTCGATTCGCTTCAAGACCGCATGCTGGACGCCGGCTGGAACGAGTTCGCCATCGGCATTGGAATCAACACGGGCATCGCCGTGGTCGGTTGCATTGGCTCTCCCAAACGCCAGGAGTACACCGCGATCGGCGACACGGTGAACATCGCCTCCCGAGTCGAATCGCTGACGAAGCCTCTGAACCGCGTCCTGCTGATCACCCAATCCACCCGCGACTCCTTGCCAGATTCATTCGAGGTCCAAACGTTGCCGGATCAAACGGTGAAAGGAAAAACCACGGCCGTCGCGGTATACGCCATCATACCGTCAACCACGACGAACGCTTCGAATTGCCAAACGCTCCCCAAACAAGTTCCAGACCGGCAACCGTCCTTGGTCCAACATTCTGATGACGCCACCGCGGGGACAAATGCGGATCGAGTGGACTGATTCGCCTACCCGAAAAGCAAGTGGCGAATTATTCTTGCCGCCATGCCTGACCATTTGAAACGCACCGTCATCACCCTGATCAAATTCGCGGTTCCCATCGCGATCATTGGGTATTTGCTGCAACGCATCGAACCACAACAGTGGGATGACTTGACCGCTCGATCGATCAACACACCCTTGCTGTTGGGTGCTTTGTGCGTCGCGATTTGTGCTCTGCTGGTCTCGTTTGTTCGTTGGTGGGTGCTGGTTCGGTGCCAAGGCATTCCGCTGAGCCTCCTGGAAGCCATGCGGCTCAGTTCGATCTGCTTTCTACTCAGCTTTGTCTCGGCGGGCAGCGTCGGCGGCGATCTCTTCAAAGCGATCTTCCTAGCCAAACGCTCACCCGGCAAACGCGTCGCGGCGGTGGCTTCGGTGGTGGTCGATCGTGGTTCGGGTCTTTATGGGTTACTCTTGCTCGTCTCCGGCGGCTTGCTGCTGCACCAGTCGCAAGATCCGTTCGAGTTCAACGGAATCACCATTGATGACATCAAGCTCATTACGGTTGGCTTGCTGTCAGTCGGATCGGCGATCCTGGCGGTGCTGGTCTTCGGCGGCAAATTCGTTGACACGATGATGCAACGCATTGAAAAGTGGCCCGTGGTTGGTCCGGTCTTCGAGCACGTTGGTCCGCCACTTCGAATGTTTCACCATCACCCGTGGGCTTTCGCGGCTTCGATTTTGATGAGCGTCGTCGTTCAGGGGTTGCTGGTGATCAGCATGTATCTGATCGCCGTGTCGATGTACGACTTGCCACCCACCTTGGCCGAACATTTCGTCATCGTGCCGATTGGGATGTTGATGTCTGCGTTGCCGTTGACACCCGCTGGAATCGGCGTGTTGGAAGCGACGATTGAAACGCTGTATCACATCATCCCCGCACGAACGACCGATGCATCGGGAACGCTGGTCGCACTGGCGTTTGAACTGGTCAAAGTCGTGATGGCAGTGATCGGAACCGTCTTCTACTGGACAGCCGGACGAGAGGTCCAAGAGAGCCTAGAAGAAGCCAATACGGCCGATTCAAACGCAGACGATCTAGACACTACGGATTCAGCCACCAAAGAGGCGATCGCATAGCGGTGGCATCAGAACGATGCATCCCACGGCTGCAGCAGCGAGACTCATCACCAAGACCGCTCCCGCGGCGATGTCCAACGCTTGACCAATTCGCGGATGTCGTTGTGGATGCACCACCGACACGATCAGCTCCAACGACGTGTTGAGCAACTCGGCGGTCAATACCATCCCAATCGCCAGCAACAGCGTCGCCCACTGCAGCGGGCCCAGACGCAACCATCCGGCCAAGCCGACAACACAACACGCGATCGGCAAGTGCACCCAAAAACTGTTCTGATCACCAACGGCGAACCAAATGCCTCGCCAAGCACACTGGAACTTAAAGAGCCACGTGCCAGGTTTGCTGGGCATCACTCCAACCCTTCCACACCAGGTGGCGGAATCAATTGGCCGCCCAGTCGTCCCAAACGCGTCGATGGCAAGAAGCGTGGTTCGATCATGAAACCAATGCTGGTGTTGTCACGTCCGGCGTCGACATTGGCCGCCAACTGAATCAAGAACGACTCGCCGACTCGCGTCAGCCCCAAAGTCTGCCCGACGTTCCCGGTTTCACCGAAATCGTAAACGTTCCCGGCCGAAACGATCCATTTGTGATTCAAACGGTAGTCCAAACTGGTCCGCAGCACGGTGCTGCTGATCGGCCCCTCCATCGACAGCACGCCAACATACAAATCTCCCAAACCAGGTCGACTGGTTCGGAAACCGGCACTGATGGAACGCAGACCGCCGTCAAAGAAGTCGATGTACCCGTCACTTAGCAGGGTGAACCGATCGCCGATGTTGTACTGAGCGTCATACATCGTCGGACCAAGCGTCTCGCCAAAATTGTCGCGGTCCTCTTTGGGAAACAGAATCGTTTCCATGTCAAACCGAAGCAAGTCGACGATGCGTTCGCGTCCCGGTAAACCACGTTTGGTTTGGAAACGATGCTTCATTCCTAAACGCAGTTGCTGCAGGTCGTCGACCACTGTGTCGCTAGGACTGGTGACCGACCGCTGGATTCCTTGACGGAATGCATAGTTCATCGGGTCGTACTGCGGTGGCAGAACGCCTCCGTAGTTTGTTCCGATGAAAACACGCCGGAACTCTTCTTGTGCGTTGTCATCCAGTGGATCGTAGTACGGCAACTCGTCCATGTTGGTATCGCTGTCCGCATAGAAATACTCGGCAGACCAATCGATCTTGTGAGCCAATCCCCGAATATTCAAAAGCGAACTTTGGATCGTTGGATCAACGCGTGACATTGGCAGGTTCAACCGAATTCCGCCGCCGCCCCACAATCGCGTGACGTCATCGCCATCCGCACCTTCGCCGTAGTGAGCAGCCTCGCCCGTCGCAAACGGAATGAACTTCAGCGGTCCCAAATCCAACGGCATCGAGACCTCTTGGCGGGTGCGAGTCACCACGCCTTCGCGATCCAGCTCACCGGGCAAAGTGAAAGTATTCGCGGCAATGACCGGATCGTTCGGTTTATCGGCGACTTGCAAATGCTTGTAGCCAACCTCGTTGTGCATGGACCACGTCAACAAGTCACCAAGGATGGAGCCGCCCAGTGCGTAATGCTCGATCGTTGGTAGCTCTTCCGTTTCCATGAAGAAGTCGTTGACCTGGAAATTAGCCGCGACATCCAGCATCTGCGAACCAGCGTACTTTCGGAAACGAAGCCCCGTGCGGTGATCGGCGTCCTGGTCCCATTCTGATTCGAAATACTGCTCCAAGAAATTGCGGTCGCTCAGGTAGCCGATTTCGGCAATGAACTCCCAATCTCCCGGCAGGTAGTGCCGATGGCGCAGCGTCGCTCGACCGCGATATTCTTCCTCCGGCACCAAGTCACGACGACCTTGCCCCAACACGTCCAACCCGGAATCTTTGATCAGATAGCTGTCGTAAGTTCCCGACACCGGTCCGCCAATGCCGAACAAGCTCGGCAGTGCGTAAGTCGTGCGAGTTCCCACGGCCGGCCCGCGATCGCTCAGATAGTCAGTGAGCAAGATCGTTTCGACACCCGATGGCGGATTGGAAAAGCCGAGCAACTGAAACAAATCCCATTCCAGCAACACTTGCGTTCCAAAGATGTCATCGTTGCGAACGTCAGCTCCGGTCAGATAGAACGTTGGCTTGCGAAGCGGTGTGGTGAATCGTGGCCACGCGAGAACCGGAACGCCGCCCAAGTAAACGAAGTTGCCTCCGCTGCTGACAATGGGCTCGCTGTCGGTGATCGGTTGTCCGGTGATGGGGTCGGGACGCACGATGGGTCGTTGGGTCAGCTCCAATTGGCTGCTTTGCAACCAGTACCGTGGCACGCCCAAACGGCTGCTGGTCACCGCCGCGTCGATGGCTTGGAAGTTCCCTCGACTGATTTGACGCATCACATCCGCTTTCAAGCGAACCGTTCCCTCGTACTGTGGGATCGATGCGATGGTTTCCGCGTCCAAGACCATCCCGACTTCGCGAGTGACGTTGTAGTACATCGCTTCGGCGTAAATGATTCGGTCGCCCTGCCGAAAAACAATGTCGCCCTCGAGATACAACTCACCTTCGCTGGACTGAAAATCCTGTGTGCCTTGAAAGACATCGCTCAGTCGAGGCAACCACGCCACGATGCGGTTGGCAGACAAAGACACCGTGCCCAGCGGAGTGATCTCGCCACCGGGAAGTCGAGCCGAAACATCACGAACCAGAACCGTCACGCCACCTCGCGCGATCACGACGGACTCATTCGTTCCCGGGCGATTGATGTATTGCAATTCAGCCGGCGTGTTGGCCCCGCGCGAGAACACCTCAATGCTTCGAGTGCCACCACCGACGATGAACGGGACGCCTCCCGTGGTCGCTCCCTCGGGGGTGATCACCGATGGCGGTGGAGTCTCCATGATCGGCGGTTGGAAACTTTGGATGGGTGGGGGTTCGCTGGAGACCACGGGCGGGTCCAAGACCAAACCGCCCGACGGCAAATTGGGCTGGCCCATCACCGGTTCCATGTACTGGACGGGCTCGAGGTATTGGACGGGCGCAATCTCACCGGACGTCGCGACGGAAGATCCATCCGCCTGTTTTTTTTCCGCCGGTTGATCGTTTGGAATTCCCATGCGAGCCCACCATCCATCGGGAATGGATGTCCGACCGCGATAAGTATCGGCTCGCAGAATCGGGACGGAGGACAGTTTCACTGTCTGCACGATGGGCTGTTCGGTGTGTTGACCAGGTCCGAGTTTCACACGATCCATCAACAGACGCGCGGTTAAATCACCCTGGGATCCTTCGAGAACAATGAAGATCGAATCCGCTTGGTAGCGGTTGTCTTGAAAGCTCAACTGCACATTGCCACGAAGCCAAGAGAATTCGCGATGGTCATCTTTCCAACGGTGCACCACATCGCCATGCAACTGCATGGTTTGCGATACATCAGTGACCTCGTAAACCGATCCTTCATTCACGGACGTTTGAGCGAAAACGCACGTGGAACATCCGATCATCCACAGCAATGCGACGAGGTGCAGGACTCTCAATCGGTCGCCAAAGCAACCACCCACGGTCAATGGGTTCAGCGCAGCACGAAACTCGGCCATCGGTGAACGTGTTTCACACGATGAACGAGCCGTGAATTCGTTGAATGAGAACCAGTCAGCCAAGCGGAAGTAAGCTCGAGCGGGAAAATCTGACAGGGAACGCAGTCCCGGACCAACGCAAATCCTTTTGCGCGATCCTGCTGCGACCCTACGAAAGCGTCACGATCACCCACAAGCCAAATTCCATCGTTTCAAAAGCAGCGACCTCTGCCAGAATTCAATGATCACTCACCATTTGGTCTAAAATGCCTGGCTTCGCAGCCCTCTCGATTCACGCTGGCTACCCAACTCCCCCTGGTCGCCCGAGTCTTTTCCCAGGCGGCTCAACCGGCCCACCATGCCCTCCTGCCCCGTTTTTGAAAAGCGTCCCGCCACCATGTTCCACCGTTTTAACTCTGCCATCCGTTCCGCGAACCATTCGCGAGTCGTCTTGGCGTCCTTGCCGATTCCACTGGCGATGTTGTCCATCCTCGCCGTCACAATTTTCGCGATTCCGGCATCTGCGGAACCGGTTCGGCCCAACGTGGTGATGCTGCTGGCGGACGATCTGGGATATCGCGATGTGGGTTGCTACGGCGGTCCGGTGCAAACGCCCACGATCGACTCCTTGGCAGCCGGTGGGACCCGATTTGAACAGTTTTATTCCGGTTGCGCCGTGTGCTCTCCATCGAGGGCAACATTGCTGACCGGACGCCATCACATCCGCACGGGAGTCTACAGCTGGATCCATGACGAGTCACAGAACTCTCACTTGCGTTTGCGAGAGACCACCTTGGCCGAAGTGCTCCAGGACGCTGGCTATGCCACAGCTCACATCGGAAAGTGGCACCTCGGACTGCCGACAAAGCAACGAGACAAACCCACGCCGGATCAACATGGTTTTGACTACTGGTTCGCCACCTGGAACAACGCGGAACCCAGCCATCGCAATCCCAACAACTTCATCCGCAACGGAACTCCCGTCGGGGAATTGCAAGGCTACTCCTGCCAACTGGTCGCCGACGAGGCCATCGGATGGATGAAACGACATCATGACAGCCAAGCCTCGCAGCTTTTCTTTCTGAACGTTTGGTTTCACGAACCCCACGCACCGATCGCGGCCCCCGACAACATCGTTCAAAAATACGGCAAGACACAAGACAAAGGTGCGGTCTACTCCGGCACCATCGACAACACCGATTCCGCGATTGCCCGTTTGCTGAAGCAGCTCGATGAGCTAAACGTCGCGGACAACACGTTGATCATCTACGCCTCGGACAACGGTAGTTATCGGAGCGACCGAGTCGGCAATTTGCGAGGCCGCAAAGGTGTGAACTGGGACGGCGGAATCCGAGTGCCCGGGATCTTCCACTGGCCCGGCCATATTCCCGCCGATGTCGTTTTGAACGAACCCGCCGGCCTGGTCGACGTGCTCCCGACCGTCTGCGGTTTACTCGGTCTCAAACGCCCCAACGTTCACTTGGACGGCAGCGATCTTTCACCATTGCTGACTCGAACTGAAACCGAATTCAATCGCCATCAACCTCTGTTCTGGCACCTGCAACGATCACGCCCCATCGTTGCCATGCGCGACGGAGATTATTCGTTGGTTGGTTTTCGTGACTACGAGTTATCCAACAACAACCTGTTCCAGGAAAAATGGATCCCAACCATCAAGTCTGGCGGCTACAAGAACTTCGAACTTTACAATTTGCGAGAGGATCCGGGCCAGACGAACAATCTCGCCGAGCAGCATCCCGACCGAGTGGCGAAGATGAGACAGCAACTGCTGGACATCAACGCCAGCATCATGAACGACGCGATGGATTGGCACGTCCATGGTCCAGAGGTGCCTTGACTCGAGAGTGAATCGAAGGCGCGAGTGAATCGAGGATTGTCAGCTTCGTCCGGTGGTAGAAAATGTCTCAAACGCTCACAACGTCTGCGAACGCTCTTCCATCCGGCGGAGTATGTCGCGGATTTCGACCAGTGTTTCATGCGAGTTGGCATCCAGACTCGGCGGCGTGGCAACAGGACTTTCCCCGCGGCGAGTTTCTGAACCCGAGACTAAATCTCGCTGTTTCAACACGGCGTCTCGGAAGGCTCGCCCCTCTCGAATGCCCGTCAATCGAACCAACGAACCGGGACCGGATTGCCCGGCAGTCTCCACGCTGACGGCTTCCAATTCCAACGCACGCATGATGGGGCCTTGAACCAACCCCAAATCCGTGATGCGATCCAGCGGAACGGTCTTTTCCTGCCGAACCAAAATGCCACGGCCAACCTTCAACGTGCGTTCGGTCAACGTGCAGCGATGACTGGCCAGATACTTGTCCGCGATCAGCCAAGCGATCGGAATGATCAACGGCAAAAACGGAATCAAAACGATCGTCAGAAAGCTGGTCAGCACGGCACTGATCAACCAATAAGTCTTCACCTTGGGATTGAATTCCGCTTCCCAGAGAATCTTCTCATCCGGATCGTTCATCGCGACTCAGCCATCAATGTTACCAACGTTTTCAAACATGCGGCCGAACGACTTGGATCGCCGACGTGCTGACCTTCCATTCGCGAATCACACCGCAATCTTGGCACCGCAGCTCAACTTTTCAGCAACCTTTTCATCACGGACCTCACAACGGTCGATCCGGCATTTCGCGATTCATGTGTTCGAATGCCTTGGGAGTCGCCAAACGCCCACGTCGCGTCCGCACCAGCAACTCGCTTCGCAACAGAAACGGCTCGACTTCGTCTTCCAAGGTGTCGGAACTGACGTTCATCGTGTGAGCGATTGCATCCAGTCCGGCCGGACCGCCTAAGAAAACGCGAATCAATGTGTCCAAATAATTGCGATCTTGTTTGTCCAATCCCAACGCATCGATCCCAATCATGTCCAACGCATCCGCACAAATTTTCGCGTCGACGTTCCCGTTGGCTTTGCTCTGGGCGTAGTCCCGCACCCAAAGCAGACGATTGTTTGCCAGACGCGGCGTGCTGCGACTTCGATCGGCAATCACGCCGGCTGAATCAGGATCAACCTCAATGTTCAACTTCTTCGAATTGCGTTGGACAATTTCGCCGAGTTCCTTGCGTGTGTACCAACCCAGGTGTTCGCGAATTTGGAATCGATCACGCAGCGGTGCCGTCAACATCCCGGCTCGCGTCGTCGCACCGATCAACGTGAAGGGTTCCAAACTGAGGTTCAACGTTCTGGCGTTGACGCCTTCGCCCAACACAATGTCAATTCGAAAATCTTCCATCGCCGTGTAGAGGTACTCCTCGATCGCACGAGGCACTCGGTGGATCTCGTCGATAAACAGCACCGAACCCTTCGACACATTGGTCAGATAGGGCAAGAGGTCGCGTGGTGCCTTGAGCCCCGCACCGTTGGCCATCTGAACCGTCGTGTTCATCTCCGTCGGAATCACGGTTGCGAAAGTCGTCTTCCCCAATCCCGGCGGCCCATCGAACAAGATATGCCCCAGGGGTTCACCGCGAACCTGAGCCGCGTCGATGGCAATCCGCAACCGTTCGATCACGTCTTGCTGCCCCACCATTTCAGCCATCCGTTGGGGCCGCAATTTGGCATCGGGATCAGATCCACCGCGTGGATCCTCGGCTCCGCCATCGGAAGTCATCTTGGGATCCTGGTCGTCCGGCGGATTCCCACCACCCGGATCAGGGTCAGATTGTTGGTAAATTGCTTCGCGAGCCATCAGGTGGTCAATCGAATAGAACAGACGCGGAAAACGATGCCAGATCGTCTCCAATCGATCCGGCGAGTTCTGTTACTGTAACGATCCGTCGTCAACCCGCGAAGCGACAAACCCCCGTCCAGAACATGACGTCCCCCGAATCTTCCTTTCCGCCGGACCCGCCCCACAACGAATCGGGCGGTGAATCCTCGCCCCATCCGCCCGCGACCGATCCGTCTCAAGCCGAAGAAATCGCTCGCTACGAACCGTACTTGCGGATGCTGGCCCGAATGCAAATGCGAGCGAGCTACAAAGCCAAGTTGGGGGCATCGGACATTGTTCAGCAAACCATGCTGCAGGCCGTCGCCGCGGTCGATCAATATCGCGGCAACACGGAAGCGGAATGGCGAGCTTGGCTGAGACAAATTTTGGTCCGGCAAATGTGCCATCTCGATCGCGATCTGCACCGCGACAAACGCGACATCCGACGTGAACAATCGATGGAGCAGCGTGTCGCGAAATCGTCGATGCGTTTGGAAGGTTTACTCGCCGGCGATGTGGGCACGCCCAGTCAACACGCGATGGCGGGCGAATCGTTGGTCTCGCTCGCGGAAGCCATTGAATCCTTGCCGGACGCTCAACGGGATGCCATTGCCATGCACTACCTCGAAGGACTCAAATTGTCTGAGGTTGCCGAACGGCTTGGCAAGACAACGGGTTCCGTCGCCGGGTTGCTGCACCGCGGAATGAAACAACTGCGTCAGAATTTTCATGAGTGAACGAAGATGAAAGAACCGGGCCCGTCTCCATCCGATTCGTCTGATGAACTCGATCCAGCCGATCTTTCTGACGAACTGGACGACGACGAAGAAGGCTTTTCGCTGGAACAACTCGGTGCCGCCTACGCCCGCGTTGCCGCGATGTCCGAAAGCGGCGATGACGCGCCGACCGATCTGGATCCAGCCGAATTATTGAAAGCCGATGCCAGCGAGCCATCGGAGACAACGGAGTCTGACTCTGATGCGGAAGAAGATCCCGACAGCGACGAAGCGTTGGCGGTCGCGGCACAAAATTCCGCCGAAACCGAAGCCGAGCACGCGGCCACCCCCGAAGCCATCGTGGAAGCCGCCTTGTTCGTTGGGCATCCTGAGAACCTTCCGCTGACACCACCTCGTTTGGCATCAATCATGCGTGGCTTCTCGCCCGAAGAAGTCGTCGAGATCATCGATCAGCTCAACGCGTCCTACCGCGCCGAGCGACAAGGCATTCGCATCGTCGAACAAGACGGCGGCTACCGCATGGTGTTGGCCCCCGAAGTAGAAAACGTTCGGGCCGCGTTCTCCGGAAAAATTCGCGAAACGCGATTGAACCAAGCCGCGGTCGAAGTTCTGTCACTGGTCGCTTACCAACCTGGAATCACCTCCGCCCGCGTCACCGACCTACGCGGTCGCGACAGTGGTTCGCTGCTCAACCAAATGGTTCGCCGCCGATTGGTCGAAGTCAAACGCGAACCCGATGAAGACACCAAAAAACTGGTCTCCCGTTTCTATCCCGCCGAACGCCTCCTCGTCCTACTCGGCCTCGAAACCATCGACGACCTACCCCACGTCGAAGAAGCCAATTTGTGAACTAAAAAACTATCCGGTTTTCCCTCGATAAAACAACCGTCTGCCATCGCCCATCCTGCCATCGTCCATCTATTCGCCGCTACTTCCAACTCGAACAGATCGAGCCTTTCGAAGAAACGCAAAGATGCAAGGGCGCTAAGACGCAGAGGGAGCGATCCTGAATTCGTCACATCCGTTCTTTCCTTCAAGTGCAGTGCAAACCTCATCGAGCGGAGAAGTGGATGGCCGAAAACGAAATCAGCAAGAGGATCGTTTCCGCTGCGATTGAAGTGCATCGGAGCTTGGGAGGTCCAGGCTTGCTCGAATCCGTTTACGAGGAAGCTCTCGCTTACGAATTGACTCAGACTGGCTCTGACGTGCGTCGGCAAGCCCCTTCACCGATTCGTTACAAGGATGTCACGCTGGCGACTCCCTTGAAGATCGACTTGCTCGTCGATGGTCTTGTAATTGTCGAATGCAAAGCCGTCAACCAATACAACCCAATCATCGCGACTCAGCTTCTGACGTACCACCGACTAAAAAACCTCAGGCTCGGGCTGGTGATTAACTTTGGCGAAAGGCTGGTCAAAGACGGAATCCATCGTGTTGTAAATAACCTTTGAAATTAAAATTCCACGAAGCCAAGCTTGAAACACTACGAGTCCTTTGCGTCCTCAAGCCTTTGCATCTTTGCGTTAATAAGCATTCCCGGTTACTCCTCGACGAATTGACTGCTTCAGACGACGACAGCCAATAGTTACTCAGACTGTTTTCAAATGCCTTCGACCATGCTCACCGAATATTGATTTGGACCGCACGGTCTGCCATCGCTCGTAGTCGGTTTTCTTGGCGGATGAGTTGGCCGCAGGCGGCTTCGATATCGCTGCCAAGAGAATATCGCACGGTGGTTTTGAAACCAGCTTCTTTCAACTCGCTTGCGAAGGATTCGATGCGTTGTTTCGGCGTGGCCTTCAAATGAGGCGATGCGTCGATGGTGTTGTACGGGATCAGATTGATGTGGACGCGGAGGTCACCAATCCAATCAATCAACCTCCGAACGTCATCGGTTGAGTCATTCAGCTGATCCAACATCAGGTACTCAATCATGAATTCACGATCTTGAATTGACTGGATCTGCGAGATCGTCGAGTGCAGTTCTTCCAGAGAGGCTTTTTTTCCTAGCGGAATGATTTTCTCGCGGACGGCTTGGTTGGCCGAGTGCAGACTGAGAGCCAAATTCAACTTTGGAAACCGCTTCGCCAAACGCAACATTCCGGCAGGGACACCCACGGTGGAGACAAGCAGGGTGCTGGGCGAACGAGCGAAGTGATCGCTTGCGGTGAGCAATTCGATCGCTCGGGTCACGTTGGACTCGTTGTGCAAAGGCTCCCCCATGCCCATGAACACGATGTTGCTCAACCGGCGGCCTTCTTGCTGAAGCAACTGCCCCGCCTGAACGATCTGGTCAAGGATCTCGGATGTTTCCAGATTCCGAGCGATGCCCATCTTCCCGGTGGCACAAAAGTCACACGCCGCGGCGCAGCCAACTTGACTGGAAACGCACAACGTCGTTCGCCCCGTCGCGATTCGTAGAATCACCGACTCAATCAGCATTCCCGATCGGGTTTCGAACAACAGCTTCGTCGCGCCGTCCAGCTCAGAATCCATCCGCTGATACAGTTCCAACACGTGCAATGAAACCGAGTCGGCCGCGGGAAATTTTGCCAAGACCGAGCTGTCTGATTCGAACTTCTTCAGCAGGTCGTTTCGCAATTGACGGATCGCCTGCGGATCCAATCGATGTTCGCGACGCAGCGACTCCATCGCATCGGGATCGAACAAACAGGTTTTGCGGTCAACGGCGGGCATGAAACGAACGGCAACTAACGGGAAAGAAACGAAAAAGCATCCGCGGACGATTTGTACCACCCGCCTTCATCCGGCCCCTGGATGCAAACCTGCTAGATTGTGGGGCCTCTGTGCAAGCCATAGAGAAGCCCATCCCGCCACTCTGTCAAGAATTGAAATGACAAGCCCCACCTTTTGGCGTTCCCTCCTGCCTTCGTTTCTGTTGGCCATCAACCTACTGCTAACCACGGTCGGTTTTGCCCAAAATGACCTGACGGACATCCCCGATCCCCATCCAACCGCCGAGGCGTCGGCAATGAAGTTGGCCCCCGGGGCCGAGGTCAATTTGTTCGCGGCGGATCCGGACATCCGTAAACCGATCCAAATGAACTTCGATCGAACGGGAGCGTTATGGGTCGCCAGCAGCAAGTCGTATCCACAGGTCAAACCGGGTGAGATCCCCAATGATCAGATCGTGGTCCTGCGGGATCAAGACGGCGATGGCGTCGCCGAATCCAGCACCGTTTTTGCGGAAGGATTGTTGATTCCCACTGGTGTGATTCCCGACGGCCCTCACGCAGCCTACGTGGCCGCCAGCACTGAATTGCTGCACTTCAAAGACACCGACCACGATGGTGTGGCCGACGAGTGGCGGATCGTGCTCAGCGGTTTTGGAACCGAAGACACCCACCATCTGGTGCACACGCTGCGTTGGGGTCCGGACGGTTGTTTGTACTTCAACCAATCCATCTACATTCACTCCCACATCGACACGCCGGATGGCACCAAGCGTTTGGACGGTGGCGGAATTTGGCGGTATCGACCCAGCACAGGACAGTTAGAAGTTGTCTGCAAAGGATTCATCAATCCTTGGGGACACGTTTTCAACCAAAATGGCGAATCGTTTGTCACCGACGGGGCTTACTTCGACGGGATCAACTATGCCTTTCCCGATGCCGTGTTCGTGACCTCCCCCGGTGCAACACGTTGGTTAAGCGGCCTGAACCCCGGGAGTCCCAAACACTGCGGTCTAGAGATTCTTTCGGGAACTCACATCCCATCCGAATGGCAAGGTGACTTGCTCACCAATGACTTCCGCAGCCATCGCGTCTGCCGGTTCAGCGTCCGCCCTAACGGAGCTGATTTTGTCAGCCGTCAACAACCCGAATTGCTGACCACGGAACACGTGGCGTTCCGTCCGATCGACGCTCGCATGGCACCTGATGGAACGATCTTGATCGCGGATTGGTACAACCCCATCATCCAACACGGCGAAGTGGACTTCCGTGATCCACGACGCGATACCGAACACGGGCGCATTTGGCGGGTGTCGTTTCCCGATCGTGAACTTGACCCGTGGCCTGACTTTGATTCGGCATCCACCCAGGAATTGCTCGGCTACTTAGAAGACGCTTCTTTGAGCGTTCGTCAATTTTCTCGCCAAACGCTCTGGGAACGAATCGAAGAACCCAATTTCTTTCAGCAAGTGAGCGACTGGGTCAGCAGCGCCGAGGCCGAGCAGTTGTTTTCAAGAACACTGGAGACTCAATGGCTTCACGAAGCCGCATTGATGCCGATCTCGACCGGACCCTCCTTGCGGCGTCTTCAGGCCTGGAAGCAGGATCCAACCCAGGTCCCCGAAAATTCACGTGCTTGGTTGCGGAGCCAGTATCGATCGGCCGAGCAAACCGCGATTCTAAATCCGGGGCAGCGTGAGAGCGTGATGGCCGAAGCCGCCGACTTGATTCGTGTCGCGGCGGCGATCCCCGATCCCGCTCTCACTTTGGAAACGGTGGTGCAATGCGGCCAACTCAACACGCCTGAATCCGCCATTTGGCTGCATCAGATTTTGGCACGAGAACTGACATCGGCTTCGTCGCTTGAATCCAAACCATCACTTGATTTTGCGATGTGGCAATCGATTCGAAACACGGCGGAGCATTGGCAACAAGGGAACAGTGAACTCGATCGGGTTTGGAAATCATCGCCAGACACGTTGGCCTGGGCGGTCCGTGCTGTCTCCACATCGGATGCTGCGAAGCTTTTGATGGAACGGATTCAGTGGGAGAACCCGGTCTCCGATTCCGCCGATCAAACTTGGGTGCACGCCATCGGCGAAGTCGCCACCGCACAACAGATCGGCGAGGCACTGAGTCGTTCATTGAGTGGCGACACCGCTCAGGTGCCCGCTCGTATGTTGGCTCTGCTGGATGCCACGGCGGTTCGAAAGAACTTTCAACCGACGGACGCAAATCGGACGATCTCCGACTGGCTGGAGTCTCAACCTTCTTCAACATCGAACTTGACGACACTCAATTGGCTCGCACGTGCGGCGGGCCAGTGGCGAGTGCAATCAGCAGAGACGGCTTTGCTCAAGGCCATCGATGATCCAAAGCTTTCCGAAGCCGCGGATCGTTCGAGCTGGATCCAGTCCCTTGCTTCTTTGGAGTCGGCCGACGCAAAACAGATGCTCAATCGGTTGGCGCGTAACGGGTCGACTTCTGATCGAATCGCTGCCATCCAAGGAATGGCCAACGCTCGTCCCGGTGCCGCGGTCGCTTTGGTGGTCGAGGCACTTCGCTCGCCCGACATGACCGAGGTGGCTCGTGGTTGGCTGACGCAATCGTTGGCACGTCCCGATTTGGCCAAACGTTACACCGAGAAAATAAGCGAGATTGAGCTGGCATCCGACAACGCTCGCGAAATCCTTCGGGCGGTTCGATCCGCGGGCGGGAACGCGAATTTAGAACAAGCCATTCGCGATGCGGGCAAACTTGCTGACGCGACGTGGAAGCTGACTCCCGAATTGCAGTCTCGCATCCTGGAAAAGGTCCACGCTTCTGGCTCGGCTTCTCGCGGCGAAATGATCTATCGGCGAAAAGAGCTTCAGTGCATTTCCTGTCACGCGATCGGTGCCGGCGGTGGCTTGGTGGGTCCCAACCTGGTCTCGCTCGGCGGAAGTTCTCAACCGGACTATGTGCTGGAGTCACTGCTCGATCCAAGTGCACGTTTGAAGGAAGGCTACTCGACCCGCAAAATCCTGACAGAAGACGGCGAGGTCATCAGCGGCATTGCAATTGGACAGAGTGAGGAGTCACTGCGTTTGCGGTTGGCCGACGGCACCGAACGAGACATTGAGGTCGATGCGATTTTGGATGACGCTCCGGGTCGGTCGCTGATGCCGGAAGGTTTGCTCGACGATCTGACCGAAGCCGAATTGGTGGACTTGACCACGTTCTTGGTTGCGTTGGGTCGGGATCCGCAGTACACGGTTTCGACGGAAAACCTGGTGCGAACCTATGAAACGCTGAACTACACCGCGGAAGCCAATCGTCGACTGAATCGAACCAGCGTCGATACGGCGGCCAGCGATGACGCGGCGATGACGTGGCGACCGCTGACTTCGTTGGTCAACGGCAAACTGCGGATCCAGGAATTGGATCAGTTCAAACAACACCGTCAAACGCCTCCCACCAGCTTCGTCCGATTTGGACTGGAGGTCGTTCCAGAAAACGCTTCCCAAAACGAAACCACGGTTTCGATCCGGCTGCAACGAGACGATTTGCCGACCGATGATCCGGAGCCCAGTTCGGCAGCCAACCCCGCTGAATCGGCCTTGAATCGTTGGTCCGGTTTGGAAGCCTGGGTGGATGGAAATCCCACGCCAACCTGGCGTTTGAGTGAACTCCCCTTGTCTCGCGGGCGGCATCAAATCACGTTGTCGATCAATCGCGAAGCGGTGTCCCAACCATTTTCGCTCGTGATCGAAGGCGACGCCCAACCGGCAACAGTTGATTGAAAGGGAGTTTGTGGGCCGAAGAAAGAAAACCTCGTCCAACCGTTCTCGCACCAACTCGACTCACGAGCGGGCTGGCGATCCGTCTGCAACGCCCAACCACGATGCGAAAGAGGGCGAACATCCGTCTTCCGTGGCGGGCGAACATTCGAAGTCGTCTTCGCCAAGCCAGCCGCTGACCGATAACCAACCTGAAACCGCCGCAGATGGTGAGCGTGACAAAGAACCAGGCAAAGGCGCGCCAAAGGTTTCCGCGAAAGTCAGCGAAAGCGGCGAAGGTCGAAAACAGATCCTCTTTCCACAATTGCCCTCGCTTTCGCGAATCATGTCGGTGGTGATGTTGGTGATTGGGATCCTGGCGGTCGGGGTTCTGTTTTATCGGCTGATGATTGGCTTCTTCGTGCCGTTATTTTTGGCGGCGCTGTTGGTCGTGATCTTCCGTCCAATCCATCTTTGGATTCTGCAGAAAACCGGCCAACGAAAACGAGTCGCGGCGGGAACGACCACCGCACTCATCCTGTTCATCGTGTTGTTGCCGCTGGGGGTACTGGTTTCCGTTGCCACAACTCAGTTCACGATTTTGTTGAGCAAGATGAATCTCAGCAACATGTCGGTGGCGATGGAACGCGTTCGATCGCAAGTTGGTTTGTCGCTGCCGCACCCCGAGCATTTCCGAGAACTGGATCGCATCGTTGGCGACATCACCGTCCCCGAAGCCGATGATCCGTTGGCCGTCCAAAACAAGATCACGGAACTGCGCCAGGCGGCGGCGATCATTCAATACCTGCAGACCGAAGTCCCCAACGCGGACATGGCCACCGGCGCATCCGAAATCGCGATCGAAAACCTGAACGAATACGCGGATTTGTTGCGGGCATCGATCGACGAGGAACCGGCACCAGGCTTCCTTCCATCGCCAAACAAATCAACCGCGCCCGCAACGTCCTCTTTGGGCGGGCTCGAGGAAGACGAGTTCTCGGACGACTTCGATGCGTTGGTTCCCGATTCCGACGAGCGTTCGACGGCTGATGAGCCTCCCCGCAATCCGGTCGAGCCTTCTTTCACGAACGCCCCCGCAGCGGAAGACGAGGCAACGCTTTCGGCAACGCCTTCACTGGACCAGCTAGGGCCATCAACCGACACCGACCTTCCGCTGGAACCCGATGCGAATGCCGGCGATACGCCTTCCGATTCGGCGGGGCGAGACGAACCTCGTTTGCTGGTTCAGCTCAACAAGAATGAACGATTCGAAAGGCCCGCGGTCATCACGGCGGCGTCGGTTCGAAGCTGGATGAATTTGTTGCTAGGTGGATCACTGCGCAGCCAATTGAGCCTGCTCGCCAACCCGGACGAAGAAGACTTTTCCTCGTTGATCCGGATGGCTCGTGAATCGCTTCAACCTCGCTTTGTTCGATTGACCAGCGCCACGGGAAGCATTGTCGCCCAAGTGATCTTCGGCTTGGTGATTCTTGTCGTTGCGGTTTACTTCTTTCTGATCGATGGTCCGGTGATGATCCGCACGTTGATGCGATTGTCACCAATGGATGACAATTACGAACATCAATTGTTGATGGAGTTCGATCGGACCAGCCGAGCCGTAGTGTTGGCCAGTGTCGCGAGTGCGTTGGTGCAGGGCATCTTGGCGACGCTTGGGTTCTGGCTGGCAGATTTTGATCAGATTGTGCTGCTGCTTTTCTTGACCAGTGTGATGGCATTGGTGCCATTCCTGGGCGCGGCGTCCGTCTGGGTTCCGTGTGCGCTCTGGCTGGGGTTGGTGGAAGAACGTTGGATCGCCGCATCGATGCTGGCGTTGTACGGGGCAACCATCGTTTCATCGATTGACAACGTGATCAAAGTTTATGTGCTTCACGGTCGCAGCCAACTTCATCCTTTATTCGCTTTGTTGAGTGTGATCGGTGGCGTCTCTGTGTTTGGTCCGATTGGAATCTTGGTGGGCCCCATGGTGGTTGTCTTCCTTCAAACGTTGCTGGAGATCCTGAATCACGAACTGAAAACCAGCCACGAAGACGAGAATCAACCGATCTCGTCGGCGGGCTGAAATGGCTGTCGGGCGTAGTTACAATGCGGGGAAAATCCGCTCACCACGCCTTCGTCGAATTGGTCTCCCTCATGTTGGTCACACCTTGCCCCCGCTGCCACGAATCGGTTCGGATCCCAGATCGTTTGTTGTCGGGGCAAATTTCCAACACGGCTCAAGTGCAATGCCCTTGGTGTCTGGCAACCCTGGACCACCATGAAATCGAAGCCGCGCTGCCACCCGCTTTGATCGTTGTGGGTGATGATTTGTCCGCGGAAGCGGAGGCGGGAACGCCATTGGGCCTCACCAGCTCCGAAGAAGACGAGGTGCCTGGATTAGCAAGCATGGATCCTGCACCAACCACTCTCGCCAGCGGCCCCACCGCGCTCGTGGATGACGATGCCGACCTGGACATGTTCGAACCCTCGGACATCCAAGACACATCCAGCGACGTTGGCAACGAAGGTGTGTTGCAAGAAGAAGGTGTGCTGCAAGAACACGAAGCAGTCACCGTCGACGCCCCCGAAGATGATGAAGACCTAGACGCGTTTTTGGTCAACGACGAATCCAGTGATGCGTCCGATGACATTCAGTTGGAAACCGGCGGTGAAGAAGATCCACCGATGGCCATCTATTCCAGTGATCGCAAACGCCGTAAAAAGAAATCGATGTTGAAGACGGTGGGTTCGCCCATCCTAGGTGCATTGCTTGCGTTACCAATCGGCGGCGGTTTGCTTTGGTACCTGGATGCTTTACCGAACCTAGGTTTCTACCCGCTGGATGGATCGCTTAGTTCTTCGACCCCAATTCGCAGAACCGCCGCACCTCCATCGTCCTACACTCCTCCGCCGATGGACTCATCACCGCAAGGCAGATCCCTCGCGGAAGATCTGAACGAAAGCGATTCCGAATTGCTCACTCCAGTGGAAATGGACACAAGCGAATCGGATATGGTCCCGGAATCTGATCCGGCCGCAGACGCCTTGGCGGAGCTGACTCAAGACGATGCATCTGAATCGGATCTCGCAATGGAAGCGACCGAGGCCCCGTCTGAACCCGCTGCACCAATTGATTCTCCCGCAGCGGAAGATCTCGCGAACACAGAACCATTCCAACCATCCGATGCACCGGAGAACGACCTTGATCCGGTCGCAATGAACGAACAACCAGACACCTCGTTCGATCTGCCGATGACGGATGAGGCACCTGCGGAAACGGATCTACCGGGGCTGCCTGCTGCGATCAGTGAAGTCACATCGGCGGAGCCCGCCGAAATGAGCCTTCCGGAAGATCCAGTGGAGTCACCGACAACCGACGTTTCGTCCGACCTCAGTTCCTCGGTCGATGAGATCGGCATGGTGCTTGATCGCTTGGAATCGCTGGACGCCGAAGACCCGAAATTTCAGCAGGCTGTTGTCTACGCGTACGGAATGATGTCGCGAGTCTCTTCGGATGCAAACTCGGACGACCTGGAACAGCTGCAGCCGTTGGTTGACCGCATCATTGGCAACACGCCACTGTTCGTTTCATTCGCCAGACAGGTTCCCGCATGGATCGACACGCCACAGGAAACACGCCAAACCGATGGCGCCATGATTTTGGGCAAGATCGAAGCAACCGATGAAGAAAACGGATACCAAGTTCGGTTGATGAACAAAAAGGCTTACCCGGTTCGTTTTGCGGATGACGTTGATCCCCAAACGCTCACGATGGTTGCGTTTGGAAAATTGGATGCTGAAGCGCAGCCCGCATCGTTCGAGATCGACTGGATGAAGCCCGTGAAGTGATCAGCCGATCATCGAACGGATCACTTCACCCTCGCTGCGTTTCATCGGACGACCGATCGGCGTGTTCAATTCCACGTCGGGTTCCAGTCCCAAACTCTCCAGAATGGTGGCGTGCAAATCTGGGATCGTGACGGGCAGCGTGACATGCCGATCGGGCTTGTCGAAATCGGGCTCGGCTCCCGTCGCCCCATGAACATGCCCACGGCGAATCCCGCCACCCGCGAAAAGTGTGCTGAATCCGTGCACCCAGTGATCACGTCCCGCGGCCGGATTGATTTGGGGCGTTCGTCCAAACTCACCGCCGCAAACAACCAGCGTGGACTCTAGCAATCCCCGCTCTTCCAATCGTTTGAGCAAGGCGGCGATTCCCGAATCCAACGTTTCCGCGGCACTGGATTGCAAGCTGTGATTGTTGATGTGGCTGTCCCAGCCGGTCAACGTGATCTCAACGCATCGCACACCAACCTCAATCAGCCGCGAGGCGGACAGACAACTGCGACCGAACGCATGATCGCCAAAGGCATCTCGTTCGGATTGCGGTTCTTCGTTGACATCAAACGCTGACAGCTGATCACTCGACATCATCCGCCGCGCGGCTTCGGTCCCGGCCAAGTGCAGTGTTCGATTCTGTTCCAGGTCACGAATGCGTCCACGAGTGAATTGCGGTTCGAGTATGTTGGTCAAAGCATCCAACCGTCGTTGATAGCGAGCGTCATCCACTCGGGCCCGCACGTCAGGAACGGGTTGTGCCGGGTCACCCGTCTTGAACGCATCGAACTGCGGACCCAAGTAACCGCCCGTCGCGGCCGACCGCCCGGCAAGGATCGAAATGTGACGTGGAATGTCCGCTCCCGCTTCATCGGCGTGGCAAAGAATGCTGCCGATGGAAGGATGTTCCAGCGTTGGATCCGGCCGGAAACCAGTTTTCATCGCGTAGATAGCTCGCTCGTGATCGCCTTCCTTTCCGACGACGCTTCGCACCAACGAACACAGGTGCATTTGCTCGGCCAATCGAGGCATGGTGTCAGCGAGCTGAACACCTTTCAAACTGGTATCGATGGCGCCCACATCACCACCGTATTTGGTCCCCGCGTGCGGATCAAAGGTTTCCAGTTGGCTCGGCCCACCTTCCAGCCATAGTAAGATCACGCTCTTGGGCGGCTTGCCGGAGTCCGCTTGCTGCTCAGCCGCCAGCGTCAACTTTCGTGCCAGCGCCGACATCATGAATGCCGAACCGGCCCCCAGCAATCGACGCCGAGAGAGGTGAGTGCGCACGTCACAAAGCGTGTGCCCCGATGGTTTGCTGATCGACATCGTCATTTCAGTATCCTCTCGCTCGCTTCAAGCTTCAGTTCGTCTTTTGATAAATCTCGTTCGAACCCACGCCCCGTTTTGGACCAAGCAAGGGTTCGATTCCCTGCTGCTCAATGGTTCCAGCCAAATTCGCTGCTGTTGAGCAGCACCCACATCAGGTCCGTGATCTCCTGGTTTCGCGATGTCGCCGGTTCGTTTTGTTCGCGGACTTCACGCTTCAGCCGCGAGGCAAAGTGTTTCAATTCTCGTTCACTGGGCTCACGATTCAGCACGGTCAGATACAGCGTTCTCACGACCGCTTCATCATTCTCGGAAAACATTTCGATGTGCGACGCGGCACTCAAAACCGGGTTGGGTTTGGACGTCTCCGCAACCATTTTGCCGTTCAGCATCACCAGTCGCTGCGTGATGGTGACCGGCTGTTGCGTGAACTCGTCTTCACCCAAGTCCCCATAGCGTTTTAGAAAATCGTTGGTTTCACCAAAACGCATCAATTGCACAAGGAACGAGGAATCGCGATTGATGGTCTTGATACGCCCCGCTTGAATCGCGGCGCCCGCCACCTGCTCCCCGCGCAACCTCGTGACAGGAAACACCGCCATCGCCAATTCGTGTTGTTCGGTGACATCGAAGTCCGCTTGGCTGCTGACTTGGAACGCTGGCGAATCCGTGATCCAACGGATCAGGTCTCGAATGTTGAAATCGTTGGCAACAAAAGCATCGGCCAGCGTTTGAATCATCGGCGACGGAGGAATATCCAAGGGCAGGTTGTCCACTTCACCAACTTGGAATCCGTATTCCGTTTCTATGCCCGGTGGTTGCCCGAACAACAACGTCCAAAACCGAGTCACCGCAGCTCTCGCAGCAGGTTTGTTTTCAGGGTGTGTTAACCAGTAGGCCAAACGTTCGCGATCGCTGAGGTAATGCGGCAACTCCGATTCGTCGCCAGCTACTTGCGCATGGTTCTTTTGCTCGCGAGCCGGAGGCAACAAATCGCGTCGATACGGAACATCGGGTTCAACTTGGACTTCTTCGTCTTCGTAAAGAAACTGATACTTGTAGTCAGCCTTCTGATTGCGAAGTCCTTGCACGCCCTCGCTGGTTGCCGCCGTGAAGAACGCGGCCAACGAATGGAAATCTTCTTGGCTGCCCTCACGCAGCACACCCACGTCACTCGCAGTCGGCAACGAATCGTCGGATGCTCGGTGTTCGCGAGGGATCCAATCGTCGGTGCAGTGCACCATCCAATCCGCGTTGCCTAACGAGACATTTCCCAGGAAGTCGTCATGGCACTGCAAGCAATCGATTCGCACCCCCAAGAAAGCTCGTGTGGTTCGTGCTGCCAATCGAACGGGGTCGGGTCCGTCATCGCCACTATCAAACGTCACCGTGTAGTAGTTGACTTCCGGACGGTCGGTCCAAACCCCTTCGGCGATGATCAGCATCTTCACCAAATCATCGTAGTGAGTGTTCTTAGCATATTGCTCACTCAACCAAGTCCGAAACCGTCGGCGGCGATAGAAAATGAACGGGCCTTCGTCGGCACCGACCAAATAACGAGCCGTCCGTTCGGCCCAGTACTGATGGAATCGATCACTGTTGAGCAAGCGTTCGCGGTGCACGGAGACTCGCTCGGCTTCCGGAATTCGCTGTAACGATCGGATCTCTTCCAACGACAATCCGGTTCCCACCAAAGCCAACGACAGACGCCGGCAAACGGTCAGCCAATCCGCCATGGGTGCCGGTTCCAAACCCCGTTCGTCCAGGCTCAATCGCCACTGCTCGGCCAACCGTTCCCGGAGAACATCCTCCGGTTTCTTTTCACGAACCCCGTCAGCCCGCAACGCGACGTTTTCAATTGCCGGCACACCCGCTTCCGAGGGCGAATTACCCTGGATCAACACCGAATGGTCGGTCGAGGTTGAATCAGAAGCGATCTCGAGCGTTGGGATGGCCGAAGGGTTGGGACTCAACCCCGAACTCAAAAACGCGAAGGTCATCAGCATCAATCCGCCGAGCACCACCCATCGGCCGATCGCCCGGAATCGACGTTTCCATGGAGGACGTTCTGACGAAGCTTGGGAGACAACTTCGGCCTCCACGTCCGGCACCAACTCAGCGACCACCGGGACGTCATCCGCGGGCCGATCGATGGGGCCATCGCTGGTTACGTTTTGACTTTCATGAAATGACATGTCTGTGTTTCGCTTCCCAACAGGCTATCTTGCCAATGACTCCCTCATTTTATCCCACATTCTTTAGCCCATCTGTATCAGCGTGAATCCAGTCACCGAAGACGAACCGCGTGATTTCTTCTTTGAAGCCTACGACCGCGAAAATATCGCCTATGGAATGCAGCCTTCGCTGGAATTGGCGGCCTACCTTCGCCAGGTGGTGGCTCCCACATCCGACGAAGTCCAATCGACCGAAGATGGTTGCGGTCACGCGCTGGACCTGGGTGCGGGAGCGGGTCGCGACACGCTGGCACTGGCCGCCGCCGGTTTCAACGTGACCTCCGTTGATGTCAGCGAACGGGGACTGGACCGGATTCGCGAACGGGCGGTCAAGGCCGAATTGTCCGATCGCGTTCAAACACTCGTCTGTGACGTTCGGGAATTGGACATTGCTGCGGGAAGATACTCCGCCATCATCGGCACCACGGTTTTGGATCACATTCCCGCCGCTGACGCACCGAGGGTGTGGCAGAACATGTGCGATGGATTGACCTCTCACGGCGTGCTGTACGTTCAGGTGCACACAACCGAAGACCCCGGCAGTGATCAAGCACCGGGCAAGGATAGCAACCAACCAGTCAGTGAAACGGCTGACGCGGTGATCAATTATTTTCGTCCCAATCAATTGATCGAATGGGCGGTCGCACCGTCGTCTGGTTTGCGAGTCCTTCGATACGAAGAACGGTTGGAATGGGACACCACGCACGGCGCACCCCACCAGCACGGCAAGGCGGTTCTGCTCGCCGTTCGCCAGGGTTTTCATCCGGATTGGTTCGGGCAACCTTCCGCCTTCCCCAGACCGAACGTTCCGCAGAATCACGAATGACGTGTCAGAGGAAAGGTTAGCGAAGTTTTCGCGAAAGTCGCTTTGGGGTGGCGAGCGTCCCGCCGGAACGGAATATGCTGTCTAGGAAGCAGATAAGAGCCTGCCGAACGATTCGTGAATTGTTTGGCCAGCAACGATTCATTCGTCTGTCCAATCACACCAATTTGTTTGGCCAACCACGAGCTGGCCGATTTCAAAAGCTCGCGTGATTCGTTCAACCTGGCGAAGCGAAACGTGTCTGTTGTTTCGTTCGCCGATCAGTGTTGCAGGCTCACAACTCACTTTTCTCCATTCACGACACCACCGACTGCCCATGTCTGTCCAATCGTCCGCCGAAGCCAACGCCACACTCACGCTCGACGAACTACAAGCCCGCTTGGAACCTCACGACCAACAGCATCTGCTTCGCTTTTGGGACTCACTCGACGATGCCGGTCAAACGCAACTCAGCCGCCAAATTTCGCAAGTGGATTTTGGCCAGTTGAAGACTTTGATCGAAGGCAAAGACAAGGCGATTGATTTTGGTGAACTCGCCTCTCGCGCGACCATGCCTCAAGCGGTTGCCAGCGACGGAAGCGGATGCGACTGGACATTGGAGCAAGCTCGCGAGCGCGGCGAGCAAGCCCTCCGCGACGGCGAGATCGCGACCGTGTTGGTCGCGGGCGGCCAAGGAACGCGCTTGGGTTTTGATCAACCCAAAGGCATGTTCCCGGTTGGCCCCGTCAGCGGTCGCACCCTGTTTCAATTCTTTGCCGATCGATTGATCGCGGCCAGCGAGACTTATGGTGTCGACGTTCCGCTGTATCTGATGACCAGTGCCGCGACAGACGCTGAAACGCGACAGTACTTCGAAGAGAACAACTATCTCGGATTGAAGCCCGAGCAAGTCATCATCTTTGAACAAGGCACCATGCCGGCGGTCGATGCCTCCACTGGGAAAATCTTGATGTCCGAAAAAGATTCGTTGGCACTCAGCCCCGATGGCCACGGCGGAACGCTGCGAGCCCTGGACCGCAACGGTTGTCTGGAGCAAATGAAGCGAGAAGGGCACAAGCATCTGTTCTACTTCCAGGTCGACAATCCACTGGTCGAATTGTGTGATCCTGTTTTCATCGGACATCACTTATTGGCCCAAAGCGAGATGACCACGCAAGTCATCCGCAAACGTTATCCAACCGAAAAAGTTGGCAACGTGGTCGAGGTCGATGGCAAGACTCAGATCATTGAGTACAGCGACCTGCCAGACTCCGCCGCGGAGATGACCAATGAAGACGGCAGTTTGCGACTGTGGGCCGGAAACATTGCGGTCCATCTGTTCGATCTAAAATTCTTCGATCGCATGCTGCAGTCGGATGCTTCCTTTCCGTTTCACCGTGCCAACAAAAAGGTGCCTCATTTGGACGAATCGGGCCAAGCGGTTACTCCAGACAGCCCCAACGCGACCAAGTTCGAACAATTCATTTTCGACCTGCTGCCCGAGGCCAACAACACGATCGTTTGCGAAGTGGATCCGGCCGAGGCCTTTGCACCCGTTAAGAATGCCAACGGTGCCGCAACGGATACTCCAGAATTGGCTCAAAAAGCGATCTGCGATCTCCACCGCCGCTGGTTACGCACGTGTGACGTGACCGTGGACGATTCCGTCAAGGTGGAAATCAACCCTCGGTTTGCGATGGACCAGACCGAATTGCAGCGGAAATCTGCGGAGGTCAGGTCCGAAATCGATGGTTCAATGATCTCTGACGACCGGTATTTTTGCTAAAAACGGTTGGGAGATCGCTCGGGTCGAGTAGGATAATGGGCCGTTCGGTGAATTCGCCGTGTTCACCACCCCGCAAAACGATCGCGAAACTTTCGTGATTTGTTGGGGTTCAAACAACAGCTCTCCGTTCCCCACCTACGGCCCCCGCCAAGAACCATGCGATCCAACCTCATTTGCTCGCAGCGGCAAAACGCCGTTGCAGAGCGTTTTCGCATTGGCAACGTTCGCCATATGCATCTTCCGCACTCCGCACAGTCTCGTTCTGCCGGGCTCGTGAACCGGTCTGACTCAGCGGCTCGCGAGGCTGCATCGCGGCGCGGCGGCGTCCTGCTCGGGTTGTTGATCGTGCTGGCCGTGGTCGGCATCGGCGGCTACTTCGCGTACCAGCGATACTACGCAAAGTCCTCCACAGTCAGCCTGGACGATTTGATTGTCACGACGGTCGAGCGTGGGCCGTTTGATCACACCGTGATCGAACAGGGGGAAATTGAGAGCAGCAGCAATACTGAGATTATCTGCCAAATCAAATCACGCGGCAGCACGGGCACTTCCATCTTGTGGGTGATCGACGAGGGAACGCGAGTCCGCAAAGGCGACAAGTTGGTGGAATTGGACTCGTCGAACCTGGAATTGGAACTAAAAGAGGACCGCATCAAAGTCATCACGGCCGAAGCCAATGTGGCCACCGCGTCGGCTCTGGTCGAGCAAGCCAAGATCGCTCGTGAGGAATATCTCGAAGGCGTATACAAGACGGACGAGAAGACCATCCAAAGCGAGATCGCTGTCGCCGAGCAAGAACTTCGCAAAGCCCAGTTGGCGATCGGGAGTACGGAACGTTTGGTCGCCAAGGGATTGGTGAAGTCGCTGCAATTGGAAGCGGACAAGTTTGCTCTCGCCAATGCACGCAACCAATTGGAATCGGCACAAGCCCGATTGAAGGTGCTGCAAAACCTAACGCGTCGAAAGATGCTGGTGCAGTTCGACAGCGACATTGACGCGGCCGAAGCGACGTTGTCGGCAGCCCGATCCGAATTGCTCGAAGCCCAACAAGAATTGGCGGAAGTCGAACAACAAATCGAAATGTGTGTCATGTATGCACCGACCGATGGGGTTGTGGTGCATGCGAATAAATACAGCTCGCGGGGCGGCAACGCGGAATTCGTGGTGGAGGCTGGGGCACAGGTTCGTGAACGCCAAGCCATCATCGAACTTCCCGATCCAACGATGATGCAGGTTCGCTGCAAAGTCAACGAATCTCGCATCACACTGTTGAGGAAAGGAATGCCGGCCAAGATCCGGTTGGATGCTCTTCCCGACGTCACGCTGAAGGGTCGCGTCACCAAGGTCAACCGCTATGCGGAACCCGGCAGCTGGTTCAGTTCCTCCGTCAAGGAATATGCCGTCACGATTGAAATCATCGATCCACCGGAGATCATTCGCACGGGGATGACAGCTGCGGTGGAGGTGTTCATCCAACAGTTGCCAGACGCGACGCAAGTGCCAATCCAAGCCTTGTATGAACACGGCGGAAAGATGTACTCGCTGGTCAAAAAAGGCCCAACCGAGTTTGAAACCCGCGAGGTCAAAATCGGTGCCACCAACGACACCATGGTCAACATTGTCTCGGGACTCGAACTCGGCGAGACGGCCATTCTGAACTTGCGTGAACATCTGAACTTGATGGACCTTCCGGAGATTGAAGCGGAAGACAACAGCGAGATGCGTGATCTTCGCGAAACGGTGGGTGCTGACGCGGCCGGCGGGCCACCATCCGCTGGAGCACGCGGCGAGGGAAAACCGGGCGAAGGTCGCAAACCCAACGGTCCACCCGGTGCGGGACGCCCCGGTGCAAATCGTCCTGGTGGCCAAGACGGTGCCAACGCGAATGAAGCCGCCACGGACTCGGCCGATGAAACCTCCGTAACGGCGGAAGCTTCGGACACAGACAAAGAGGTCACGTCTGCCGAAACCGCCGAAGTCAACGCGTCATGAGTTCTCCTAACGCGTACGAATCCCAACCCGTTTCCAGCTCTTCCCACGGTTCCGCATTGGCTTCCGCAGCGACTCCGTCCGTTACCGCCGGTGGCAACCGCCTGGCGACCAGCATTCGTGATCTCAAGAAAGAGTACGTGCTGAAGAGCGAAACGGTCCGAGCCCTTCGTGGTGTCTCGTTTGATGTGCCCGAAGGCGACTACGTTGCCATCATGGGCCCGTCGGGAAGCGGCAAGAGCACGCTCCTGAATCTGCTCGGCTGCCTCGACCAACCCACCGCGGGGAAGTTGCTGCTGGGCGATGACGACATCAGCACAATGACCGACGATCAGTTGGCCGACATCCGCAGCCGTCGCATCGGATTCGTGTTTCAGTCCTACAATCTGATCCAACAATTGACGGTCGTGGAGAACATTCAAGTCCCGTTGTATTACCAGGGCAAACTCGGCCCCGAACAACACGAGCGAGTCGTCAAATTGGCCGCGAAAGTGGGTTTGGGCGACCGGTTGGATCACCGTCCCAGCCAGCTATCCGGTGGACAACAACAACGCGTCGCGATTGCACGTTCTTTGGTCAACGATCCTTACTTCATCTTGGCTGACGAACCAACGGGTAACTTGGATTCGGTTACGACCGAAGAAATCCTCACGCTGTTTGATTCGCTCAACAGCGAAGGCCGGACCATCATTTTGGTGACACACGAAGACGATGTCGCCGATCGAGCCAAACGTGTGGTTCGCCTGAAGGACGGCATGTTGCACAGCGATGTCACAGTGCCGGAAGACAAACGCAACGTAGCTCGCGAACGGCAACGAGCTGCCGCGAAGGCAATCCTCGCCAAACAAGGGCTCGAATCATGATTTGGTGGCGGACCTTCACGCTCGGCGTCAAAAGCTTGACCCTACACCCGCTCCGAACCGGCCTGACCATGTTGGGAATCTTGATCGGTGTTTGGGCAGTGATTGTGCTGACAGCCATCAGCCAAGGTGCCAGCGATCAGGTTCAAAAACAGATTGAATCACTTGGCGCCACGACGATCATCGCTCGCACGGTCAAACCACCAGAAGAAAAGCTCGCCGATCGCTCCGCCTCCAAGTACGGCTTGCTACGATCGGAACTGGACCAAATCCTGGCCACGCTTCCCACGATCCAAAAGGCGGTTCCCATTCGGGAAATTCGTCGCCAATTCACTTACCGTGACAAGTTGGTCGATGGCCGTTTGGTCGGTAGCACTCCCGGCTACGCCGTTGTCAACCAACTGAAAATTCGCGACCGCGGCGGACGATTTCTCACGGATGCGGACGGGCTGAACAGCGAAAATGTTTGCGTGATCGCGGATGGGGTTGCCGAGAAACTGTTCCCCTATGAAGAACCACTTGGCAAACGGATTTACATCCCTGAACACACTGATTTCTACCGCGTGGTGGGGGTTCTTGAGTCTCGTAATCCTTCGGCCGCAATTGGTGGTTCCTTGGACTCACAGGACTTTTCCAAGGACGTTTACATCCCGATCCAGACGATGCAAAAACGCATCGGAGACACCATCGTTACCCGCCGTAGCGGCCAGTTTCAAATCGAGATGATGGAACTGAATCAAATCACGCTGCAAGTCGAACGAGTCTCTCAAGTTCGCACCACAGCCGCGGTGATCCAGAACATACTCGCACCCAAGCATTCCGAGATTGGCGATATCGCCGTTGTCGTTCCGCTGGAATTGCTCGAGCAAGCACGCAACCTGCGTTTGATGTTCCTGGGGATCGGGGTTTTGATCGCCTGCATTTCGCTCATGGTGGGCGGCATCGGCATCATGAACATCATGCTGGCCAGCGTTACCGAACGCACCCGCGAAATCGGTGTTCGGCGTGCGTTGGGTGCCAAACGTTCCGACATCGTACGTCAATTCTTGGTCGAAACGATCGTGCTCAGCTTCGCAGGTGCGTTTCTTGGAATTTTATTGGGCTTCGCTGGCCCACCAATGTACCGGTTGTTCATTGGATTGGTTGCCAGTGGTTTTCCGGAACAGTTCGAAGCCCTGCCCAGCGCCATTCGCGATTCGCAACCGACGATCGTCTACGAAACCATTCCTCTGGCGGTATTGATCGCAGTCATGGTTGGTCTGATCAGCGGGCTTTATCCCGCGATCCGAGCGGCAAAAATGAATCCGATCGACGCGCTGCGTCACGAATAAGATCCTTTGGCGAGGCCACTCCCTATCGCGGCGTGGCCAACCGCTAAACGGCCGCAAGGATGCTTTGCCTTTCGTAATCCGCATCCGTTATTCTGGGACGCGAGTTTCCAAAATCCCGAATCCCCATTTTCATCAACCTAGGATCCACAACATGCGTGAAGTCGTGACCTCCACTTTGGGTAGGCGTCATTTCTTGGCCGGTGTCGCCGCTGGCGTCGGTACCGTTGCACTTTCAAGTCCCCTGCGAGCCGCAGCGAATGAAGAGGTTCGGATTGCAGTTCTGGGCGCGGGCGGTCGTGGCGGCGAACTTGCTCGCACGGTTCACAAGAGTGTTCCAGGTGCAAAAATGGTCGCCGTCGCGGACCCGGACGAGAAACGTGCCAAGTCTTTGGCGGACAAGGTCGGAGCCAAGGCCTACACAGATCTTCGCACCGTGTTGGATCTGGACGACGTCGATGCGGTCGTCATCACGACCTGCAACCACTGGCACTGCTTGGCCGCGATTTGGGCGATTGATGCCGGCAAAGACGTTTACGTTGAGAAACCACTTTCGCATTCGCAGTGGGAAGGACGCCAAGTCGTCGAAGCCGCGAAAAAGTCGGGCAAGATCGTCCAGTTGGGAACCCAGCAACGCAGCGATCCCATCCAAATGCAAGCCCGTGAATTTCTGCACGATGACAAAGCGTTGGGCGCCATCCAATACGTGCAGGCAAACCGCCTGGGCGTTCGCGGGCCGATTGGCAAACGCGATACACCGCTGACCCCACCGGCGGAAGTCGACTACGACCTGTGGCTCGGACCGGCTCAGGACCAGCCGATCATGCGGAACAACTTCCACTACGATTGGCACTGGGATTGGAACACTGGCAGCGGCGAGATGGGCAACTGGGGTGTTCACATCCTGGATGACATTCGAAACGTTGCCTATCAAGACAAAGTTTCCACCCCATCGCGAATGATCGCCGCTGGCGGCCGAATGGGATGGAACGACGCGGGACAAACTCCCAACGTGCACTTCGCATTGTTCGAAACAGAAATGTTCCCGACGGTGATCGCACTGAGCAATATGTCGATCAAACCAGACGCCAGGGGTGGTTGGAAAGTTCCTGGCGGCAAACCGATGACCGGGCCAGGCAGCGGCTACGTGGTTGTTTGTGAAGGTGGTTACTACCTAGGTCAACGCGGTAGCGGCAAAGCCGTCGATCGCGATGGCAAGACGATTCGCGAATTCAAAGCGAATGTGAGCACCGTGCCGGCTCACCTCAGCAACTTTGTTGAAGCAGTCAAAAGCCGCCAATCAAGTTCGTTGGCGGCCCCTATCGAAAACGGCCACCATAGCACCGGATGGTGTAATTTGGCCAACGTCGCGATGCGTTGTGCAAGCTCCTACAACGACGATCAAGTCCGCTCGGCTTCGGATTTGGAAGCGTGGTCCGCTGTGTTGGACGACATGCATTCGTCGTTGAAGAATTACGGTGCGGACGTTTCCGAGCTGAAGTCCGGACCGATGCTGACACACGATCCCGAAACCGAACGCTTTGTCGGCGAGAACGCCGATGCGGCCAATCCGTTCCTGCGCCGCGAATACCGCACGGGCTACGAAATCAAGCCGGTTGCTTGATCAACAGTTGAGATGAGACTGCCTTTAAAAACGCGTTGAGGATTCTCCCTCAACGCGTTTTTTGTTTGTCACAAGCTTTTCAAAGTTTGCCACGAAAGCATCAAGAATCGCGACGCAGGTCCGATCGTGGTGGTGACCTGAGTTCTGCAAAGTATTGCTTCCACGCTGACTTGTCGTATCCGAAGTCGACATCGGGTGCGATCGCACGAAGCAACTGCAAGACCTCCGGATGTCGATGGGGTTTGTTCACGACGACCTGTTTGCTTCCTTGCGAGAAGCCTCCGCTGCCGGTGTTGTCAAATCCGGCTTGGGTGCCACCGCCCACTTGCTGTGCTTTCTTCTCGATCGTGACCAACGCATCAATGTAGGCGAAGGCGGCTTCTGGGTTTGGAAAGTACGACAACGCACGAGCGGCGGCTTTGACCTGTTTCGGACTGTTGCTCTTGAGCCAAGGCATGTAGGTCGCGATGGCCGATCCGGTTTCGTTCGTCTGCAGCCATTTCAATGCCTCTTCGCGAACAACATCGTCCGGCTCCAGCAAGCCTGTTTTCACGATGGCCTCGACCGCGGGGCCCGTTCGGAACTCCATCAGTTTTTTCAGCCACACCATTCGCACGGGACGCCAAGCGGTCCCTTTGGATTGCGAATCCACCAACTCCTTCGCCATCGCTTGCGATGCGAGCGGATCGCTGATCGCAATCAGTTCTTCCATCGCTTCGTTGTCGCCGCGAAGAATCTTGGCGAGCAATTGCTTGATGGTTTTGATCCACCGTTTGGCCGTCTTGTCATTCTCGTCGGAGGACGACCGCCATGTGATCACTTCGGGCAACACCCAATGACCTTTGCGGTCTTTCACGAGTCCTTGCGAGCGCCGCCATTCCTCGTACAAGATCCACTTGCCATCCCGTTCCACATAACGCAGGGCCGCACGAGCGTTGGCATGATCCGGTATCAGATCGATGGTGCGAAGCAGGTGATACTGGCGCTGCTGCAGCAAGCCATTTTCTTTGCACCAAGAGGCCAGCTCGTAGTGAGCTTGACCGTCCAACCCCGCCCTCACAACGCGTTGGCGGTATTCCTGCAGTTTCTCATCGGACACCACCAAACGCGAATTGGCTTTTGGTAACGCGACCGACAATTCGGAATCCACCTGCACCAGGATGTAGGGGTTCTTCGCCGAATCGACCTCGCGAACTTTCCCGGTCATTTGACCGCCGCTGTTCAGCGTCACCGTGTCTGCGGCCACGGACCCAAGACTCATCGCGGCCACCGCAGCCGTCCAGCAACACCATTTGCTCATGCTGCTCGCAGCGAGACTGACCAGACGAGCAAAATCGTCATTGAACGGCGAAAAGTTCGATTGGGTCACGGGAGCCTCCGTCACGGATAAGAAAAGAGATTCCCGCGTACGGGCGTCGCGAGAACCATTGGGGACGGCTTTTTTGAATTATACGTCAAACTCAGCCGGAACCATTCCAATCGCCTCAAGCTGAGTGCAATGGCGGCCGATGGGGATACTTGACCATCCTGATCATGTTTGTAAGGTTTCGTACTTCCAACGTCACACAGACCGTGATTTTTGGTCTGGAGATGAGTCGACAATGTCTATCCGAATGAACGAGCCCGCCGTGACAAACCCGAGTTCTGTCACTCCTCAATCGTCTTCCGCCTCGAGTACGCAGGACGGTTCCGCAGCCGATGCGCAACCCAGCAACGTCGCGAAACCGTCGCTCCGTGTGCTGAGCCCTGCGGAAATTGCCCACAACGAGGCCGCCAAGGGAACGGACGTCGATTCTCAGGGCATCCCCAACGTACGGGGGGCATTGGCAGCCGATCCACCACTGCATCCCACGGAGGAGTTTCTGGCTGAGCTGAAACGCGAAAGTGATGCGTTGGAGTCGGCAACACCACAGGAAATCTTGAAGTGGGCAGCGGATCGTTTTGCTCCCAAATTCACGATGGCAACGGCCTTCGGTCCGGAAGGCATGACCATCCTGCACATGTTGTCGACCATTGCCCCCGAAACTCCCGTGTTCAATCTCGAGACGGGCTATCAATTCAAAGAAACTCTAGAACTTCGCGAACGCGTGAAAGAACGGTACGGCATCGAAGTTCAATACAAGTATCCCGACACCACCGTCGAAGAATTCGAAGCCGAGCACGGCGGACCGCTGTACAAGACGGATCCCAACCGCTGCTGCTTTGAACGAAAACTTCGCGTCCTCCATCGTGCCGCCAGCGGTTGGCATGCGTGGGCCAGCGCCATTCGTCGCGATCAAAGCGAAGACCGTGCGAAAGCCCCGATCGTTGGTTGGGACAAGAAGTTTCAACTCGTGAAGATCAGCCCGTTGGCCAATTGGACCAAGAAAGACGTTTGGTCTTTGATCTTCAAAGAAAACATTCCTTACAACCCCTTGCACGACCAAGGGTATCCGAGCATTGGATGCCAAGCTTGCACACGTCCCGTCCAACTGGGCGAAGACGAACGCGCAGGTCGCTGGAGTGGATTCCAAAAGACCGAATGTGGTTTGCACACTTCGGATTGATCGCGGTCGATTCCACCAAGCTCAAAGAGACATAGCATGGTCATCAATGCAGCGGTTCATTACGCCTGTTTGGCAATGATGGACTTGGCGATGCACAGCAAAGAAGGGCAACCGGTTCGTTCGGCTGAGATCACTGGCCGCCACGACATTCCCGGTCCCTACTTGGTACAAATTCTTCGCACCTTGAAGTCCACCGGCTGGGTCAAAGCTGTTCGCGGCGCCCAAGGTGGGTATGTGCTTTCGGTTGACCCGGACTCGATTACGCTGCTCGACATCGTGGAAGCCATCGGTTGCACCGAGTCCACGGACCGAGCGGATCAACCCGCCTCGGAAGCCCAACAGGCGCTCCAGCGTCGATGGAACGAAGCAGCGGAAGAATCGCGAGCCAGATTGGCTCGTGTCCGCTTGGGCGACGTGGTGCGCGAGTGCCAAGACGTGACCGAACCGATGTTCTACATCTGATCCATCGATCACGGCAAAAGCTGACGCCGCAATGGCCACGGCCTTTCGAGACGACCGAAAAAAACGCCATCACACCACCGATGAAGGCGACGTGATGGCGTTTTTGAAAGGATTGCCTGGACCAGAGAGAGCTCGATTATCCGAGCAAGGACAGAACGTTTTGCGGGTTCTGGTTCGCCAGCGACAGCACGTTGGTTCCCGACTGCACCAAGATCTGTGCTCGCGTCAGATTCGCGGATTCTTGCGCGAAGTCGGCGTCGCGAATCGAGCTTTCAGCTTCTTCCAAGTTCGCCAGTGTCTCGTTGAGACTGACCAAGTTGCTCTCCAAGCTGGTGGCTTGGAACGCACCCAATCGCCCGCGGAGGCTGGTGACTTTGTCGATGACTTCATCGATCACGGACGCTGCACCGTTGACGTCGTTGACCAAGCTCTTCGCCTGGCCACTGCCCAACTCATACAGTCGCCCGGTGGCTCCGCCAAGCTGCCCCGTGCTCAAGCTTCCAATGCCCAAACGAGCTTGCTGGTTGCTGGTCACGTCGGGTCCCAACTGGAACAAAGCTCCACCACCTGTGATCGAGAACGAGAAGTTGGTCGAACTTCCGTTGTCGACAGTGACCTCAAGGTCCAACGACGATGTGTTGATCGAAAGCGTGTTGGCACGACCATTGGCTTCCACACCGTTGACGGTTGCGGAAATGTCCAAGCCCGTGGCACGCGAAACGGCCAAAGAGGTTTCGAACGTTCCCGAACCGCCTTCGTTGATCACGTCGATGTTGATGAGTGCTTCGGTTCCATAGGCCACCGAAGTGAATTGCAAAGCCCCCGTGTCGGTGTCTGCGGTGATTCCGGTGCTGTCACTGACCAAGTTGATAGCGGCGGCGATTTGGTCCTGTCCCGTTCCACCAGCGAAGTTGAAGGTTTCCGCTCCATCGGCTCCATTTAACTGAAACACCAAGTCGTCCAGCAACACTTCTCCGCCGGAGTTGCCGGTGGTCAGCGGACTTGCCGGAGCCACGAAGGGATTGGCCCCCGCGTTGTTGGTCGTGGTGAACAAGTTGTTGCCGTCGTCATCCTGAACCGCATCGATCGCAGTTGAGATGGCGGCGAAATCTCGGTTGGTCGGCGTGGCGGCTTGCGAGTTGTAGGTCACCGTCAGGATTTTCTGTTCGTCGTCGTACGCCGCGGTCGCTGCGGCATCCGCAGTCCCATCGTTCAGGTCGACGAATTCGATCTGCACATTGTTGAACTCTGATCCAGACTCGATTGCATCGATCTGGAATGCGACGTCGGTGGTGACTCCGGTCGGTGCGGCTGGCGTCCCCGCCACGGCCGTCCCGGAAGCGGCAAACCCATCCAACGCGTCAATCAAGCCTTGAATGGCAACGGCACTGGCGTCGGCGTCGGCTTCCCCTGGGTTGGCCGAATCACCGGTGAAGTTTCCGGTCACGGTCAAGACCCCCGTGTTTTCATCGTAAGCGACGGCGCCGGTGTTGGAATTGTTGATATCGTCAACGAATGCGATGCTTGCGAAACCGTCCGGTCCCGACACATCAATGGTCTCGCCATTGATGTCCACGGAGGTTGCGGTGCCGAAGCTGGTAGTCGCTTGGGCGGCCGCACTGAATCCACCGGTGGTGATCGAAGCCTGCGTCGCGGCCGACTGGACGACCACTTCCACATCGATTTGACCGGTGATGCCCAAATTGGCTTGGTCAATGTTGATGTCACGAATCGACTGAACGCCGCCGGCGGTGGACACGAAATCCAACGAACCGTCGAGCAACTTGCGGCCTTGGAAGGTGGTCGTCTGAGCAATTCGGTTGATCGCTTCCAATGACGAATCAATCTGCAACTGGTTTGCAGCGATCTCTTCTTTGGACAACGCCCCGTTGTTCGCGGCTTCCACCACCAAACCGCGAACATCGTTGAGCAGGTTGCTGACCTGACCCAAGGCACTGTCGGCGGTGCTGATGATTTGGCTCGCACGACGTGTGTTGCTGATGGCTCGACCGAGGCTGGTCACCTCGCTTCGCAATGCCTCACTGGCGATCAAACCTGCCGGGTCATCGGCCCCACTGTTGATCCGCAAACCCGTGCTCAATCGAGTCAATGCCGTTTGCAAGTCACTGTTGCTCGCCTGCAATCGGTTCTGGGCAACGAGCGACGATACATTGGTATTGATTCTTGTCATGGGTGGCGAACTCCGTTTCCAATTGACGCTTCTCCAAGCCCTGGATTGACGCTCTTCAACGCTGGGGACTCAGAACCTGTGGGGTGGGCTGCGGCCTCATGCCGCGAACCAAATGCTAGATTCTTCGTCGGTATCGTCACCGGCGGTAGCTGGCAGGAATGCAAACGCCTGGTTTCGCGGGACGCAATGTGAGCGTCATGGTCCACAGCGGATGATTGTTAGAATCACCTCAACGCGTTTCTATTTCCCAATCGGATTCTTTTCACATGATCAGTCCATTGAAGGCCTACGTGCTGGCAACGCTGCTAGCGATGCCGATGCTCAAAGCCGTTTCGCAGGAGACAGCAGCGACTTCGACCGAGAGCCGATCAACCGGGAAACCACCCACAGTCTCGCCACATGTCGTCAAAACGATCGACCTAAGCTCAACCAAAATCCGCGAAGCCTTTCAAAATTCGCATGAGGGCTACAGCAGCGATGAATTGTTGATTCAGGATGAACTTCGAAGTGCTTTCCTTAAGGAACTGCAGATCGATCCGGAGCTCAGCTCTGATCGCCAAATGATCGCACTTCGGAAGTTGCTTCAACTACGCAAGAGTGGTCGGCTGGACGTGCCGACGACCAAACGTTCTCAGGTGCCCACCAATGAAATTCAAGCTGCCATTCCAACGGCCGAGATCGCGATTCGAACGGTATTGGATCGGCATGATGCGATGATCGATGATGTTCTTTGCAATCCCGTTTGGAGAAATGAACTGCAACGGGAAGCAGAGCGGTTGTCCAGCGACATTTCAGCGGAGACGGTTCGACGTGCCGTTTTGCGACTGAGGAAATCGCGACGGTTGAAACCGGAACTGGTGCTACGGGTCGCCGATTGGGACCGAACGGTTTCGACTTATCCAATGCAGGAATTGGACCTCGACTCGCTGCCCAATACACCGGGGGTTTACTTGTTCCGAGACCTCACAGGCTATCTGTACATCGGCGAAGCGGTTCGGTTGCGCGATCGCATCGGCGAACATCTTCGCGGCAGCCACAACGACGGCTTGGCTGGTGTGCTGAGTGGCAAAGGCTCCAATCCTGTCACGCTGGAGCTACACGCGTTCCCCGCCGATTCCCCCGCCAAAAGATTGACCGTTCGCCGGGCCTACGAGAGCGAGTTAATAAGAAGTCGCCAGCCCCGTTTCAATCTGCAACCCTGATCAAAGAGGCAAGTTTGTTCGGGTTGTAGGGGATGTGTCGATTGAGATGACCTGGCCGGAAACGCACGTTGCGTTTTTTGATTGAAATGCCGACCCGGTTGCAAAATGCGAACTAGGTTGGCGACTATGAAATCGCCCGACCCATTCTCGCTGTCCCTGCCCGCGATTGCTTTCGCGGTCGTGTTGCTTGCGTGCCCTTCCCATTTGTTCGCAATGGATTGGTTGACGCTGCCCAGCACCTACACGCATGACGTCGCAACGGGTCAACGAGTCACTCAATTCGCTCCAATTGAAACTCCCACCACGGCGGTCTCACAACCGCTTCGCACCGGTGGCTACACGCATTACCGCAGCACGCTTGCCTACGGCCAGTCTGCGGACAACTACCATCGCGTCGAAGAATGGGGTGATCCAGTCCGGCCCTACGGCGAGTGGCGTTTTCCCTATCGGCCTTACAGCACCCCCTATGCAAACTGGGGTCAGCCGTATGGTGGTCTGAACATTGGCGTGGGACCTGGATACGGTTGGAACCATCCGTTTTATCCAGGGCAGCCAAGTTATCCGGGGCAGCCGGGCCATCCCACCGGAACCAATCCGCCGGGCACCCCAGCACCACCACCCGGTCCACCCGGGTCAAGTACTGGTCCAGATTCTGGTTCAGGGTCGGGGTCAAGCCAGTGGCCGCATCCAGGCCATTGGCATCGACCGAATCCAGCAGCGGGAACAAACCAATTTGCCCCGTATCCGTCTGGTCGCGGAACGCCCTATCCGGTGGCTCCGTACTACGATGGGTACTATCCCAACTACGGCGACTGAATCGCGAAGCTGCGGTGAGTGATCTCTGGTCGTCGACTGAGGGTCATGACGAACGTCAGTCGCCACGCTTGGCAAGAATGCCATTCATCACCGGTGGCGAAACTCGATCGGCGTACACCAAAGCTTTTCCGCCCAAGCTAAGGATGACCTCGCTACGACCACGTTTGATCGCATCCAAGGTTGCGGCTGCCACTCGCGATGGTGGCCAACTGCCAATGCTCTTGGACTTCTGATTCGGGTCTGTGTCCACCAACGCGTCAAAAAATTCACTCTGCGTTGTACTTGGACTGACTAACGTCACTCCGATGCCATCGTGAATCAATTCGGCTCTCAGTGAATCATTCCAACCGTGCAAGGCAAACTTGCTAGCACAGTATTCACTCTTGTCCGGAACGGCTCGGTGGCCCAACACACTTCCGATGTTGCAAACCACCGAACGCTTTCCGCGTTCCGCAACACATCGCAATCGAGGCAGTGCGGCACGGGTCCATTCCACCGGAGCAAAAAAGTTCACCTCCATGACCTTTCGCATGCGTTCCGCCGAGGCCTTCGCGAAGGGACCGATGGCTCCGACACCGGCGTTGTTGACCAGCAAATCTAGCCCGCCGTTTCCTAATTCATCGGCTAGGCTCATCGCTTCGTCGCGTGTGCCAGCTTGCGTCACATCGCCCACCACCAAATGCACGCGATCGGGATGACCGCTGGTTTCCGCCAACTCCAACAATCGTTCGCGGCGACGTGCGACCACGATCACGTGCGAACGTTCGGCGACCAACAATCGCGTCAGCTCCCATCCGATCCCGCTGCTGGCACCAGTGACAATCGCGACGGAATCTTCAGGGCTCCATACCTGTTGAAAAGGCAGCGGCATTTCTAGGCCACGTCGCTAGATCGTTCCGCAGACTCATCGGCACCTTCAGCAGCGGATATTTCCGCATCATCGGACGCTGATTGCTTCCACATTTCAAGCGTCGTTGGTGTCACCTGAAGTGCTGAACGATGCACGGTTCCCATCGCGGCCGCGGGCATGCGAACTCGAACGGTGACGTGATCATTTCCAAATTCACGCGATTCGATTTTCCCGTTGGCAGACAGAAACGACAACAGTTTCCCGTCGTGATGAGCCACATCAATTTCCACGTCCAGGAATTCACGCGACAGGGCTTCGCCAACGGCTTGTGCCAACGGCAACAAACCGGAATTCGATTTCGCACTCACGGGAATGGCGTTGGGATAACGATCCAGCACCCGATTCAACACACGCGGGCTGGTGATCGCATCGATCTTGTTCAGCACAAGCAGCGTGTCCTTGGCTTCGATTTCAAGTTCTTCCAAAACCTGATAGACAGCGCTGATCTGCTCGAATACTTGCGGGCTGCTCGCATCCGCGACATGCAACAACAATTCCGCTTGCCGAGTCTCTTCCAAAGTCGATTTGAAACTGGCGACCAACGAGTGCGGCAGGTCTCGGATGAAACCGACCGTGTCACTCAGCAACACATGTCCCCAATCCGGCAGATGCCAACGACGCGTTCGCGTATCAAGCGTTGCGAACAGTTTGTCTTGCGCCATCACATCCGCCGCGGTCAGAGCGTTCATCAAAGTGCTCTTGCCCGCGTTGGTGTAACCCACCAGCGAAACGGTTGGCAGATCCGAACGAGCGGCGACTTGGCGTTCACGCCGAGCTTCCACACGGCTGAGTTCCGTCTTCAGGTCGTGAATTCGTTTCTGCGCCAATCGCCGGTCGACTTCCAATTGCTTTTCACCGGGCCCACGCATCCCCACGCCCATCGATTGACGAGAGAGGTGAGTCCACATGCGTTTCAATCGCGGCAGCGAATACTCGAGCTGGGCCAACTCGACCGCCAAGCGAGATTCGTGAGTGCGTGCTCCGGCGGCAAAGATATCTAGGATCAACTCCGTACGATCGATCACCTTCGCATTGGTTTTCTTTTCCAAGTTGCGAGTTTGCGCAGGTGTCAAATCGTTGTCGAAGATCACCACGTCCGCTTCATGACGCTCGACCATCAATCGCAACTCTTCCACTTTGCCTTTGCCAAGGTACGTGGAGTGATCAGGCGTCGATCGACGTTGAATCAGCTCATCGACCACCTGGGTTCCGGATGTGGTCGCCAACCCGTGCAACTCTTCCAAAGGATCTTCTTCGACCACGGTGTCCGGCAAAATCAAACGCGCCAAAATGCTGCGTTCGGGGGCATCGTCGTGCAGGGTGATGTGTTTATCTGACACGAGGGGGAAAGGACCTTTGGTTGAAGGTGAAACTCGAAGTGAAGTGTTTGCTCAGTCTAGGGCCGAACAGGCTTAGAACCATGTGGGCTCAGAAACATTTGGGGGTGTTGCCAAACACCATTTTACTCTCAGTACGGACCCATCGCACTTGGAAAGGTTCACCGCTGAAGGCTGGATTTACTACGTAAAATGTGGTGGTAATGTTGGGCAAAACGGTGAGATTCATCGCGAACGTACTGCAGCAACCGCAATGCAAACGCACTCTTGCTCAATCTTAGCGGTTCGGGATTGCCGGGCCGGAAAATTTCCTCGTCTCGTTTCGCCAGACTGATCACCGTCGGCGGCTGAATGTCTTGATCTCGAAACGCCGCCATCGCCGCGTTCAATTGGCCTTTGCCGCCGTCGATCAACAAGATGTCAGGAAACGCTTCTTGCCGATCCGAGAGCCCACGAAAACGTCGCGAGACGACTTCGTAGATGCTTCGAAAATCGTCGATGCCTTTGACTTCTTGAATGCGGAATCGTCGATACCCCGGTTTGAACGGCAGGCCGTCAATGAATTGGACGAGACTAGCAACCGTTTCGTTCCCACCCAAATGTGCGATGTCAACGCCTTCGATCACGCGTGGCGTTTCGGACAAACCGAGCACCTTTTTCAAACCCGCCAATCCCTTTTGCGGATCGATGTAGAAAACCTCCGGTTGAGCATGCGTGTCCAGTTCGCCGCGTTCTTCCAAGCGCTCGATCATCTGAATCTCATCACGCAGCACGGCGGCCCGTTCGAAGTCCAGCGATTGACTGGCCGCCTTCATCTCGTTCCGCATGTCACGCAGCAACTTGGTTTTTCCGCCATCCAAGAACGTTTGCAGACGTTTGATGTCTCGTCGATAGTCTTCTTTGCTGATTCGAAAATTGCAGGGTGCCGTGCATTGGTTGATGCTGGCCAATAGGCAAGGCCGGAACCATTGCCAACGTTCGTCGGATTCACTGATGTCCAGCGTACATGTTCGAAACTTAAAGATCCGCTGCATCACCTGGATCGCGCCACGCAGCGCACCGGCACTGGTGAAAGGGCCATAAAGCTTCACGCCCTTGGACTGTGGCTCTCGGGTGACTTCGACTCGAGGAAATTCATCTCGCGTCGTGATCATCAAATAAGGAAACGACTTGTCGTCCTTCAGCTCCTTGTTGTTCTTCGGCTGTATGTCCTTGATCAACCGAGACTCCATCAGCAGAGCGTCGACCTCGCTTTCGCACTCAACGAAATCGATGTCTGCAATGTCGCCGATCCAATCCGCCGTCCGAGCGTCCTCACTGGCGGCCTTCAGAAAGTAGCTGCCCGCGCGGGAACGAAGATTCTTGGCCTTGCCGACATAGATCACGACGCCGGCGGAGTCCTTCATCAGATAGACGCCGGGCGAGTTTGGAAACGACTTCACCTTGGTCGATGCATGATCGAATCCCAAGACGACATCGCCAGACGTCGCCTCAACGCTCAGCAACTCTGCGTCTTCCGCATTTTGCTCGCCGTTCTTTCCGGCCCCGTCGTCGGCATTCGCCGCCATTTCGTTTTCGCGGTCGCTCATGCGTCCCTATTCGAGCCCACCTGGATACTAATTTGCATATCGAATTGGACCGTGCAGATGCCAATTTGGCAACGACAAAGTCCGATCTGATTCAGGCGACCTAAAAGAGCGAATTTCGGGCCAACGTTGGTCGGAGACGGCTTCGCCAATCCGCTTTGGGCATCACTCGTACCGAATCCCACGCATTGGAGGCCCCGTGGGTGCATTGGCGGAATAGGCGGCGGCCGTCCCCGGCATACCAGGTGGACGAGTCCAGGGAGCCTCGGAGGCGGGGACAATCGGCCCCATCGTCGCGGAGCTGTATCCGGTGACGGGCCCCCCAGCCGCGATGTTGCCTCCGCTAGCAAACCCGTTCACCGATGTCATGCCTGCCATCTCCACCAAGTTCACTTTTGTCGTGGTCGTGGTTGGCATGGTGAACAGTTCTGGATCACCCGATAGCAATTGATTCACCGTGTACGACGCGACTTCCAATTGCATTGCCAAAGGAGGCCCGGCTGCTGGGAACAACTCCACCTTCACGCGGTGCGGCAGCACCACATTGACGGTCTCATTGAACCGGTGATCCGATGCAATGCTCTTGGCAACTTGCCGGCCATCCGGCGAATAGAGAAAGACATTGGTGACGTATCCGCCCGAAGGTTCGATAAACAACACGCGTTGATAAACGCCTGACGGTGTGGGGGAGGAAGTACGAACTTCAATCAGTCCGTCGCTTCGAATCACGGGGCCACTCAGCACCGTCGCCGGGTCCAAACGAGCCAAACCAATGGCTTCGATCAGCCAAGAAGGATCGACCGGCAAGATTGCTCGGTTCAATTGACGCGAATACTGGTCGTGATTGGCGTAGTACAAGGTCTGAGTCATGTTGTCCGGCACTTCGAACCAAAACTCGTTTTCGTTGCTGCCAAGATCAATGCCGGCTCCCATGATGATCGGCACGCTGGCCTTCATGCGAAAACGTTTTTCACGTTGCAGATTGACGGTGGCGTTCAACTTCGGCACGGCGGGCATCGACAACACATCCACCTTGGCGGAATTGGTCGACAGTTGTTGAACCGCGTCGGTCCGATTGACGGCCGCTGCCAACTCTTGCAAGTTCGGCGTCGCGTTCAGCACCACAGGTGGCGCCGCGAAAGGAACATTCGACACGGTCCGCACACATCCGTTGGCCAAACCCAGGCTCACCAAAATCAAAAAGCCAAGGCAGCATGAACGGATCGATGCCCAGGTAGCCAACTGCTTCTTTGTCGCCATGCGATTTGGCGACCACCGCTTCACGCGAACGGCTGAAGATGCGTTTGGCGAGATCGCCTGGGCAGCAAGAGCATTCATGAGCATTCCGTTCTCATTCGGTTTCATTCTGGAACGTCGTCGACATCGCGATAAATCAGGTCGATCAATTCGTCTTGCAATCGCGATGCCTCGGAACTGGCGATCGCAACGACCTCCACTTCCATGGTCGATTGATCCACGTTGGACTGCAGCAACATCACTTCGCGAGGCGGCGAATTGCCGGCGGTCGCTTCGTTGGTCGACTTCAATTCCTGATCGGATTGCGGTGCCCCCATCGGCGAACCGGATGTGGGCGGGTCGACGGTCTTTAAATGCCGTTTTCGAAGCAGCAACAATGCGAGCAAGAATCGACTTTTGGCTGCCGCGGGTTGCTCCGCCATGGATCGCAACAACTCCACCAGCACTTCGGGAGGTGCAATTTCGCGTTTCTTCTCTTCGGCTCGAGGAACGCGATTCTTCCACCAACCAATCGCATCTTCTGGGGGCCCGGTCCATGCATCCGCGGCGATGTCGACTCGTTTGAAGTCCTCATCGGCCTCGGTGACCACGGAGTAATAAACCTCGCCTGGTTCCAGCGGGCGATCGCCAACGCTGCACCTTCTCGTGGTTCGGTTGATTTTGTATTCACCAATCATGGGTCGACCGTAACAAAGCCAAACGTGCTACCGAAAGACAATTTCCCACGCGAGGGCTGATCTTGCGACCGACAGCGGAAATTGCGTAGTTGCAAAGTTCGCATCGCCGTCGCGGTTGTCGTGACCTATTGATTGTCTGCGACTGGAGAACGCTGTCGGTTTTGCACGGAAGTCTCCCACGAAAAGACACATCATGAGCCCCGATTCCCATTTCCGACCGCCAGCATCACTGGGACCGCCAACGCCCCCCGCGAAATCGGTTTCCGACCACGCTGCCGAGCAACGCGGCGAAGAGACCTCCAATTCGCGCCAACAACACACGTCCACCGTCGTTGTCGCCGATGCGAAACCGTTGTCGCTGCTGGCGACCGCCGGTGTGCTTCATCACGAAGGCATGCGTTGCATTTGTGCGCGAGGAATCGAAGCGGTCTTGAAGGCATTTCATTTGGCTCCCGTCGAATTAGGAAACATGGATGACTCGGTTCAAAATCGGGTCGACGAGAAACACGAGATTCCCGGTGAATATGGACCACCGTCGAGTCACCAAGGATCCGAAATTGATCTGCTCGTTTGGGATGTGGGCGATGCCCCGATGGAAGCACTCGCTACCATCGAACACATTCGCAACACGCATCCCTTTCAGCAACTTCCCGTGGTGCTTTTGGCGGAGTCGAAGTGGGCGGGCCTGGAAAAAAAGACTGAACTGGCTTCCGCGCCAACGCACTGCTTATTCAAGCCGATCGATCCAAAATCCCTGATCACCATCGCTCAACACCTTCTGTGGATGCCATCCCTGCAAGCCACCCACCGCCAGCGCGGCACGCGTCCCAATCGTCCAGGCTGGGTCACACTCTAGCGATGGATCCAACCACGTCACTTCTCTTTCGGAGTGACCACATCCTCGACCCACGACTTGGCTCGCATCATGGTCGGAAAGCCGATCGTTGGGGCCGATAACATCGCGACGTGCCTGAGGTCGTCGGGCGAGCAACCGGCTTCCATCGCTTTGCGACAATGCGAATGGGCGGCGCCCTCCAGGCCCGCTCCCAACGAGATCGCCAATTTCACCAAAGCGATTTCACGTTCGCTGAGCGGACCGCACTCACGAGCAGCCTTGCCGAGATCTTCGTAGGCACGCATGAACTCAGGATGATCGGCATGCATTTGGCGATAGCGTTTCGGGATCATGTTGCTTCCACTTCGAGAATGGCTTGAACCAAAGACTCCATTGTCGCCGATTGAGCAACCGCGTCGACACGCCATCCCAATTCGCGAACGGTTTCGGCTGTCAGCGGACTAATCACGGCAACCTTGCAGCTCGGCAGCTCATCACCAAACCACCGATGAACATTTCGGGCGGTTGCGGGGCTGGTCAACGTGATCCAATCCAACGACTGGTCCTTCAGCTTCGCCAGAGTCCCTTCGTCCATCGCCGTCACATCGCGATTTTGATAGGCAACAATTTCGCGAACCGTTGTTCCTAAGTCTCGCAAACCGTTTGCAATGACGTCGCGTCCACGCTGCGTTCGAACGACCAAAGTCTTGCTCGGCAGAGGATTCAGCGACGACAGGGTTTCGAGCAACGCGTCCGCATCGAAGACATCCGGCACCCAGTCCGCTCGCATGTGATACTTCGCCAACGCCGCGGCGGTCGCTTCACCAACCACCGCGATCTTGGCTCCGGCCAAACATCGCAAATCCTGACCGCGTACCAGCAATCGATCTAAAAAGAACTGCACGCCATTTCGACTGGTGAAGACCAACGAATCAAACGTGGGCAATTGATCGATGGCGTCATCCACATCGGACCAATCATCCGGTGGCGAAATTTCAATCGCTGGCTGGACTACGACGTTGGCCCCCAGCTCCGATAGCGAAGCGACCAAACCATCCGCTTGATCTTTGGGTCGCGTGACCAAGATCGACTTTCCAGATAGCGGCCGACGACTGAACCAGTCCATCGAATCCGACAGCCCCGTCACATCGCCAACGATGGTGATCACCGGGGGCCGGAACTTGCTGGCGGGAGTTAGATGTCCGGCGACCTCGGCCAGTCGGCACTGGATCTTTTGCTGGTCCGGCAAACTACATCGCCGCAAAATGGCGCATGGTGTCGCGGGATCCTTGCCGGCTGACAACAAAGCATCGGTCCATTGCTTCACTGTGGTCACACCCATGTAAATGACCAAGGTGCCGGGGAATCGAGCCAACGCCGGCCAATCCAAATCAGATTCGGTCTTCCCTGGTTCCTCATGCCCCGTCACCAACGCCACAGCCGACGCGATTCCTCGGTGAGTGATGGGGATCCCGGCAAAGGATCCCGCGGCGAGTGCGGCGGTGATTCCAGGAACGATCTCGAACGGAATGCCTTCGGCTTTGAGAGCGTTCACCTCTTCGCTGGTACGGGCGAAAACGGCGGGGTCGCCGCCTTTCAAACGCACCACGCGTTTCCCGGCTTTGGCGTGCCGGATCGTTTCGTCAATGATCTCTTGTTGCTTCCAAATCCGCGTCTGACCGTGCTTCCCGACGCAGGTGTGTTCCGCCTGGGGTGCGTGAACCAACATTTCCGCATTGCTCAGCCCGTCGTAAAGAACCACGTCACATTCCTGCAGGCACTGCTGTCCACGCAGCGTGAGTAATCCCGGATGTCCGGGTCCGGCCCCCACCAGGGCCACATATCCCGGGGTTCTTTCAGTTGGAAGTGATTCAGAAGTCAACGAAATCAGGCTTTCTGGCGATAAAAACGTGCGGAAAACATGATTATGGATCTTCTCCGTTGACCTGGACAGTCGGCTGATCGGACGTCATACTCCTCGATTCCAAATTTTGACCCATTCGAACCATTCCCTATCACAGCGTGTCCGCCGGACACTCCGAGCGAAATGCCAAACACCCAAAGCGCCGCGAAACGTCTGCGTCAGAACGAAAAACGCCGTTTGTTGAACCGTGCCACTCGTAGCAACATGCGAACCGCGATTCGTCGTGTTCGCGACGCCGTTGCCAACAACGATTTGGAAACTGCGAAGGACGCATTCCAGGCCGCCCAAAAGAAATTGGACCGTGCCGCTGCGAAGAACTTGATCCACAAAAACGCCGCCGCTCGCACCAAGAGCCGCTTGAACACCCTGATCAAGAACGCCGCTCAAGCTGCCTGAGTTTGCTGAAGTCCCGGATCACGCTCGATCCGCGGGACCTCGCACCGGCAACTAGCGTGAAGCAAACGCCCCAACCGAAAGGTCCTGAATCACTCAGGACCTTTTTTCGATGCGCGGTCAGAGCCTAACAAGCTTCTACACCGCCTCTTTGGCGACCGCCAACCTTTGCGAGCGATGCAGCCAAATTTGCCGCGGCACCCAAACGGACAGAACCACCGCCGCAAGCACCGATAGAATCAATCCCGCCCAGCGTGTGACCCACGGCCCGTCACTGACGGTCACCGCTTCTTTGGCCATCGCACCACACTGAACCCACAACCACTGAGGAACCGTGGCCAGCAGCGCGGCGAACAGATAGGGCACTTGGCGTGATCGCGAGGCCCCCATCGAATAGCTGATGATGGTCGTTGGAACGGGTGACAATCGCACCAAAAGATGCAATCCCAACCCAGCATCGCGAGCGATCGATTGAATTTCGCAAAGGGTCTCTTTCCAACGTTTTCCTTCACCGGCGTTTGCGTCAATCGAGTCCGATCCCGCATCCGGCAAACTCTCGGCGTCAACGGAGTGGTTGGGTCTCGTCTCCGCCAGCGACCATCGTCCCAGCTGATAATTCAGCCAAGCGGAAACGAACGCGGTCGCCGTCAGCGTGGGTGCGCCGACCCAGAAACCCAACACGGACCCGGCCGCGATCGAAACCAAGGTCTTGGGCACAAACAAGCACATTGCCAAAGTGCCCACCAGCACAAATGCGGGCGGCCCTGCCTCGCGGACGGATGCCATGGTCTGGTTCGCCCACACCACTCCTTGTCCGCTGATCAACCCAGCGATCCCAATTGCGATCAGGACCAATGGCAGCGTTCGCCTTGCCATCCATAACGCTTGTTGCAACGCAGGTCACCCCAATCCTTGCAAGACGCCCTGACTGTCGCCGAATCGTTCCGCGTCAGCTCCCATCTGCTTCATCATCCAAACGTAAAGATTACAAAGCGGCGTTCCGTTCGTGTACCGAACATGACGGCCTGAATGGATCCGTCCGCCACCTTTCCCCGCCAACAGGATCGGCAAGTCATCGTGATTGTGCCGGTCACCGTCGCTGATTCCGCTGCCATACACAATCATGCAATGGTCCAACAAAGAACCGTTGCCTTCCCGAATCAGTTTCAATCGCCCCAACAGGTAATTGAACCGTTCCGCATGAAAGGCATTGATCTTGGCAATCTCGGCTTGCTTGTGCTCGCTTTTTCCATGGTGAGACAACTCGTGGTGACCTTCGTTGACACCAATTTCTTTGTAAGCCCGATTGCTACCCGCGTTAGTGAACATGAACGACAAGATCCGCGTGCTATCGGTTTGATAGGCAAGTGCCACCATGTCCATCATCAAATCGCTGTGCTGAGCCAACTCACGAGGCACACCGCTGGGACGTGGATAGTCAGGAACACCTTCCTCATTCAGCCCCAACTTTTCCGAGCCGTCCAAACGCTTTTCGACATCCCGAATGGCATACAAGTACTCATCCAATTTGCGTCGATCGACGATCGGCAAATGTGCGTGCAACCGTTTCGCGTCCTCAGCCACAAAGTCCAGAATGCTCTTTCGGTACTTTTCGCGTTCGCTCTTGGCCCGGCGAGTTTCCTTTACGGTTTGCCCCGCGAATAAACGATCGAATAACGCACGCGGATCCGTTTCTTTTGCCATGGGATTGGTCGGCCCTCGCCACGACATGTTGGACGCATAAGCGCAACTGTAACCACTGTCACAATTGCCGGCTTGGCTGCTCGCTTCCAATCCCAACTCCAACGAAGCGAATCGTGTGCGGTCGCCGACATACTGAGCCGTCGCCTGATCCACCGAAATTCCATTTTGGATATCCGCCCCGTTGGTCTTTCTCGGATGAGCCCCCGTCAGAAACGCGGCCACACTGCGGGCATGGTCTCCACCACCGTCCCCGTGGGCTCGCGCGCCGTCCAAGGTCAACCCAGACAGCACCGAGATATCCTCGCGATGATCAGCTAACTTTTCGAGCGTCGGCGTCAAATCAAAATTGGCACCTTCTTTCCCGGGTGTCCATGCGGGCATGTGCATTCCGTTGGGCACATAGAAGAACCCCATCCGCAAAGGCGGTGAACCATCCGATGAGGTCGCCGCCAACAGACGACTGGGACTCATGGCATCCAACCAAGGCAGCGCAATCGCGGTTCCGGCGCCTCGCAAGACGGTTCGACGCGAAAGAGTTTTGGGTGATTGACTCATGGTTCCCGGTACCCCTGTTTTTGAAACGGATCGCTTTCGATGATAGCGGCAATCAGATAGGCAAACTTGTAATCATGCGATTGGACCTCCGCCATGATCTTGTCCAACGCACACTTGTCGTAGTATTCCGTGCCTCGACCCAATGCGTAGATCAACATCTTCTCTGCAACGCAGCGCACAAACTGATCATTGCGCTGCGTCGCGAGCAGCTCCCGCAGACCGTCGATGCCGTGGAACGTCGTCCCATCTGGCATCGCCCCGCTGGCATCAATCAAATCGCGACCGTCTTTGGTTCGCCAACGTCCCACCGCATCAAAATTCTCCAGCGCAAACCCCAACGGATCCATCATGTTGTGACACGCCGCGCAGGCTGGATTGGAACGGTGTTGTTCCATTCGCTCACGCAATGAACCAACCAGCGGACCTTTTTCCAGTTCCGGTATATTTGGCGGCGCGGGAGGCGGTGGCGTGTTCAACAAATTGTCGAGAATCCATTTGCCTCGTTTGACGGGACTCGTTCGCGTTGGATTGCTGGTCACCGTCAACACGCTCGCGTGCGTCAGCAAACCGCCACGTGAAGTCCCACGCAGCGAGACTTTTCGAAACTCGTTTCCACGGACCCCGTCGATTCCATAAAAACGGGCCAACGGTTCATTCAGATAGGTGAAGTCCGCCTGCAACAGCTCGGTCACCGGAAAGTTGTTACGCATCACTTCCGAAAAAAACATCAACGTTTCGATTCGCATGGCATCGCGAACTTCATCATCGAACCCGCGATAGATTTTTGTGTCAGGTTGCACGATGTCTAAATTGCGAAGTTGCAACCACTGCGATGCAAAGTTGTTCACAAAACGGCTGGCCTTCGGACTCTTGATCATTCGTCCGACCTTTTCGAGCAACACTCGCCGGTCACGCAACTTTCCTTGATGAGCCAATTTCAATAGCTCGTCATCTGGCATGCTGCTCCATAGGAAGTACGAAATTCGAGTTGCCAATTCGTATTGATTGATCATCGGCATCACGCCGTCGTCACTCGGCTCACGCGGTCGCTCCACTCGGAACAGAAAGTAAGGCGAAACCAGCACCGCCTGCATCGCAACCTGCATGCTTTCTTCGAACGTTCCGCCATTCTCATGCACAGATTCTGCGAGTTCGACCAACCGCTGCATTTCGGATCGGCCAACGGGTCGCCGATAGGCACGACTCGCAAATCTACCGAGGACCGCCGCAGCAGAATTTCGAAATTCATTCGCATTCCCGGGCGTGTCAAACAACAAGACCTTGTGCGACGTTGGCAGATCGGAAGAGGGGACGAACGTGCTTCGCAGCTCCTCGCCTTCCACACGAACATGGTGCAGATGCAAGTTCCGATCGATCTGATCTTTCACGTAGTAATCGTTCAAGAACGAGATATCGACTGTGCGTTTGCCTTTCCCCAAACGGAACGCCACCGTCTTTTCGGTTGGATCGCTCTCAGGAATCTCCAGAGGAATCGTGCGACGGCCCGATGCGACCTCTGCCCGCACGGGTTCGTCACCGCCCTGATCCCCATGCACCGTCAAGATGATTTTGTAGGTCCCTGTGAATGGTGCGTCGAACTGCAACGACACAGTCCCATTGGACGCCATGGCCAAACTGGATCCACCGCGAAACTTGTCCGCACCGATCAATGACGCCGCGTCGCGATCAACCTCGAATAACGCCGGTGGTGGCGGTGTGAAAATCGCTTCGCCCATGATGGCTTCCGCCGCGTCCAAATACTTCTCCATCAGCAATGGCGGCAACGACAAAACGTCGCCGATGTTGTCAAAGCCATAGCCAACATCGTCGCCGGGGAAATCATTCGCGGGCGAGTAGTCCACACCAACCAAGTCACGAATCGTGTTGCGATACTCGGCTCGGTTCAATCGACGCAGTGCCACCTTGCCCGCGTTGGGATTTTGAACGCAGTCAATCGCGTTGGCTAATTCATCGATGAGGTCAATCATCCGAGTGCGACTGGAAGGCTCCATCACTTCCCCATCGGCGGGCGGCATCGTGCCCAACCGAACCTGCGCCAAAGCCCGCATCCACTGGTCGCGGTGCTTGATCAAATCACCTGCCGTCGAGTGAGCCTCCAAAGCCACTCCACCCTCGCCGTCGTCGACGCCGTGACAGTCATAGCAATAGGCACGAAGCAGCGGTTGCAATTGCTCACGAAACGTCACCTCCGCCGCGAATTCATCGGCTCGAATGTTGTTTTCGGGCGATGTCAACGCGGTGATCGCGATCGCGAGAAAGACACAATTCAAGCGTGAAGTCAGAGAAATGTTTCGGAAGCAGGGAATCGAATTCATCCCCTCATTTTAACAAGCCGATTTGTTCGCACCCAACAAAACACAACGCAAATAACACGCCCATCGGGGGTGGGGTGGCTAGCGAGGCTTTCCCAAACCGCGAATCATTAACCAATCGGTTGCACGGTCAACCCAGGTGGAAATCACCGAGCCCTTTTGCTCGCGGAGCCCGTATCCATGCCCACCATTTTGATAAACGTGCAATTCAGAAGGCACGCCGGCATTCTTCAGTTCGATGTACAGGAGCGCAGTCCCGACCGCGGATGACGCGTCGTCATGCGTGTGGACCAAAAACGCCGGCGAAGCGGATTCCGTGACGTTGATCTCACTGAGCAACTGCTTACCCGATGAATCCAAAATCTTCCATGGATAGATCAACATCGAAAAATCAGGATGGATCGATTCAGCATCGATCTCATCCACAGATTCGTAGAATGGCTGGTCCGCCGTATGAACAATCGCACCAACCTGCCCGCCGGCAGACAGAGCCAACAACCCGACGCGGCTCGGATCCAACTGCCATCGTGATGCCTGGCGACGAATCAGTCGAAGTGCACGTTGCGTGTCTTGAGCTGGCCGTTTCCAAGAAGGTTCGCCGGACTCACGATTCTCATTGGTTCGATACTTCAACACGAACACGCTGATCCCGAGCCGGTTCAAAAAGGGTGCCAACTCCGAACCTTCCTTGTCTGGAACGACCTTCCCGAATCCACCGCCCGGCAAGACAACCACTGCCGTTCCGTTGGGCTCCGAAGCGGGAAACACATCCAAGGTGGGACGACGAATATCCACCAACCGAGTGACTTGCGGCTTCTCGCTTTCGCGAAAGGGAAGTGGCTCGCCAACGTCACGCGAATCTTCCCCCGGTGCTAGGTCCGGCCAAACGCCGAGCGTCTCCGCTGGCTTAGGTTGTTCTTGAGCGAGCACCTCGCCACCGCCAATGGACAAAGCGACGAACCCCACCGACCAACAAACCCGAGCGAACGACATGACAGATTCAAACCAGATGAGACTCGTTTCAGTTCCACCGATTGATTTCAATGCGGCGAAAACGTGTGAATAGGCACACAGTTTACACCACCATCACCAAGCCACGGGTTGAGGGAAACCTTGGTCACAACGGATCGCACCGGCAAGAAACAGCGATGTCGCGTCAAACGTCACAAAGGCCCGTCACAAAGGCCCACTACCAAGACGCATCACACTCGGGGGCGTCGCCCTCGGAATCGGGAGATCACAGACGGTAGCTTCGCCGCAAAGGATTGCTTGGCAGGGCGATCAGGTCGCTGAGTGAGCTCGACGACGTCGGTGGTGGATTCGCTCTTCGTTTCGGGCTGGTGTGCCACCAAGTAAAACGGTTGCTCGGCAACGATCTCTCGTCCATCGGCCAGGAAAACTCGCACGCGAATTTTCCATTGGATCTGCAAGAGGTGCCCTTGATAACTCAAAGGCGATGCGGGCAGCGTGCAATTGATTTCCTGCCGTTCGGTCAGTTCGATTTGCTGCAAGTCCGAACGGTCATAGCGTTGGAAGTAATGAACCCCCAGGTCCTCGTCGCCCTTGCCCTCGGTATGCCATAGCACGGACAGCTCCACACTCTGAAGCTCTTCCCAGTCGATCCGGCTGATGCGCCAACCGGCTTTCAAAGACGACCCTGCCGCGTAGAAGCCATCGTCACGGCAGACCGCCACATTCACCGCGGGCTGTCGGGAGGCGACATGAGCGGGGGATGGACGAGCAGTGGAAAACTTCGGCAGAACGATGGCCACGGACGGGACTCTCCTGAAACGAGCAGTCGCCAGCGGACAACGTTGTTCGTCGCTGCGAACGAATGCATCACGTTGTCGGGCAACTCGAAGGTCAATTGTTGCTCCCAGGGCCCCCGAGGGTCAACACGCACCGACTTTTCCTTGACTAATTCTTGCCGCATTGCGACGTGATGATCGCTACGAACATCCGTTCCCTGGCGAAAAAACGACTCTTCCTCGCAAACCAGCTCAATTTTCAACCATTTCAGCCGCATCTTGCCCATTTGCGAGACAAACAGCTCGTACTGGCCGCCGGGCTGCAACGGGTGGTCACTGATCTCGACGACCGTCGCCCCCACGCCAGCGATTTGCCGAACTTGTTTCAAGAACACTCGCAGTGACCAAACCGCCACGCATGAAAAGGGCACCATCAACATCGCCAGGATGGGCCGCGGCATGTCGTACCACCAACCGGAAACCACCACGGCGAGCAGCACCAAACACAAACTGTTCCAACCCAACGCCAAAGCCGCGGTCCCGAACAAGCTCATTCGTCCCGTGGAAACAGACGCCAGCCGATATGCCAGACGCTCACCCGGACTTTCGTTGAGCATTTGCCGTTTGGGGACGGTGGGTAATTCAGGAAAGTCCTGTAACTCCCAATCGGCGTCTCGCCCTCGCAGGCTTTCTTCGGCGATGGAATCGCGACCCGCCAGAGACCGCGTTTCATCAATGGCTCGCTTCTTTCCAGCCGACAGTCGTTCTTGGCTGAACCCCAGATGCAACAACCGATACGCCAAACCCGTGACGCCAGAAGCAATCGAAGCAACGGAAACGATGGCGACGACCCAGCGTCCCCACTGATTGCCGCCCTGAGTCAGATTGGATTCCAACTCCAGAACACGCCGTGCCTCTTCCGGCAAATTGAGGTTGATGTGCGGCATCATGAAAGACGACACCACCACCAATGCCAACACAAACACGCCCAGCAAAATCAGCCCCAAGTAAAAGGCCAATTCCCCCAGAACGCCACGCATTGCCCCCGTTCGCGAACGGCGTCCCCTCTTTTTGCTCCAGGGACGCAAGAACGTTCTCGACCAGGATCGTCTCACGTAAGACTGCCGATACGATTAGTTGTCGGTCGACACAGGCTGACGCCCGGGACGATAGAAACCGAGTTGCTCCAACGCATCGTAAACTTCTTCCAAAGTCTTCTCGCCGAAGTTACTGATCTTCAGCAAACGACGCGGCGTTGCATTGAGCAAATCGCGGACGGTCAAAATGCCGGTCTCTTCTAAACAGTTCGTCGTGCGAACGGTCAGACCCATCTCCGCAATGCTCAGATCGAGACGCTCGCGGCGTAGTCGGGCTTCTTCCTCAGCCTTGCTCAGTGGAATGCGAGTCTTCATGAGAATCCTTTCACGAAAGGGTGCAACAGCAACAAAAAATTGAGCGGATCGTCTCGTAAAGATAACCGATTGCAACGCCCTGGCAATGGCAACGCCCGGCAAACTGAAACAGTCTTTCCACAGAGAATCCGCCCCGCTTGCTTACCTATTTTCAACGTCGCACGTGCCACTGTGGATCCGAGTATCTGGTTTGCAACAACTCGTTGGCAACGTTTTCAACTGAGTGCTCCACACTGTGATCCCCTCGCGTATCGGCCGCGAATTGTTGTGCCAGATCCTGAGTCCACCGGCCAATGTCCAACTCAATGTTGCCAACAAAATCGCGGTGGTCTCGCTTGGCCCGATACTCGGGTTGCCGTGGTGCGTATTCCAAGCAAGTTTGAATCAAATCCAAATCGGCTCCCATGAGCAACGTGCCGTGGTAGAGCAGGTGATGCCGTGCCACTCGCAAACTATTCCCTGAAAACTTGCGATTCTGATACGTCAGATCACAAATGCCTTGCCGCTCCGCTTCTGGCAATTGTTTTCTGACCGCCGCCAACACGCGAGTCATCACGTAGTCGTGCGCGACATCGACTTTGCGGATGGAAGTTTCGTCGAGCAAACGAAGCACGACGCTGTACATCCAACACCCGGGACCTCCGACGACCGAGGCACCACCGGTGCAACGTCTCAGCACTGGCACTTCGTTCTGCTGACACCAACTCCGGTTGACTTCTTCATCGATTTTGGAGCTTCGCCCCAAGACAACCGTCGGACGCTCAAAGCTCCAAACCCTCAGTGTCTCCGTCTCCAACCCAGTGTCGCTGTCTTCCGCAACCACTTGATCCGCCCACTGCAGCATCGCTTCATCCCGAGCCAGTTGCCTTTTAGCTAGCAGATCGCTGGCTGCCTGATTGGCACTCTCTGTGGGTTCACTGATCCGCGGTCGGTCTCCGGCTTGATCAAACGTCAGCAACTGCATTCTCGGCTCTCAACGATTCCACCAACGGTAGCGTCAAGACTTTCCGAACAGCCACCAATCCGGCCAGGGTCCCAAACGCGAAGATCACGATCAAGATGCCAAGTGGCTCAAGAATCGGCATTTGGGTTCCCGACAGCCAAGCGTAAGGCAACACGGCCAACAGAGCCGTGACCGCTCCGCAACCGATCCCAAGTGCCAACAAAAAAGTGTTCTCGCCCAAAACCAACGCGGCCAACCGCTGGCGCGAGAACCCAACCGCTCGCATCACGGCCAGTTCTCCGCGACGTTCCAGCACGCTCCGCAGTTGGGCGACGGCCAACCCAATGGTCCCCAGCAACAACCCCAACGCCCCTAAACTTTGAAAGGTTCGAAGGTAGGTGTTTTGAACCGCCAGCAATCCTTCCAACACTCGATCAGCGCGTTGCACATCCATCCCAGCATCCACCAACCGAGACTCCAAGACTTCGCTGACCTGATCGATCGTCTCGATGTCCTGAGCATCGTTCATTGTGGAAACAGTGTCAGCATTCTGCTGATCGCCGCCAATTGCGAACAAGAAATATTGATAGCCTGTCGAACGAGGGAACACGTTTTCAAATGCCTGCTCGCCGACGATCAACTTGCCCTGTAGCACGGACCCAGCTAGCAAGCCCACCACGCGGAAATGAATCGGATCGGCGTCGTAGGTGAACGCTTTCACTTCACCAATCCCGCTGCGCATCTGCAGACTCCACATAGCGGTGTTCTGGTCGATCACAACGGGCACCGGGTCATCAGCCGTTCCGGATGCGGGAACGTCCAACATCTGCCACGTCGCCTCGGCCGTTTCGCCAGCCATCCCGGCCCAACCAAAACCGTCGAGCGAATCGTCGGGCGACAATCCAATCACCGTCGGACGCATGGCTTGGTAAAGGTTGTTGCAACTCGCGTCATCGCCACTCTTCATTCGAAACGGAACGACCCGAACGGCTGCTTCCGCGAGCAGATCCGCATCACGCCCAAGCAACTCCGACCGAATGTCTTCGGCACGCAAATCTTGGTGCAAGGGCTGTGCGGTCTGGCCAATCAAATCGAATCCGCCGGTTCCCTCTCGTGTGGGCGACAATCGAAACACACTGATGGAAAGAATCAAGAAAGCCGCCGTCGCCACCAAACCAATCGCCAGTGTGCTTCGCAAAGGGCTGCGTCTTGCATTCGCCGCAGCCAACCCGTTCAACGTGCGACTGGCCAAATTGACCTCGCCGGCGTTTGTCTCTGACGTCGATGCGGTTCGCTTGCGACGGATGAATTGGTGCACACCGATCAACATCGCAATCAACAACAACATGCCCGCGGCAACGAATCCACCCGCCGCTTGTTGACCGCCTCCCATCGCTCCCGCAATGGCAGCGACCACAGCCAATATCACCAACGCCCAAGCAATCATCTGGACTCGGCTTCCGGTGCCATTTGTCGACGGTTTGACGCGTTTACCCATTGCCGATGTGGTATCGGTGATTCGCCCTCCCACCAACGATGATGGGTTGAGCTTGAGCAAGAAACGCAACGTCCAAACAGCGGTCATCATGCAGACCAACCATCCCAACACGCCGCCCAGCCCAATGGAAAGCGGCGTGGCATGGAATTGCAAAAAGGGAACCGTCACCGCACCCACCCACCATGAGCGGAGCGCCCACAACACACCCCAAGCGTAGGCAACGCCACCCAAAATTCCCAACAGAGTTCCGATCGCAGCGGTCACCGCGGTTTCGCTCAGTGCCAATCGCATCACACGTCCGGGAGTGAAACCGATCGCGAGCAAAGTTCCGAATTCACTCAAGCGTTGCAGCACGCCCAAACGCAGCAACAACGCAATCAACATCACCGCCGCAAGAATCACAAAGAACGACAACGCCAGGAACAATCCATCAAACGGTGTCGTTCCTTTCGACGCAGCGAGTTGCTCGGCTTGGATCAACCGAGGTGTCCATCCCAGTTCCGCTTGAACCGTTCGCGTCGCTTCCAAGATGTCGGCACGCAGCCCGGGCATATCGCTCGCAAGCTTTGGATCCAGACGCAAACCTGTCGTCTCCCCGAAACGACTTCCGAATTGCTTTTGCCCCACCGCCAACGGAACGAACGCTTTGGGCGTTAGCCGTTGTTCATTCCAATACTGGTCATCCTCTCGATCGATGTCTCGTTCCAATTGAAAGGGCAGATCCCAATCACCAATGGAGGCCTGGTCAGTCACACCAGGAACATCAGGTGTCAAGTTTGGATCGTTGTAAGGAGTGATTGATTCATCAAACACCGCTTCTCGATTTCGCCGGTATGGCTTCGACGGGATGGTCACAGGAACCACCTGGGTGATCGTTGCATCAAACGAACGTTCCACCTCACGACCGTTTTCGACTTCTGGTTCATAGAAGAACACTCGAACGGAATCGCCTGGTTTGGCCCCCAAACGATCCGCCGTCCAATCGTTGATGACGATCGGCACGCGATCCTCGTCGCCGCTGGATTCACTGGACATTGATGCCACATCTTTGATGGAGTAGTCCAGTGCCAGCGTCGGTCCTGAATCCAATGCTGACAACGTGCTGTAGGGCACCGAGTGATGCTGGTCATTCACCAGGACTTCGCCCGATTCCGGATCAATGAATTCGATGGCATTCGCCAGATAGGTCATGATGGGCGTGACGGTATCTCTTGGCAGCACGTTTTGGATGGAACGCACGGCATCCGTCGGCAACAACAGGTTCTCGCTTGTCAAAGACAGGTAGTGGATCACCGGCTGGCCATCAGCATTCTCACCTCGCTCAATGGTTTGCAGGTTCCATCCCAAAGCCTCCAGCGACCAATCCACCGATTCCGCATCAAGTTTTCGCGAATCCAAAATTGCGTTGGCCTGGCCTTCTCGGTCCAGGACCTCGGCAATCACCTCTCGAGATGCAAACACGGTCTTGGGTGCGGCTTGATTGGGCGACAGTGAGAACCGTCCCAATCCGGCGTCCGCCACGATGGCCGCGACTTTCATCCGAGGCAAACCCTCGCTTTGAATTTCACGACGTCCCAGGGGACTGTCCGCGGGCACTGCTCCTTCGACCGGCAATCGCAGCGTGACTTGGTCACCAACCGCGACTCGCAATTCATCCGCCGCGGCCTGGTTCAACACCACGCTTTGATCACCTGGCGAAGCCTCCGGCCGGATTCCGGTGACATCCAAGTCCCAAAACGCATCCTCGATTCCAAGGATCTGAACGCCACCGATCCGTCGCTGCCTGTTGTCTGAATCGACCTCCGCTTCCACGCTTCCACCTGGAAACAGGATCACCGGCGTGGAGGTGAACGCACCTGGATTCGCTTCCGAATCTTCATTGGCTGAAACGGTGATGGTCTGCCCATCCAAAGTCACTTGATCAATCGGAAAGAACGCCCCCGGTGAGACAATCGATTCGATCCGCCCCAACCGTTCCACCGTCAATGACCGCAGGCTTCCTCGCATGGAGTCGCCCACCAGCAACGCTCCGGTGATCACCGCGGTCGCTGTTGCAACACCGAGAGCAACCGCCAACGTCACAGCTTGACGGTGTCGAAGCGTCGAAACAACCAACGATCCCATCGAGACGGAACGAGCCGAGGATTCCATGAATTTCCTTGATGAAAGGGGTACCAACGATCGTGACGGATGAACCTGCCCAGGACGTCAATGTGCCTTCCCGAGAACCACCCGACGATAAAGATCGATGTGCGTCGTTTCCGTCCACGCTCAAGTTTGTCGACTTCGCCACCGTCTGTCCACGCATGCCCAAATCCAGGCCCGCCTGTCACGACCGAGCACCGCGTCGAATCATCGACGCTGGGGAATTCGTGCTATCGGCCTTGATCGTGACGTTGATTTTCTTGGCACTGGGATGCAGATCCAAGCCCGTCCTCGATTCGGCCGCGGGTTCGACAGCAGCGTCGAGCGTGATTGGAACAGAAAACCTTTCCGCCGCTTCGCTGGGCACTCCCGTCGCCCAAAAATCATTTCACAACCCTGCGTCGGGAAAACGAGACACACAGCGATTGCTTGAATTGGTTTCCGCTCAAACCAAATCGTTCAGTGACGACCTACCTGCGCCACAGACCCTCGCTACATCTGGCGTCCAACACGCTTTGAAGGACGGGACGGACCAAGCATGGGACCTCACGGAAGCGGTAATGGTCGAGGTGGCTCTTCAAAACAGCTCCGTCATTCGCTCGCTCGGCGTTCGCGTGCTGTCATCGCCGCAATCCGTGAGCACTGACTTGGACCCTTCGATCCAAGCCACCGATCCCCAGTTCGGTCCACAAGCAGCTTTGGCTGCTTTCGATAGCCAACTCAATGCATCGTTGACCACTCAAAACAACGACCGCGTTTTCAACAATGCGACTCTCGGCGGGCAAGTCCAAGAATTGGTCCAAGACTACGCCCAATTCGAATCGGGATGGCGCAAAAGAACAACACTCGGCACCCAGTGGGACGTTCGTTCGCTGCATCTGTACGACAGCAACAACCGTGCTGGCAACTCTTTTCCCAGCTACTGGGAAACGCAGCTTGAGATGGGAGTCCGCCAACCATTGATGCGAGGCGCGGGTCGATCTTTCAATCTCATTGCTGGGCCGGACGCTCGCCCCGGCCTGAATTTCTCCAATGGAATTTGGATCGCCAGGATCAATCACCAGATCAGCCAATCCGACTTTGAGATTCAGTTGCGTGATTACTTTCTGGAACTCTACACGGCGTACTGGCAACTTCACCGGCTCTATCAATCCCACGACAGCATTCGTGAAGCACGAGACGTTGCCTATCAAATCTGGCAAACCGTTCAATCAAAAAAGCAAACTGGCTTGTTGGGTGGCGAGGCATACAAGGAAGCGCAAACGCGATCTCAGTACCTTCGCTATCAGCGTGAACTGGACTTGGCTTTGCACGGCAGTGTCAACGAACCGGGAATCCTGCAAGCCGAACGAGCCCTGCGTCGTTTGATGGGTTTGCCGATGTCGGACGGCCGTCGTCTACGTCCCGCAGATCTGGCCACCAATGCTCCATTCGCATTTCCATTGGACGAGAGCACGTCTCGCGCGATGCAACATCGAACCGAACTGAAACGTCAACGGCTGGAGGTTCAACAACGCAACTTGGAAGTCATCGCAGCCAAGAACTTCTTGCTGCCACAACTGGACATGATCGGCCGGGCGAGAATCCGTGGTTTCGGCGATCACCTCACCGGTGAAGGCCCTCGTTTCGCTAGTGCCGCTGACGACTTCTTCTCACTGGACCACACCGAATGGGAATTTGGTGTCGAGATGGGTGTCTCACCGCTACGTCGCCAAGCCAAAGCGGGCGTACGAAATGCAATGCTGCAACTGCAACGCGAACGCACCATCCTGGAAGAACAGCAACACGCGGTCGTCTACGAAGTTCACGACGCCATCTCAAACGTTGCATCGAGCTACAACGCTCTGCAGCACTCCATTGCTCGCGCGAAGGCAAACGATGAACGTCTTGCATCTTCGCGAGCTCTGTACGATGCGGGAAAGATCCAGCTTGAATTCTTGGTGGACGCGGCCGAACAACGTTTGCAGGCTCAGCGACAACTTCATTTGGACCAATCCAACTACAGCGTGTCGCTCGTCCAAGTTAGCCGGGCGATGGGCACGTTGCTGCGAGACATCGGTGTTCACTCCCATTGCGAGTGACGTTCCCACAACAGCTAGCGTGCCGTCCAACCACCATCCACGGTCAGCATGCTTCCGGTCATGTAACTGGAAGCATCACTGGCCAGGAAAATCGCAGGCCCTTGGATCTCGGGCAACTCTCCCCAACGTTCCAAAGCGGTGGCACCAACGATGAAGCGTTTGGCCTCTTCGCTGTCGGCGATCGGAACATTCATGGGCGTCAAAAATGGTCCCGGACAAATCGCATTGACGGTGATTTGATGGGACGCAAGTTCCAATGCCAACGCACGAGTCAATTGCACGACCGCACCTTTGCTGGACGCATACGGCGTTCGGTTGGCCAGTCCCACCAACCCCAGCGTGCTCGCCAAATTGATGATGCGGCCATGACCGTTGGCGGTTTCCTTCATCAAGGCGGACGCATGCTTGCAGCACAACCACATGCCATCGACGTTGGTGGCTTGCACTCGTCGGAACTCTTCCAACGTCAATTCGTCGATCGAACCTCGCAGGTTGATGCCCGCACTGTTGATCAGAATGTCCAACCCCGAGAACCGCTGTCGGCATTCGTTGAACATACGAACGACTTCGCTTTCGACGGTGACATCTGCGGCGATGCCCATGGCCTGCACCGAATATTCATCACGAATCGTTGCTGCAGCTTGTTGAGCTTCGTCGGCATGGCGACTCACCAAACACACGTCGGCGCCGGCGGACGCTAGACCCGCCGCCATCGCTTCGCCCAACCCTTTGGATCCGCCGGTGACCAAAGCCCTTCGGCCCGACAAATCAAACTGCTTCCATCCAGGCCAACGGGGCATCCAAAAACCTCATTCGTTCATCGGTCACGAGCCATCCACGATCATCCGCCAAGCGAAACTCATGCTCCACAACGACTAGCTGGTAGGGGCGGGTGAGTTTTCCAATAGGCTGCTGATCAACGGCAGCAACTGTTTCTTGCGGCTCACGACATTTTCCAACTTGTAGAGCCGGTCTTCCAATTGGGGATAGTTGATCTCTTCCCAGCCCTCGGGTTCGCTACTCATCAAAAGCAAACTTCCATTGCTAGAGATGTCCGTAACAAGCAACGCGGAAAACTCCAAACCTTCTTCCTCCGACAGTCGCACCAACGCTTGACTGAGTTCTGTTTGCCGTTCCCAAAACAGGTCCAAGCCAATCTCTTCAATCTGCGAAATCGAGAACTTGCGTCCGTTCTCTTCGAACTGCTTGCAGTCTTCGCGAACCACTTTGTCTGGCGTGCACGATCGAAGCGCGGATCCGATTTCAAAGAACTCATTGGCGTAGTCCGCCAAATCAACTTCGCAGAAATTCTGCAACCACTCCAACTGGTCTTTGTCGACATCCGTGGTCGTTGGTGATCGCAGATACAAGGTATCGCTGATGATGCCCGACGCCATGCACAGAGCGATGCCCGGCGTGGGCTCCAAATCGTTCTGCCGAAACATCCGTGCGACCAACGTGCAGGTCGAACCAACAGGATCCATGATGAAACGAATGGGCCCCGTTGATTTCAGCGATCCACCGAGCCGGTGGTGGTCCAACACCTCGACAATGTCGGCTTCCTCCGCACCTTCGACCGCTTGTCCTAATTCGTTGTGGTCGACCAACACGAGTTGGGGCCGCGGTGGGTGAACCATGTCCGATTTGCTCAACACACCAATCAGCTTTTGGTTGTCCACAACGGGGAAGATCGCCTGTGCGGATCGATAAATTTGTTGCTTCGCGGCGGCCACGGGCAACTTCCCTGACAACGCCATGAATTCGCGATTGATGACTTCCTCGATCAACTGCGCGGCTTTGATCCGCATGGTCGTTGTCGCGGTGTCGTATGGGCTGTTGATCACCGTGACACCGCGGCCACGAGCCAGCTCCATCAAACCGCTGGAAAGTTGGTAGCCGCCGGTCACCACCAAACCACGCACCCCCATTTCCAACGCGGGCAATTGAATCGTTGGACGGTCGCCGCTGACAACCAACAAGCGATCCGCAGGAAACTGTTTCATTCGTTCACAGAAACCACCCGCGCTCATCGCACCGACGGTGAGGATCATGTCCTCGTTCAAATCAGAGTCCACCGCGTGCTGGAAAGAACCACCCAGCACCGACACGACTTTATCGAGATTGGTCCGCACCTCGCGCGAACGATGTGGGTCAACGCCACCCTGGAAAACCAGTTCCAGCAAATCCAACAGCGTGACCAGTCCAATCAGCTGCTCGTTTTCATCGAGCACGGGAATGCTGCGCAGCTCGTGCTCGTCCATGCGTTCGTAGACTTCGTAGAACACGTCCGTGGTTCGAGCCACCACCACATCGCGATTGCAGATGTCCTCGAGCTCCGGACGAACATCCATGATGATCTTAGGAGCCGCCAACTTGGCTTTGCGAAGCGCGAACTCGGTTCGTTCATTGGGCGGCCCACAACATGCCGCCACCGCATCGGGTCGCGTGGTTCGGCGTAGAAAATCGGCGTAGGCCAAAGCACTGCAAATGGCATCCGTATCCGGATTGCGGTGACCAAAGACGTGTACGGTCATGGAAGCTGCTTGAGAACTCGAAGAAATAGCAATGGGATGAGAAGAGCCGTGGCCGCATGCGATGTCAAATCCATCCTTCGCGTCCGCCATCCGCTGAGGCAACCCGAAGTCGCTTCCCGCGCGGATGGATCGTCGACACCGAGCAAGCCAACATCGTGCAATCTGGTACTAAACTAGAATTGTGCCAGAGATCGCAAGCTCCATGTCATCCGCCGAGCCCGATGCAACCGTTTTCAGGACAGACGCATCGTCGCACCTCGGTCAGCGAGCTCACCTTGAGCAAGCCCTCACTGGACTCAATCGGATTCCGAAGCGGAGGATGGCAAGATCGATTCCAACGCACAAAGAATATCCGCCGGCTCGCTCATTCGACCGGTGCCTTTGACCCGGCAACTCAACCATCCATCTTCCGGCCCAATAAAGTGGCATCCGTCCTCGCGAAGGGTGGCAATGTTTCGTTGCACTGCAGGATGATTCCACATGGGGTCGCTCATCGCAGGTGCGAGCAAGACCGGTCGTGTGTTTTGCAGATAGAGGGTGCCAATCAAATCCGAAGCAGCACCGTTTGCAAATTCAGAAAGCAAGTTCGCGGTCGCGGGGGCAACGACCATGGCGTCGATCCCTCGGGTCAGCTCAATATGACTTCCCAAAGGAAACCGAGAATCAAAACCATCGTGGACGACGGGGCGTCCGGACAACGCCGCTAGGGTCGCATCGCCAATGAATTTGGTGGCCGCGTGCGTCGTGACCACTTGGACTTGATAGCCGGCCTGTGCCATTTTGCTGCACAGGTCGGCCGCTTTGTACGCAGCGATTCCACCGCCGATCGCCAATAGAATTCGCCGCGTGGTGACTGCCATTACAGGTCAGAAGGATCCAGTTCAGGAGCTTCGCTGGCGGCGACGATGGCATCGAGATCCTCAACGGCCTCGACTTCGTTGTCCATGTTCAGAAAAATTTTGTCCTGAACAATTTCCTGCAACACGATCGACATTTTGTCGTGGGTATCGACGTTGACCAACGCGCGGCTGCCTTGGTTCAACTGCACCAGACGTTTCTGAATCAACGTGCTGAGCTTGAACCGACCACCGACCTTGTTGACGATTTCTTCTTCTTTCAGTTCTTCGAGCACGGCGATTTTTTCCTTTGATCTTTCAAGATCTGGCAGATCTCGGTGACAGCGTTGTCGACCGATTCGTTGATGATTTCGTATTGATAGCGACTGAGGCACTGCATCTCGGCCGCCGCGGTTTCTAGTCGAGCAGTCAGGGACGATTCTGATTCGGTGCCACGATTCCGCAACCGTCGCTCCAACTCATCCATGCTGCCGGGATGCACAAAGATCGTCAGCGGGCGATAGCGTGGGTCATCCAGGACCGCCAAGGCTCCCTGCACATCAATCTCTAAAATTACCCATTTCCCGGCATTCAGGCCAGTGGCAACTTGGTCGGCGAGCGTCCCATACCAATGCCCCATGCTGAAGACCTCTTTGCATTCCAAGAAGTCGCCGGCCTCGCGCCGCGTTGCGAATTCGTCGTGACTCAGGAAAAAGTACTCTTTTCCATGAGTTTCTCCGGGTCGCGGTTCCCGGGTGGTCGCGGAAACACTCAGTTGTAGCGGCACTTCGCATCGCTGCAACAATTGTTTGACGACCGTGGATTTTCCAGCGCCGCTGGGACCGGAAATGATGACCAACCGGCCCGGGTGAGCCGTTTCGTCACTCGAAAAGGGTGCAGAATCGTTCATTCGATGGGTCACTCCAGGTTTTGAACGAGTTCACGCATACGCTCAATCGCACACTTCATCTCGACCACGTGTTCCGCGATCTCGGCGTCCCCGGCTTTGCTCCCGATCGTGTTGGTTTCGCGATTGAGTTCTTGAATGATGAAATCGAGTTTCCGGCCCACCGCTTCGCCGCGTTCTTGCGAGCTTGCCGATTCCTCACTCGAATCCCCCACCAAGACGCCTCGCATCATCGCGAGGTGACTCTTCAGACGCGTCAGTTCCTCGCTGATGTCCGCTCGATCCGCAAAGAGCTGGACTTCGCGAATCAAATCGACCGGCTGTGCGGGTTGCAAATTATTTTCTGCAAATGCTTTCTCGATTCGGTCTCGCAATCGTTCCCGATATCGCTGGACGACAAAGGGACTCAGCTGTGCCACCTGCTCGCATCGAGTTTCGATCAACTGCAGATCCTGCTCGATCGATTCCGCCATCGCGATGGCTTCGTCAGATCGCATTTTTTTGAATCGTTCCAGCGCCAGCTCAACGCTTGACTCGACCAATTCCCATTTAGCTTGCGCTCTGGCCTGACGCTCTTCCGTGTCTTGCCCATCGGGGCTGGGAGATTCCAGCACGCCAGGCAACTGCATCAAATGAGCCAGATCAATGTTGGTGGATGTGACCGCATCGCCCATCGCCAAGGAATCCGCGACCTCAGCCAACTGCTCCGCATACGACCGAACGGCGTCGCAATTGACTCGCGGCAAGTCAGCACCGGGCGGAGACGTCAGGCGGACCTGAACGGTCACACTGCCGCGATGCAGATGCTGGCGAATCAGCGTTTCAATCTTCGGTTCCAATTCTGAAACCGAATCGCTCGTGCGTAAAATGACTTTCAGACCGCGGTTGTTCACCGATCGAATTTCGGTGACGACTGCCCCGGCGTTTCCCGAAGCTTCCCCGCGGCCTTGGCCGGTCATGCTGCGCAGCGACGGGTAGGGCGAACCGCCGAGCGGTGAATTCGATGTGGACTGCGTGCGAACAGACGCCTGCGTCACGGAGTTTCCTCGTCCGACGTGGCTTCTTCCGCTGAGACTTCTTCCGTCGTGGCTTCCGCTTCCGATGTGGTTTCGGCTTCCTCAGAAGCTTCACCTTCGGCCGAATCAGAATCACCAGAGGACAAACCGCCGATCGATCCGACACCGCTCGCAGCTGAATCGTCGTCGGAATCGGCTTCGTCGGCGTTGGTTGGAACCACCAAACCGCTGGTGATGTCGTCGTCGGCCTCGCCACCGGGGCCCGCACTCAGCGACGAATCGTTGGTGTTGGCGACCTTGGGAGCGTGAGCCCCCAACTGGTACATTGCAAACGCACAAACCAACGCCCAAACAGCCGCGGTGCCGACGGTGATCGCGGTGAACGTGTCACCCGCTTTGCTACCGAATGCCGACTGACCACCGGGTCCGCCGAGAGCACCCGTCAAACCGCCGCCTTTGCCTCGTTGGATCAAGATCAACAGGATCAAAAACACAGACAAAAACGCCATCAACCAGCCCAAAACGATCCCCATGAACGAAGCCAAGGGCATGGCGGGAACCAATTGATGGATGGAAACGACGGGTTGGAACAAAGAATCGATCGCGAGACTCACGGCAAACAATCCGTTGAAATGGGATGATTTGGGTTATGGAAACTGGGATCAGGCCGAGGGAGCCGCGTTGATGATTCCAGCGAAATCGTCAACTTTCAGGCTCGCACCACCGACGAGAGCCCCGTCAATGTTGGGTTGGGACAACAATTCTTCTGCGTTGCCCGGCTTCACGCTGCCACCGTACTGAATTCGGATCTGTTCGGCGACTTCGGTCGAGAACATTTTCCCCAAAAGTTCGCGAATGAATGCGTGAACGGCTTCGGCTTGCTCTTTGGTGGCCGTCTTGCCGGTCCCGATGGCCCAAACGGGCTCGTACGCGATCACGATGTTGGCCGCGCGGGCTTCATCCAGACCTTCCAATGATCCGCGAATTTGGGTTTCGACGACCTTTTCGGTGTCGCCGGCTTCACGCTCTTCCAAGGTCTCGCCGACGCAGACGATCGGCACCAAGTTGCCAGCCAGAGCCGCATGCAGTTTCTTTGCGACGCAAGCGTCCGTTTCGCCCATCAGTTGGCGACGTTCGCTGTGGCCCAAGATGACAAACCGGCAACCAACATCGGTCAACATCGATGCGTTGACTTCACCGGTGAAGGCACCGTCTTCGGCGGCGTACAGGTTCTGGGCTCCCATTTCCACGGGCGTTCCGGCGACGGCTTCGGCAACTTGCCCGAGATACACGGATGGCGGGCAAAGCACGACTTCGACGGCGGGCGACTTGCCAACCACGTCGACAATGCCTTTGGCAAGCGACGCGGCCGACTCGGCACGCATGTTCATTTTCCAGTTACCAGCAATCAGGATGCGACGACTCACGCGAGGGCCTCAGTTGGCGGGGTGTTGGTGTTTGAATTCGGAAGGGGTGAGATCGCTTTGCCGAGCAACTTGGCCATCGCGGCCATCTTCTCGACGATCTCGGTGTATTGTTCAGGCAACAAGGCTTGAGCCCCGTCGCTTTTGGCTTCTTCGGGGCAATCGTGGACTTCGATGTGCACACCATCCGCTCCCGCGGCCAATCCAGCCAACGCACACGGCGGGATCAAATCTGGACGGCCAGTGGCATGTGACGGATCAACAATGATCGGAAGGTGTGTCAATCCTTGCACGGCGGGAACCGCAGCCACGTCGAACAGGTTGCGGGTGGAGGGGTCGAAACTTTTGATACCACGTTCGCACAGCACCACGTTCGGGTTGCCCTGCGAAAGCACGTACTCGGCACTCATCAACAAGTCCTGAATCGTCGCACTCATGCCACGTTTCAAAAGCACTGGACGCTCGGACTTGCCGACTTCCGTCAGCAGCACAAAGTTCTGCATGTTACGAGCACCGATCTGCAACATGTCGGAGTATTCGGCGACCAGCTCCACATTTCGCGGGTCAGTGATTTCGGTCACCACCGGAACGCCAAACGCATCGCCAACTTCACGCAGGATCTTCAGTCCGTCTTCACCCAAACCTTGAAAGGCGTAGGGGCTGGTTCGTGGCTTGTAAGCTCCGCCGCGAAACAAGTTGGCACCGGAGCGAACCACGCTCTCCCCGATCCGCATCATTCGGTCACGATCTTCCACACTGCACGGACCCGCGATCATCGCGAGATTGCCGCCGCCGATCTTCACGCCCGACACGTCGATCACGCTCGATTCGGGGTGAGCCTCACGAGAGGCCAATTTGTACGGTGGTAAAACGGGGACGACTTGCTGCACGCCGGGGATCGATTGAAGCTGTTGTTCGGTGGTCAGGCTCTCGTCGCCGATCATGCCGATGATCGTACGAAACGTCCCGCGACTGAGGTGCGTTTGGAACCCCATCGACTCGACTTTCCGGACCACATGGTCGATCTGGTCGTCGGTCACACCGTTTTTCAGAATCAAAATCACGACAGGATCCGAGCGGTGTCAAAATGATGGGAGTTGGGCGGTCAAATCAGCCCGCACACCATAGCAGTCCACCCGCTAAATCGTCGAGAGGATCTGTTTTCGCTGCCATCGCGGTGAATCTCGGTGGCCCTGGATCTGTGCTGAAGGGTGTCAGATCGTTTGCGGAAACGTTCCAAGCAGCCTTCGGGGCCGATTGCCCGAAACAAGACTGCCTTCCCCGCCGTGGTCTTGCTCCGAATTCCGCTAAAACAGCGTTTTGGGATGCCAAGGAGTCTCCAACAGACTCCTCCCGACATTTTTGGCTGCGATTTTTTGGTGGCGACTCTAAGAAATCCGCCCCCCACTCGTTGAGTACTTGGAGGCGACACGATTCGTCTCCCTTTTCTTCCTTCGCATTGAACCGCCATGAGCCAACCGGCCCCCACTTCCGCGGCCGACGACCTCAGCGATCCAGACGACTCCGGCCCCGATCGCTCCGGGACTGGGACCGCACAATGGATCGCCGAGGTTGTCGACCAATTCCAGCGTCCCTTGTTGGCGTATGCCACCGGGATGTTGGCGGATCGCACCGCTGCCCAAGACGCCGTGCAAGAAACGTTTCTGCAACTGTGTCGCAAGCGGCCGGACGAGTTGGCTGATCGATTGGCTCCGTGGCTGTTCACCGTCTGCCGCTCACGAGTGATTGACATGCAACGCAAACGATCTCCCGACCGATTGGATCCCGACGCGGTCGCCGTCGTCGATCCCGCCCCGCGTCCCGATGCGGTGGCACAAGACCACGAGGCTCACGAACAGATCGCCGCCTCCATCGAAACGTTGTCCCCGCGACAACGCGAAGTCATCCAACTGCGAATGCAGGCGGGACTCAGCTATCGAGAGATCGCTGATGTCACCGGCCTGACAGTCAGCAACGTCGGCTTTCATCTTCATCAAGCCGTCAAGTCACTTCGCGATGGTTTGGCTGTTTCCTGAGCCAGACCTCCTCACCACCAATCATTCTTCCGTCATCGGATCACACTCATGTCCAATTCATCCACCTCTCCTCCGTGGGACGATCCTCGCGTCACCGCGTATGTTCTTGGTGAACTGTCTGACCAAGAGGCGGCTCAGTTCACCGAAGAGATGAACGCCAATCCAGAACTGGCAACCGCAGTCGAAGAAGCTCGAGCGGTCACCCAGCAAGTCGAATCATTCTTCCACTCCAGCGCCGTCCCGCCGCTCGAAACCAATCGCGTCGAAAGCATTGTTCGCGAAAGCGAAACGGCGGCCACGGATGAGGCATCCGTCTCCGCAGGCTCCGCGTCCGGGACGTCTTGGTTTCAATCCCGATGGATCCAATTCGCGGTCGCTGCCAGCATCGTTGGTATCCTGCTGGGCCTTTCAATTCCGGCCGTTCACACCGCCCGCGAAACGGCATCCCATCAACGACCAGTCAGCGGCCAGTTGCCAGGCGATTTTTCCGGCATGGAAACCGACGACATGGCCGTGTTCGAAGAAGAGATGCCACTCGCCGATTCCGAAATGGTTTACCAACGCGAAGCCGGCGTTTCGGCGATGCAGCTAAGCCGACAAAAAGAGAAAGCAGATTCGCTCGGCTTGAGATCCTCGGCTCGCAATTCCAATTTATCGTCTGGCCCAGACGCCAACGAATTCTCCGCTTCCACATCCAACGTCACGATGGTGGAAGAAGCTGAAGGTGGACAAGTCGAGTTCGTTCCCACGCAAGACGCTGCCGCCAACGCTCCCATCGCGGAAGCGAAAGGGATGATGTCCGGAACGGATACCATGCCAGCGGAAGTTGCTGGCCCAACACCGCGAAGTATGGGGATGGACATGGAAATGGACATGGGGATGGATGGTGCCTTTGCGGCGGGCGGAAGTCTGCCACCGACGCCGACCGCTGAAGCACCAGCCGCCCCCGCAGAACCGTCCGCCGGCAAACCAATCATGAGCAAGCACGTGATTGGCGACTTTGCTGTCGCCCCTGTTCCAGTGCAGATGGGCCGTGGGCAGGTGGAACTTGAAAGCGTCCGTCGACGCATGGCAAGGAGCGAGTTGCGTTCAACCAACGAACTTGCTCCCGCACCCGCCATCGTGCCCGCACCGACGGTACCGGACATCGCCGACGGCGAAGGAAGCGGCCCAGGATCGTCTGGAGACAAATTCGATCCCATCACCGAAAACGAATTCCGCCGAGTCACCGAGCATCCACTGAGCACGTTTTCGATCGACGTGGATACCGCGAGCTATGCCAAGGTCCGCAGCTACCTGCAACGTGGCCAATTGCCGCGTCCCGACTCGGTCCGTATCGAAGAACTGATCAACTACTTTGACTACCAGTACACGCCGCCAACCGCCGAAGACTCGGCTCCGTTCTCTTCCGCAATGGCCGTCGCCTCCTGCCCGTGGAATGAGGACAACCGTTTGGTGCGTGTCGGCATTCAAGCCAAAGACATTGATCGCAAAGAACGCCCTCGCTGCAACTTGGTGTTTTTGATCGACACCAGCGGATCCATGAAACGCCCCAACAAATTGCCGTTGGTAATCGAAGGCATGAAGTTGCTGCTGGATCAATTGAAGAAGAACGACCGTGTTGCGATCGTTGTCTACGCCGGATCGTCCGGTTTGGTCCTCGACTCAACTCCGGTCAAACAAAAGAAAAAGATCGTGCGAGCCCTCTCGGCCCTTTCGGCTGGCGGCAGCACCAATGGCGGAGCGGGTTTACAACTTGCCTACCAAACCGCCCGTGAAAACTTCATCGAGGATGGAGTGAACCGAGTGATCCTGTGCAGCGACGGTGACTTCAATGTCGGCATGACTGGCACGGATCAACTGGTCGCCGAAGCGACTCGCCAATCGAAATCGGGCACGGAATTGACGGTGCTTGGATTTGGGATGGGCAACCACAACGATGCCATGATGGAACGCATCTCAAACTCCGGTGCGGGCAACTACGCATTCGTTGATACGATCGCCGAAGCCAACAAAGTCTTGGCCGACCAAGTCGCCGGCACTTTGTTCACCGTTGCCAAAGATGTGAAGATCCAAATCGAATTCAATCCGGCGGTGGTCTCGGCCTACCGTTTGATTGGCTATGAAAATCGGATCTTGGCCAAGGAAGACTTCAACGATGACACCAAAGACGCGGGCGAGATCGGAGCGGGCCACCGAGTGACAGCTCTTTACGAGATTGCACCGACCGGCAAACTCCCCAGCTCCATTGCTCCGGATGTGGATCCGCTGAAGTATCAACCTGCTGAAGACGCAGCAGGCGAAGAGGAACCCGCGACCGATGACGACGCCCGTGAAGAGGGCTCAACCGAAGAAGCAACCGATGACGCGGCGACCAAGGAAATTTTGACGCTGAAGATTCGCCACAAGCCACCGCAAGGTGACGTCAGTGAAAAGCTCACCTTCCCACTGGTCAACGAAAGTCAGCCGTTTGCTGAAGCGGACCGTGACTTCCAGTTCGCTGCCGCCGTGGCCGGGTTTGGAATGCAGCTTCGCAACAGTTCACATGCGGGCACTTGGACGATGGACGATGTCATCTCGACCGCAGCCCAGGCCAAAGGCTCAGACGAACATGGATTGCGAGCCGAGTTTCTCGAACTCGCCGAAACGGCAAAACGATTGATCATCAACGATTGATCCATCACCTCAACCGTAGCTCGGTGGTCCCCCACCGAGTTGCCTGGTTTGAGAGATCACGATGAAGGACCATCGTGCTACGGTGAACAGAGTGCTAATCACGATGGGGACCATCGTGCTACAGGTTGTGGGTTGATGCAGGTCCGGGCGATCTTGCTAGGAGGTGTCTTGTTTGGACGAGGCTTCGACTCGCGACCAGACCGTATGCATCACGATGCTGTAGGCAATCAAACTCACCATCGCGATGGCTCCAAACACCATGACGCTTTGCCGCAATGCGAAGGTGATCCCGAACCGCGTGTAGGCCGCATAAACCCAGGCGGCATACGCCATCATCAGAACCGAGCCGACACCAAGTACCGACATCGTGACCCAATCTGGGATTCGAGTCCGCTTGGATTCTTCTTGGCTTGCGGGTTGCTTCCACAACCACCGCACGACCACCAGTCCCATCGGCGGCAACAAGAACAAAGACGACAGGTGCTGAGCCACAGCGAACCATCGAACCGGTCGACCTGAAACCTCAAACGCGACACTCGACAGAATCGGCATCGCAATCCGCGATCCCCATCGGTGCTGGTGCGTGAAAGAATCCCAAAGCACATGCGTCGACGCACCGACCAGGACGCAAACCGCCACCAACAAGATGGATTGCCACTCGAGAGAAACCGGACGGTCCGCGATGGCACGCACGCGAGACCTCAACGGCTCGGGCAACAACTCGACGGCGGGCTGCTTGATCAACAGATGAAAGACGAAGTACGCCGCCACTCCCATCGGCACGCAGTCGACAAACAATCCACGAACGCTGTGCAGCGATTCATAGCTGAACAACATGGGGAAGAAGACGCCGGCATCCGGAATCATGCACCCTATGGCGAGCGCCGAAAACGGCAGTCGCCACCGGGCCAACCAAGCGATCGGAATCGCGGCTGCAACATGCGTCGGAGTGAACGGCATCGAAACTCAGGTCATCTCAACCGTTGGATCAATTGGTTTGAACCAACACGTTGGCGGACGACGGCAACAAGCTGACCGAAGCACCTGACTGCAACAGGTTCTCCGCTTCCATCACCTGCAACACCGCGTCCAGAATCTCTGGATCACGCTTGGCGATGTCGTTGAGCTTCTCGCCAACGACGCTGGGTCGCGCCGCCGCGGCTTCGGCCATTTTGGTCGAAACCTTCAACGCGGTTTCACTCTTGATCAACCCAACGCGGTTCTCGCCGTCTTGTTTCATCGCACTGGTGACCTGCACCAAACGCTTGACGACTTTCTCGGTGATGTTCTCGACCATGTGCCGGTCCGTGAACGCCACTTTTCGAATGTAGACCGACCCCAATCGGTAGCCCCACTTTTCCGAAAGCGGCGACACCGTTTGGCGAACCGTTCGTGAAAGGCTGTGGCGATCCTCCAGCATCTTTTCCATCTCGAGATTACTCAGGGTCGAGATGGTCGAACTGGTCACGTTGGCCTGCAACGAACCATCTGGATTCGCGTTGGTGAAGAGAAACGCGATGGGGTCCTGGACCTGCATCTCGTACCAAATCCCAACGCCCATCGGCGTGCCTTCTTCTGAGTTCACCATTTGGCTGCGGAGGTAGTGCTGACGCAGCGCCGTGTTGACCTTGTACTTCTTGCCAAAGAACGGGATCAGCATCGCTTTGGCTCCAAAGTGAACCAACGGAAACTGCAAACCCGGTTGGTCAATTTCTCCAAGCACCTTGCCGAACAGCGTGAACACTTGCGATTCACACTCATCGACGCAGCTAAACAATCCAAAGAACCGAGCCATGCCGAGCATGATCGGAATCAACATCAGCCCGAACACAAATCCGGGAACAAAACCAATCGCGTCCATGTTACGCCTTCCCTTCTGATTTGGAGTCGGTTTGCAAAATACGTTCGGTGTTCTTGTACAGCGGAACTCGCAAGTTTCGCAAATACGCTTTCAAGCAATCGGATCCGCCTTCTGACTTGATCGAGACCAACGTGTTCGCCAATTCGTGAAGTGGAGCCACCTCCGCTTGAGCGTTGTTGGTCGCGATCTCAACGGCACGAGCACTCATCGTGATCTGCTGTTCCGCATCGGCACGAGCGGTGCTGATGTCGGCAGCGACTTGGTTGCGAGTGCTATTGATGGCGGACAGCGCCCGGTCGACTTCCGCGGGCGGGTCGATTTCGGTGATCAACGCGGCGTCCAACTCAATGCCGTAGCGACCGGTCGTCGATCGACACTGTTCTTCCATGTACTGATTTAGCAAAGGCAGGTTCTTGCGAAGGTCGTTGATTGAAACGCCCTCGGACAATTCCACCGCACTGGCTTTTGTTTCGACGGTCGATTCCGAGTCGCCTTCACCCGCACCGGCGATCGCTTCGGTTTCGGCCACCGCGTCCGCCAGCAAGCTTTGGCCTTTTGGATCAACGAAGTTGGCAATGCGTTCCCGCAGGACGGAAACGAAGTACCCCATCACGTGCTCCAGCGGACTCTCCACGCCGAACAGATACGGGTACAGGTTGTTTTCGCTGACTCGGTAGCGGATCTGGCCGTTAACCCCGGTCGTGAGGTTGTCTTTGGTGACCGCTTCGATGGTGTCCTGAGCCTTGGACGGATCCCAAGTCAGATCGACCGTTTGGGTTGCGACACTGACCTTGTGAACGCGTTGCCACGGCAACTTGAAATAGGGACCGCCGGGTCCGATCACCTGCACCTGAGGATATTCGTAGCGTTCGCGCTCATCATCCGACATTGTGGCGGCGTCTGAACCAGCACCGAGCCGGTTCACCGCACCAAACGTCGTGACCACCGCTCGCTGATCGGGGCGCACGGTGTAGAGGCACCCCATCAATATTTTGAGAGCGGCGTAGAAGCCGACTCCCATGAGCAATCCAACCAAGAAAAACACGCTGCTACCTCCCAGGGAAATGTTCTGTTCAACCTGACCAACCGGTCACCCGAACTCGACAGCGAACCACGGACGGATCCTGCTGTTCAGAAACCTAGCCCGCGAAGGAAGCGAAGGAGCTGTTCTTCGACATTTCGTCCAATTCCGATGCGGATTGCGCCAAATTTAGCGTCTGAAAGAGGGTGACGCTGGTTGAAGGGCGGGAATCCATCGCGGATCGGGCGCGCGAGTTTTCGCCGCCGACGCTGCCACATCGGGAACTCAGCGACTCAGAAACCCGCGTCCTACCGCAACAAAACTGCGTCGAGCTGCTTTTCACACGACGCAACCAACTCGTTGATGATCGCGTCGGCGTCGCTACCGCTGAGCGTCTCCGTTTGGCTTTGCAGCTCCATCGAGAATAGCACCCGTTTCTTGTCGGGACCGTCGACCTTCTCGTTGCGATACGTTTCGCGGTACGTCAAATCAGCCAAACGTTCTTGGGCCGCCTTCTGCACCAAAGCCGCCAAATCATTCCAGCGAACCGACTCAGGCAAGACCAGATTCAAGTCTCGCTGGATCGACGGGAAAGCACTGACGGCTTGCTGCTGCGGAACCAACCGCGACTGATCCGCCAAAACACCCGCCGAAAGCTCAGCCGCCACGACGCGACCGGTCAGCTTGAATTGCTTGACCAGCTTGTCGTCGACGAACCCCAGGAAACCAAGGACAATTGATTCTTTGCCAGCGGGATCGCGGAGCAATAACTCCACCGCACCGCCCTTGGCAAAACCGTCACGCGAAACGGGGTTCACCCCCAGCTCCAGCACAATTCCCAATCGATCGCACAGCGTTTCGATGATGCCTTTCATGGCAAAAAAGTCTTCGCCACCGATCAATCCGACGTGATAGGTTTCGTCGGGAAGCAACGCATCGTCACTGTCCGATGGTGCCGGCAAGTAAACGTGAGCGATCTCGAACAAGTCAGCAAGCAAGCTGGCCGAAGCCCAGTTGGCCGCACGACTTTGCAGCAAACTCGGAATCAATGAACGACGTAGCGTACGAGCACCTTCCAACATGGACGTTCGAGTCTGCAACGCCGGACGATCCGTCCAAGGCGATAACATCTGATCCAGCTTCTCGGTCACGACGCTGGGAGTCATGGCCTCGCTGATTCCCGCCGCGGTCAACACGCCGCGAATGCGTTCCATGGCGGTGTCGAATCGCCGCTTACTACTGGGGGCCACCGGAATGGGTGCGTCTTCGGGAATCTTGTCGTAGCCATGGATCCGTGCGACCTCTTCGATGAGATCAACCTCGCGCGTCAAGTCATGACGCCACGTCGGCGGGACACACTGCAAACCATCGGCGAAGGCAGACACTTCGCAACCCAACAACTTCAGAATTCGGTCGAGCTCAGCGGTTTCGATTTCCATCCCGAGCAGTGCCGTGACACGTTTGGGACGAAGCAAGATCGACTCTCGTTCGGGAATGTCACTGGCCGTATCGATCACACCAGACGCAACCGTGCCTCCCGCGATTTCGGTGATCAACTGGCACGCACGACGGCTCGCCCAATCGATACCTTTGGGATCAACGCGACGTTCGAATCGGAACGAAGATGGGCTGTGTAATTTCAAACGCCGGGCCGTGCGTCGCACTGACAACGGAACAAAATCGGCTGCCTCGAGAACGATGTCGGTGGTGCCTTCGGTCACCTCTGACGAGGCTCCACCCATCACGCCGCCGATAGCCAATGCCTCGGACTGATCCGCGATGACGCACGTCGATTCATTGACGTCGTAGTTCCGGTGATCAATCGCTTCGAGCTGCTCTTTGTCCTTGCCCGAACGAACGACAATCTGCTTGCCGCCGACCTTGGCGAAATCAAACGCGTGCAGTGGCTGGCCGCATTCCATCATCACATAGTTGGTGATGTCGACCACGTTGTTGACGACACCAATGCCGACGGCTTTCAGCGATTCTTGCAACCACTGCGGGCTCTCACCCACCTTCACCCCGCGAATGACTCGCGCGGTGTAACGGGGGCAAGCGTCCGTCATTTGATTGTCGACGGACAGTGCCTTGTCGACCGAATCACCCGCCTCTTGAAATTCAACGGTCGGAATCTTGAGCTTCTGATCCGTCAATGCCGCGATCTCGCGAGCGACTCCGATGTGTCCTAAACAGTCACCACGATTGCTGGTCACTTCCAAATCGATGACGACGTCACCGTCGATGGTTTCGCTTCCTTCGTGGTTCAAACCAGAAAGGCTCAAACGATCCACCAATTCATCATGCGAAAGCGTCAGATCGACGTAACGCGACAACCATTTCCAAGAAACAAGCATGGGAGTGAAGGAGGCAAAGGTTGGATTGAATAGAAAGACCGAACGTCTGATTCGCAGGCACCTGAGCAGTGAATCGCCGACATGCAGCAAGCCGCCGAATTCACCACTTTGTGATCCGGTTCTCAGAACTGCTGCAGGAACCGCAGATCGCCGCTGTACAAATCGCGAATGTCGGTGATGCCGTGACGCCGCATGCACAACCGCTCGACGCCCAAACCAAACGCGAATCCGCTGACTTCCTCGGGATCGTAACCGACCGCCGCGAAAACGTTCGGATCAACCATTCCGGCACCGCCAAATTCGATCCAAGTGCCATTCCAGAGGAAGTCAACTTCGACGCTGGGTTCCGTGAACGGGAAGAACGATGGGCGGAAACGAATCTCGACATCTTCGCCAAGGTAATTGTTAGCGAAAACGCGAAGCACCGTTTTCAGGTTGGCCATGGTGACGTTCTTGTCGACGAGCAGGCCTTCCATTTGATGGAACATCGGGAAGTGTGTCGCATCCGGAGCATCCGGACGATAAACACGTCCCAACGAGATGATGCGAATCGGTGGTGCCGTGCGTTTCATCACGCGAATTTGCACCGTGCTGGTTTGGCTGCGGAGCAACTGCGATCCTTCGTCACCCGCGTCGGCGGAAGCCTTTCCCGAAGGATCTTTGGCAGTGGCCAAATAGAAATTGTCCAGCGGATCTCGCGCGGGGTGATCTTCGGGAATGTTCAGTGCCACGAAGTTGTGCCAGGGGTCTTCGACCTCAGGGCCCTCGGCGACTTCGAAACCCATTCGCCCCATGATTTCCGTCAGGTGCGAAATCGTTTGCGTGATCGGGTGGATGTGCCCGATCGCTGGTCGAACACCGGGCAGCGTTGGATCAAACGTCGGGTCAACGCCCGCCTCATCCCCACCGGAAAGCTTTTCCTGAGCAGCCTCAAACGCGGCGTTGATCGAGTTCTTGACCGCGTTCAGTTTTTGACCGGCGGTTGGCTTGTCCGCCTTGTCGATTCCGCCCAGCATTTTTTGGATGTCTTTGAGCTGCCCTTTCTTGGCACCCAAAAACGTCACCCGAGCATCCTCGAGCGTGCCCGCATCAGAGGCGGATGTGAACGCGGATTCAGCGTCCGACTGGAGCTGGTCCAGTCGGGAGAGGAATTGATCGAGTGACATGATGGCGACCTAGGCTGCCAGAGTCTCTTTGACCTTGTCGCAAACTTGCTTGAAGCCGGCGGCGTCATGGATCGCCATTTCCGACAACGATTTGCGATCGAGCTGGATTCCAGCTTTGTTCAATCCGTGGATGAACTCGCTGTAACGCAAACCATGTTGCTTCACGGCGGCGTTGATCCGAATAATCCACAGCTTGCGGAATTCACGTTTGCGGACGCGACGGTCACGAAATGCGAACGCGCCCGAACGGAGCAGGGTTTCTTTGACGGTACGCGTCAGATTCCCGCGGCCACCGCGAAAACCTTTGGCTCGTTTGAAAAGACGTTTTTTGGATTGCCGACGTGCGGCACCTTTGGTCGTACGCATCGAATGAAATTCCTAAATGCTGTGGTGATCTTTCGGGTCGTCCTGATTCAGGCCCCGGCAGAAAGCTCGATCAACGCGATCGAGACCAACTCCGAAGTTCCGCCCAACCAGGTGGCCGTGGGATTCCGTGGTGGAAGAAAAAAGAAGGTGTCTGCGGATCAGTAGCTGTTGCCGTTGAGAGCTGCGTGAATGGTAGGTTCCATGCACTCAGCCACTGCGGTGGTTCCACGCAGATTACGACGACGCTTCTTGGACAAACCTTTGGCCAGGTGGCTGGTACCGCTTTGACGGTGCATAGCCTTGCCGGTGGCGGTCAGGCGGAACCGTTTCTTGGTTCCCTTGTGCGTTTTGATTTTGGTTCCCATGAGGGCATCAACACTGGTTGGATGGTGGTTTTCAAAAACGAAGCGAGGAAGCTTATCCAATCGACCGGCAATCTGCTAGGGCGACCGCGGGGTTTCTGCCCAGCTTCCTACCGACACGTGTACCAAACGAGCCAATCCGAGTCCTCAGCATGAAACCTCGGTCCCGAAGCAACACCCGGGCAACACTCGGCGACGAAACCGACTAAGATTCTCACGCACGAACGGCCGAGAAGCTAAAACCGTTCGAAAGCACAGTTCCTGGCGTTCACAATGGGTCCATTTTCTGCAAAGCATCTCGTCTTTGGCAAACGCCTAACAAGGAGCCGCGAGACATCTGCGTCTTGCTTTTCCGTGTCACCGGCCTCGGACCGCATCAGCGTTGCGAGCCCGAACGAGCGGATCGATTGCCCACGCTTCCCTATGCATCGGCCCAGCTCGCCTTTGATCATCCCCCAATTTTTCTGATCCAGAGAATTTGTCCATGAAACAGCCACACACCTGCCCAACCACCCCCACCGGCGTGAACTTCGCGAACTCGTTCTTCAAGAAGGTCGCTGGGCTCGCCGCCGTCATCCTGATCAGCGGTTCACCTGTCTTCGCGGACCAAGCGCCACCGGCTTCTTCACCCCAGAATGACGGACACAAAGTCCTGCTGCACGGCAAAACGGGATTGGTCGTGGTCCAGCCGGACGGTTCCATCAGTTGGCAAATGGACTGGGGTGGAATCCATGATCTGCACCTGTTGCCCAACGGCAACATTCTCACGCGGAAAGGACGAACCGCGGTGGTGGAAATCGATCCAGATACCAAACAGGTGGTCTGGAGCTACAACAGCGCAAAACAAGGCGGCAACACAGGGAAGCGAGTTGAGATCCACGCGTTTGATTTGCTGCCCAACGGTAACGTGATGATTGCGGAATCCGGTGCCGGCCGAATCATCGAGGTCGACCGATCAGGAACCATTCAACATGAGATCCAACTCAGGATCGATCACCCAGATCCGCACTCGGACACTCGATTGGTGCGTCGCTTAGAATCTGGCAACTACTTGGTCGCACACGAAAGAGACGGCAAGGCAAGGGAATACGATCGCTCGGGAAAAGTCGTGTGGGAGTACACGGTACCGATGTTCGGCAAAGAAGCCGCTGGTGGTCACGGCCCGGAAGCCTTTGGAAATCGCCTGTTCGCAGCCATTCGATTGAAGAACGGAAACACCCTGATCGCGTCGGGCAACGGTCACAGTGTTTTGGAAGTCACCCCAGAGAAGCAAATCGTTTGGCAAATTCACCAACATGACTTGCCGGGCATCCAGCTTGCTTGGGTGACCACACTACAAGTGCTAAGCAACGGGAACTACGTCATTGGAAATTGCCACGCCGGCCCGGGACAACCAATCTTGATTGAGATCGAGCCCGCCAGCAAAAAAGTGGTTTGGCAACTCGATCGTTTCGACGACTTTGGAAACAACGTCTCCAACTCACTGGTCATCGACGAGGCGAAGTTCGATTGGCTGCAATGAATCAAGCCTTCGCAGTAGATTCGTCGCTCACGGAATCACGACGATCTGCCAATAAGTTCGCATCAGGTCGTGCAGGTTCTTGCACGCCTCGCCGACGCGAGACTTAAGAATGTATCCAGCGACGTTCTTTTTGTACGCCGCGACGAGATCCATTTCGTGGTCCGAAGTGGTGAGCACGAATACCAAGGTGGAGCTCAACTCCGGATCCCGGCGCACCTCTTCCAGGAACTCCACCCCGTTCATGATGGGCATGTTGAGGTCCAAGAAAACCATTCGATGGCTGCCCACCGACTTGGTGGGATGCTCGCCACGCAGGACCTGAAGAGCTTCCATTCCGTTTTCCGCCACGGTCATCGGGTTGGCGATGCTGTTTTTCTTCAATCCGCGTTCAAATGCCATCACATCGATTTCGTTGTCCTCCACCAACAGGATGTGGACCTCATCCAGGCTCGAAACCGTGGCATTTGACATGAGCATTGAACCTCAACCGATCGCCAACCTTTCGCGACACTCAGCGTGCCAAGCTTCACGACAGGAAGACAAACGATCTAAATAACGAATGGTAGAAAAGAGAACGCAGAACCCCGCAATTCGATGGGTAGCTTATCGGATTCGCGGATTGCACCGAAACGCTCAAACCGATCGTTCTCATGATTTCAAACGGGCCCGTTTTACCCCCAAAAATGGGCCAGCCCGACCAAGTCCAAACACGCTGCCAGTCCGATTTCAACACGCTAGCGCACTGCCACCGGACTGATGCGTCTGCTGACCAAGCATGTGGGCAACCGATCCGTTTAACGCCGCAAATTGTTGCAAATTGGCAAGTTGTCCTACTACACAACTCGAAACCGAAAAACTACAGTAAACGCAAACGAGAATCGTTCTCATCTACAGGTGACAAGTTGATAGCCGAACTCGCTCTGGATCGTTGTGAATCTGCATGTGCGGAAATCATCCGCTTGGATTTGCCGGAGAACTGCGCTGCACGACTGAAAGCTCTCGGCTTGTTCGAAGGGCAATGCGTGCAGCTATCGCGTCGTGGCAATCCGTTGATCCTAAAAGCGGCCGGAAGTCGAATTGCTGTGGCTGGTGAGATTGCACAGCAAATCATTGTCCGGGCGACCGACGGATGAGCATCTCGTCCACTGCGGATACTGACGAAACAAACGACGCCAAAGACCTTCCCGCCTGCCAAGCTCGCGTCGTCGCGATGGTTGGCAACCCAAACGTTGGCAAAACGTCTCTCTTCAATCGCCTGACCAACCTTCTCGCAAAGACATCCAACTTCGCAGGAACGACGGTGGACCGCCGCACAGGGTCCGCCGATCTGGATGAAGGTCAAACCTGTACCCTGGTGGATTTACCGGGGATGTACTCGCTGACCGCGTCGTCGCCTGAGGAACAGGTCGCACGATCGTTCATCACCGGCGAATCGGAATCCCCACCCGAAGCTGTGTTGGTGGTGGTCGATGCCACGAATCTCCAACGAAGCTTGGCGGTTGCTCGCGAAGCCATTCAGTGCGGGCGGCCAACCTTGGTCGCGGTCAACATGGTGGAACTGGCGCGCAAAAGCGGCACGACGGTCGACTTGGAAGTGCTGCAAAACAAATTGGGTTGCCCCGTGGTGGGTGTGTCCGCACGCACCGGCGAAGGCGTCACCGAACTGAAAGCTCAACTGCGCGACCTGTTGCAACCTCGGAAGCTGGTGGTGCTCGGTGCTGAAGCCGCCGCTGGATCCGTCGACTGCGATGCTTGTGGAACCTGTCCGTTTGCCGACGGGCACCGCTGGGCCTCGACCTTGGCCAGCGAGAGCACCGGTTCTCGGTTTGTGGCGTCCGAGGAATGGACCGACCGCGTGGACAAACTCACCACGCATCGCTTCCTCGGACCAATCGTTTTTGCCGCCGTCATGATCGCCGCATTTGCGTCGGTCTTTTACTTGGCGGCCTATCCCATGGATTGGCTGGACGCGAGCTTTGGGTGGCTGATCGAAACCGTTGGCGGGCTGTTACCAGCAGGCGACTTCAACAGTTTGGTCACGGATGGGATCCTCGCGGGCATTGGCGGCGTGGTGATCTTCTTGCCACAAATCTGCATTCTGTTCTTCATGCTGGCCATCCTGGAAGATTCGGGCTATCTCTCACGCGCCGTGGTGGTGATTGACCAATGGATGCGCCGAGTGGGATTGCCCGGCCAGGCTTTCGTGCCTTTGCTCGCGGCTCACGCTTGTGCCATCCCCGCGATCATGTCGACCAAAGTGATCTCGAACCGACGGGACCGATTGGCGGCAATCATGGTCATTCCGTTGATGACCTGTTCAGCTCGTCTGCCGGTCTACACCATGGTCGCGGCATTGCTGTTCCCCTCCAGCCCCTGGCTGGCCGCGTTGCTGTTTGCTTCCGCCTATGCGCTCGGCATGCTCGCGGCTTTTGTCGTCGCTTGGATGTTGAAACGATCGATTCTGCCCGGTGAAGCGGCCCCATTGATCTTGGACTTGCCTCCTTACCGCACGCCGTCCTTGAGCAATGCGATTCGGCACGCTTACGAACGCGGCTGGATGTTTTTGAGAGACGCTGGCACGGTCATTTTGGTGATCAGCATTGTGATTTGGGTCTTGTCGACTTACCCAAAACTTTCCGACGAGACCTTTACCGAACAGATCCAAACCGCTGGCCTGTCCGCTGAAACTCTTGATGAAGCGGAATTAGAAAACCGGCGTTCGCTGGCGGCACAAGAGTACGCCGTGATCGGACGAATGGGAAAATTCGTCCAGCCCGTTTTCGAGCCTCTCGGGTTCGATTGGAAGATCAGCGTGGGCGTAATGACCAGCTTCGCGGCTCGTGAAGTCGTTGTTTCGACATTGAGCATTCTGTACGGACTCGGCCCCGAACCAGAGGACGAATCGTCGCTGCACGATCGTTTGTTGTCGGCCACGGACGCCAGCGGCAACCCGGTGTTCACGACAGCAACGTGTGTGAGCTTGCTGGTGTTCTTTGTTCTGGCGATGCAGTGCTTGCCCACTCAAGCGGTGACCAAGAAAGAAACCGGATCGTGGGGCTGGGCGATTTTCCAGTTCGGCTACATGACGGTGCTCGCCTACGTCGCCGCGTTGATTGCCTACCAAGCCGTTTCGCGGATCACTTGAATCCCATTCCGTTGGGTCGGCTGGTGATCGCACCGCGAACGCCGAGCTGACGTGGGTCCCGAGCAATCTTGTCCGAGAACACACGAACGTCGTCCAGGATCGGTCGCAATCGCGCCGACGCGGCCTCGATGTTTTGAACCGTGCGTTGAACCTGGTAGTACAACTCTTCGTCTTCCAGCAACCGTCGCACGGTTCCCTCGCTGCCGTTGAGCGTCCTTCCAAACGTGTCGAGCTGGATCAACGCGTTGTCCACATTGGCCAAGCTCACCAACACAGCTTCGATCAACTCATCTCCCCGTTCACCCAATGGCTCGGTGAACGCCTCGATGTTCTGTGCGGTCCCTTCGAAGCTCTTGGCCGTACTACGCACACTCTTGAGAGTTGACTGAAGTTCGCTTGCGGTTTGAGCCAACGCGTCTTCCGCAACGACGCCGACTTGCTCGAACTGCCCACCAACGTCTCGAAAAGTCTCAAACGTCTGGCGAGCATCCTCCAACGTGACTTTCACCTCATCCAAAACGCCCGGCAACCGATCGACCGTCTCGCCAACGTTTCTTTGAATCTGTGGGTCACCAATGATGGATCGCACGTCACGCACCAGGAAACCAAATTCCTTGACCGCTTGCGACGCATCGGCTGCCAACTGAGTGATAGTGGGTGGTGTTTGGAAGCCAGGTTGCCCTGGCACCGGCGTCCCAAGTTGAGGTGTAAAACCAGGCGGCTGTGTGAATCCCTGTTGTGGAACGGCTTGCTGCATCGCGACCGTTTGAATCACACCTTCGGGGCTGCCATGTTGCGAGGACACGTGCTGAGCAAATGCGACGGGGCGAGCCCACTTCGGTGCGGGTGCCATCGATTGTGGAAAGCCACCCATGGGAACACTTGGAGTTCCACGGCCGCTGCTCGGGGCAATCCCAATCACGCCCCGAACGTCTCGGACCAAGCCCTTGATGTCGCTGCCGATGTCTTGGATGGCATCGCCCGCTCCGCGAACGCTTTGGAAGGTGGAAACCAATTCATCTTCCATCCCAAAGATCAGCGTGAACGGATCTTCGAGCTTCTTTCCGTGCTGGAACAACTCTTCGTCGGTGTAAGGCTGATCAATCAGATCTTTGTTGTTGTCGTACAGCTTTGCCAGTTCACGCTGATCAGCTTTTCGAAACTCTAATTTTGAATCTCCGGTGATCAATGAACCGATCCCAATTTGAGGGATGTATTCGTGGGTCATCTTGATGCTCTCGTCCATCGACAACGCCAAGATGACGCCACCTTCTTCCTTCAGCTGAATTGCATCGACCCGCCCAACTTTCACGCCGTCGCGAAAGACGGGTGCGTTGACGTTGATCCCGTCCGCCGATTGAAAATAGACCAGTAGCGTGTACTCGCTGTTCAAAATCGCGGGAAAGGCGCCGAACAAAAATGTCAGAATCACGGCGATCCCAATGGCCGCAATGACCAACACGCCCACACCAAAACGAAGTCTGCTGTCATCCATGGTTCAAGCCATCCCCTGATTCATTTCGCGAATGCGATCACCAGCTTCGCCGCGGACAAATTGACGGACGCGTCGATCCTCCGCGTGCTCCAGTTGGCTCGGAGGTGCATCAAAAAGAATTTGTGACTGATCCGAATTCAGTCGGCGTCGCGGATAGAACATCATCACTCGGTCCGCCACCTTCCGCGCGGTATGCATGTCGTGAGTGACCACAATGCTGGTCACGGGATACAGCCGACGCGTGTGCAAAATCAACTCGTTGATCACATCACTCATGATGGGATCCAACCCGGTTGTTGGTTCGTCGTAAACGATCAACTCCGGCCGTAAAACCAATGCTCGTGCCAATCCCACACGTTTCTGCATCCCGCCGGATAATTCCGCCGGACGCTTGTAGATCACTTCTTCAGGCAAACCGACTTCGGCCAAGTGTTGTCGCACTCGGTCGTTGACTTCCTCTTCGTCCGTGTCCTCTTCGTTTTGCCGAATGGGAAACGCGACGTTGTCAAAGATGTTCATGCTGTCAAAGAGAGCCGCATGCTGAAACACAAACCCGAATCGTCTTCGAGTCACGGCCAGCTCGGCCGGAGTCAGCGATGCCAGATCCACACCGTCGAAAAGCACTCGGCCCACGGTCGGCTGCACAAGCGCCACAATGGACTTCATGAAAACCGTCTTGCCGCAACCGCTCTCGCCGATCACTGCGACGGTTTGCCCGCGTTGAATCTCGCAGTCAATGTCCTTCAGGATGGTCTGCCCTTCAAACGACACCGTTAAGTTTCGGACCTCGACCAAAGGCTGCTGTTCCGTCGCGACGGTCGACGCATCGTCATGCTCGTCAACCTGCGATGCAGCCTCGGACGAAACCGACTGCGTGGCATCATCTTCGAGGTGATCACTTTCGAAACGATCGGGCTCGAACGAATCCTGTTCGAACGGATCGGTTGGTTGTTGTGACTCGTTCACTAAAACAGACTCGTGCCTTCAGGGTAGAAACTGAAATACACCCAGTCCAAAACGATGTTCAGGAACAGGTCGATCGCAAGGATCATCACGAACGAATACACGAACGCTTCCGTCGCAGCTTTTCCAACGCCCTCCGCTCCGGGCTGACAATTGAATCCGCGGTAGCAACTGATGATGGCAATCACACCACCGAAGAAAACACTTTTAAAAATCCCATTGAACAAATCGAATGCCACCACACCTTCTCGCGAATGGTGCAAGTAAGCGGCTCGGTCGATTCCTAGAATGATCACGCTGTAAAAGTAGCCGCCGACGATGCCCATGAAGTCCGCCACGATCGTCAAAGCGGGGATCAAGAACAAACACGCCATGAATCGCGGCACGACCAAATAATGGATCGGGTCCGCTCCCATCGTGGTCAGTGCGTCGATTTGTTCCGTGACGCGCATGGTGCCCAAGACGGCCGCCATCGCTCCGCCGACTCGTCCCGCCAACATGGTTGCCGCCAGCACCGGTCCGAGTTCACGGACCAACGACGTGTTGATGACCACCCCGAGATGCGTTTCCAAACCAATCGCATGAAATTGGTAGTAGCTCTGCACGGCCAACACCATTCCGATGAAGGATCCGGTCAACGCAACCACCGGCAAACTCAACACACCGACTTGGTAAAAGTTAATGAGCACGGTGTCACGACGAGGCATGCGAGTGAACATCCACACCAGCATCTGCCAGGTGAACACCGCCAAATCACCGACGGAGGTCACTCCGCCGACAACGGCCGTTCCCCACTGCATAATCCAACGCCGCATAGGCGTGTCGATTGGCACGTCCGGCTTGGACGTCCTCACACGCAACACGGACTCGGTCGTGGACTGCTGCTCCGACATCTCGACGAATTCAAACTCGGGGCAAGGACAAAACAAAACATCTCGGGAAGCCAACCGAAGTCATGCGACGTGCCATGTCGGCGCACCGGTTCCCCGAACAGTCTTGTTTATCGGTCAGCCAAACCGGAGGGATCAGTCAAACTTTGCGGATGAGCGAAAGTTCGACGGCCAGTCCCGCTCAGGCGGCGCGGCCACTTCGCTTGAGCTGTTTCCGCACGCGACGGCGTTCCGCTTTGCTCATGCTGGACCAATCGATGTCGTCTTCATTCAATTCCTCTTCCTCAAAGGAATCGTCGTTGGCCGAGGGCTGCGCACTGCGATCAGAATTTCGCGGTTCATGCGAGGCTTCCGCCTGCGACTCGTCTTCATCATCATCGGTGCCGTCATCCGACTTTGCTTGACGACGGAGCGACGGGAACTTTAGCCCGAAACGTCGTTTCTTCGGCTTCGTTTCCTCAGCTTCGCTGTCAGAGGACTCCTCGGCGACTGACACATCATCTGACGCGGACTCGCTAGCATCAGCCGACTCCTTGCGTTTCTTCCAAGTTGGCAACCAGCGGCGTTTTGGTTTTGCTTCTGCCTTCGGTTCGTCAAGATCAGCCGACGCGAGTTCTTCGTTTGTTTCGACCTGCTCTTCCGCTTCGTTCTCAGAAGAGTCCGTCATTGATTTACCCCGACGAGCCCAGAACTTCCATTTCGACGGCTTCGAATCGCCCGGATCTGCGTTGCCATCTTCAGCGACAGCCCCAACTTGGTCTTCTCGCGAATCGACCTCCTGCGAAGATTCGTCCGTGGCTTCTGTTTTTTCGGCGGACTTCGCGGAGCGTTGCCAGAAACGTCGTTTGCGAGCCGGTGGTTGAACATCGTCGGTCTCATTCTCGGCAGGTGCTTCTTCCACTTCCTCCCGAGCTACCTTTTCCGCGGCAACATTCTTCGTGGCGACCCTGCGGGCCGGAGCTGACTCTTCTGATTTGTCTTCCGTTTCCGAAGGATTGGCCTTCTCCGGCTTGGTCCGTTTGACCGGTTTCGCCCGCTTCGTCCATTCGACCATGCCTTCCCACTGTTCATTGGAAGCCATCCGAATTCGGGTCGCCATCGAAGGCGGTCGCTGGATCCCGCGTACATCCATGAACAACGTTCGCAGGTACATCACCGTGGCGCAAAACCAACACGCTGATGCGACCAGCATCGCGGACGTGAACGCGGTCCACTTCCAGGGTGAATCGATGGCAATCAAATTCCAATTCTCTGCGACCGGCAATAGAGCCGCCGCCCAACCGGCCATCATCCAACCGGCTGCGATGCGTTGCTTCCAAAGTTCAGCGGTCGTTCGCAGAAACATCACCGCACCACCGACAGTCAACAGAAGCTTGACCCAATCACTGCCGGACAATGCCACTCGCTTGCCCAACAGCCATTCGGTGATCCCGCCCAATAACTCAATCAAAGGCACCATGGTGGCGACGCTACCGAGCATCGCCATCGCGGTCACCAAACGCCACAATCGATAGTGCCCCTGAAAATCATCGTTGCGATAACGCCGAAGCTGATAGACCAACCAAGACGCTCCCGCGACACCCATCATCAAAACGCTGGTGCAGTAGCGTCCCAAACTGCCACTGGCGTCAATCCGAGTCACAGCCGTGATCGCCGTGCGTTCCGCCAAGGCTGGCCAAGCGATTGACGCGTATTGCAAACCAATCAGGATCGCGGACACGCCAAAGACGATCGCGAAAAGCGCCGTGAGCGCCGAGCGTTGCACCGGCACCAGTGAGAACCATCGTCCGCGCAAGCATCTTCGAACGCGCGAACCATAGGCGACCGCGGGCCGACGAGCTTCTCGCCATTGCTGTTGAACCGCCCGCTGCTTGGCTGTCACGTTCCCTGAGTCGCCGCCAACGGTGGTCAGGATGACACGCCGCCGACGTTCAATTGGACGTCGAGAATGATTCATGACTGGGGCGTATCAAATCCCAGCTTCGCAGAACAACCCACGTTCTCACGCTGGGACTGTTGCGGGCTATCGCGAAACACTGGCAGACATCCAGTCAGTCGGCCCAGCAGGAAACGCCGCTTCGTCGTGCATTGGGCGACCAGAAACGTTTCGCCTCGTTTCACGCTTCCGTTTCCCGGTCGTTTGGACCATCCATGTTTCGGATGTCGCCGAAAAGCGTGCACACCCGAACAGGGGAGTCCCCCTGGGTCACTCGGCATTCGGCACAACCGTCAAAAACGGATCCGCCACAAACCGGAACCGCGTTTAAGTTTCCCACCGGTTTCACGCCATCCCCCTCCACGGCGTAGCGTTTGCCATCGCCCACACCCCCTTCACCCATCCTTGACCACCATGACACTGATCCGCTCCGCTGCGATTTCAACCCGCTTGGCGTTCCAGATGCCGTGGCGTCGGAGACAAGTGAAGCAAATGTGTCGGGACGGCAAAGCGCCCATGTCGGTGCTGTTCTATCATCGCGTGGCGGACTCCATTCCAAACCCATGGACGATCAGCAACCGAGAATTCGAGCGCCAAGTCGACTACTGCCGCGAACACTTTGAGTTGATCTCACTGGAAGAAGTTCAACATCGTTTGGAGTCAGGCCACTCACCTCGACCAACGGCGACTTTCACGTTCGACGACGGCTACGCCGAGAACTGCGCATTCGCGTTGCCACTGTTGATTCGCCACCGAATCCCTTGCACGTACTTCGTCACCACGGCGAACGTCCGAACCGGCGAACCATTTGAACACGACGTACGACGCAACGCGCCACTGCCCATCAATACGGTCGAGCAACTGCGCGCTGCTGCGGACGCGGGGATCGAAATGGGTTTGCACACCGCCAATCACGTCGACTTCAACCAAGTTCGATCGATCGATCATCTGCAACGCGAAATCGTGGACGCCAAAGCCGATCTCGAGTCCATGCTGGATCGTCCCGTTCGCTACTTGGCGGTTCCGTTTGGCATGCCCGAACAAATGCGTCCTGCCGTGCTGCAGACCGCTCGCGACTGCGGACTGATTGGAATCTGCAGTGCCTACGGAGCCTACAACTTGATCGGCGATGACAGCTTTCATATCCGGCGTTTTCACGGCGACCCCGAATTCAATCGTTTCCGCAATTGGTTGACGTTCGACAACCGCAAAAACATCCGTCGGCCCGATTTGCCTACCAGTGACATTCTGGACGATTCGGACGATGAAACACCTGAAGTCACTTACGAAGAATGCCTGTCCACATGAACGCCGCTCAATCGAAACACCGTCGTCCGCTCAAGTGTTTGTTCGTGATCACCAGCATGCCTGTTGGCGGCGCGGAAACTCTGCTCGTCAACTTGATGCGTCGATTCGATCCGGAGCAAGTGGTTCCGGAGGTCGTTTGCTTGAAAGAACCCGGACCGCTCGGCGAAGAGATCTCAGAAGAGTTCCCGGTGCACAGTCACCTGATTGGCGGCAAATACGACATCGCAGTTCTACCGCGACTGGCCTGGCTGTTCCGCCAACGAGAAGCCGACGCGGTCATCACGGTGGGCGCCGGCGACAAAATGTTTTGGGGCAGATTGGCCGCGAAGATAGCTGGCGTTCCGGTCATCGCATCCGCACTGCACTCGACCGGTTGGCCAGATGGTGTTGGACGGTTGAATCGTTTGCTGACCCGGATCACCGACGCGTTCATCGGCGTCGCGGAATCACACGGTGAATTTCTGCGAACGTTCGAGAAATTCCCAGCCGAGAAAGTTTACGTGATTCGCAATGGCGTGGACTGCGATCGGTTTCACCCCGCTGCAGAATGTCGAATCTCGCCTTCGGTAAGAGAAGAACTCGGGTTGCCAAACGACGTCCCGCTGATCGGTTTGGTGGCGGCGTTGCGTAGCGAGAAAAATCACACGATGCTCGTTCAAGCCGCCCGGCGTCTTCGCGATCAACATCCGGATCTTCACACGCTGATCGTCGGTGAGGGCCCGGAGCGAGAAACCATCGAACCACTCATCGCGGAATTGGGACTTTCGGACCGAGTCCACTTGCTCGGCAATCGCAGCGACACACCTCGCCTGCTGGCAGCCATGGACGTCTTCACGCTTTGCTCGTTAAACGAGGCTTCTCCGGTTTCGATTCTAGAAGCCCTCGCCTGCGAGACACCGGTGGTTTCGACCGACGTCGGCTCGATCTCGGAAACCGTGATCCCTGGGCGAACCGGCGAACTGGTTCCCAGCCAAGACCTCGATTCATTCGTGGCCGCCATTGATGCGTTGTTGCGGGATCCTCAGAAACGTTCCTCGATGGGATCCCAAGGTCGCGAATTGGTACAGTCCACAGGCTCGTTGGGTTCGATGGTCACGGGTTACCAAGAACTGGTCCAAGGAATATTCACCCAGAAATCACAACGTCAGTCACGACATTTCGCTCGAACCACCGACCGTTCGTTCGCTGATCGAAAACCAGCATCCGGGCTGAAGGGTGCTTCGAGGGCAACCGCGACCTGAGTAGACTGGTCACATGACATTGACCAGCCATATCATCGTTTTGCTCGCGAAAATGTTCAGTGGCTTCACCGTGCGATGGGTGGATTGCCAACCGGACACTTGCCAACGGATCTATTTCGCCAATCACACCAGCCACCTCGACGCGGTGGTTCTGTGGTCAGCACTTCCCCATGAAATCAGGATGCTGACTCGTCCCGTGGCCGCCAAGGATTACTGGACGGGAAGCTGGTTCAAAGAACACATTGCCCGCAGTTTCAATGCACTGCTGATTGACCGCAAAGAAATCAAAGTCCACAAGAGCCCGATCGACATCATGATCCGGCAAATGGGCGACCTTTACTCGCTGATCGTCTTTCCCGAAGGCAGCCGATCTGCGGGCGAAGAAATGAGCGATTTCAAAAGCGGGCTGTATTACTTGGGAAAAAAGCGCCCCGATTTGGAACTTGTTCCCGTCTATATCGAAAACGTCAACCGTATCCTGCCGCGAGGCGAGGTATTGCCGGTGCCATTGCTATCCTGCATCACGATTGGTGCCCCGATCTTTCTCGAGACCGGTGAACCCAAAGCTGACTTTTTGCGCCGCGCTCGCCAAGCGGTGCTGCAACTCAAGGAAGTCTGATCATGTCGACCGTCGTCAACGATCCGTTTCAATCGGGTTCGCCAACTGACCCCAATCTGGACCCCAACGCACCCAATCCGGCTCCCAAGAAATCAGGGATCGGATGCTTTGTTTGGGGATGCCTGGGCACGCTGCTGCTCGCTGTGGTGGTCATGGTCGGCAGCATGTTTGCTGTTTACTACTTCCTGACCGGACAGGTCGAAAAATACACCGACACCCAACCCGCCGAGATCCCAGTCGTGCAGTGGGATGAAGAACGGTTGGAAGAGCTTCAAAGCCGAATCGACGCGTTCAGCGAACAAGTCCGCCCTGAAGACGAGAACGCGGAGGGTGTCGCCGCAACGACCGACGAGAATGCCACCGAGGAAACGAGTCCCGATGCCGGTGAAACGGTCGCACCACGCGAGTTGCGTTTGACCAGCGAGGAAATCAATGCCCTGATCTCCGCTCAAGGAGACTTGCAAGGGAAAGTTTACGTCGAGATCGAAAACGGCAAACTTCGCGGAAAAGTCACGTTGCCGATGGACCAAATCCCCGGCGGAAAAGGCCGCTACCTCAACGCCGATGCCGAATTCGATGTGTCCATGAGCGATGGTGTTCTGGAGGTTCGTATCACGGATGCCAATGTCAAAGGCGAGCCACTGCCCGAAGCCTTCATGGAAGGTTTCTCGCAGCAGAACCTCGCGAAAGACGTTTACGACGATCCCGAGACCGCAGAGATGCTACGCAAATTTGACTCCATCGAAGTCGTCGACGACGCGATTGTGCTCCGTCTCAGGAACCCGGTTGAAGAAAGCGGCACGGAACCGACGGAACCTCAGCCGACCGAGACAGAAGCGACCTCGGTTGAGGAAGCACCGTAAGCTCTCGGCTCAATTTCAAGGCACGAGCCAGAACGTTTCGCCGGATCGTTGAAACTCGTCCGGCCGCGTCCACCACTGCTCCTCTCGCTGTCCCGTCCAGCGATCCGACGCGGATTGCACCTTCCCACGCATCGCGTTCGCGATGGGATATTTCTGACGAATCGCATCGGTCAGCGCCCACTGATAACGCGATTGAGGCAACGCCGGAACTCCGCGAACCATCAGCGATAGCCGTCCCAACTCCAGGTCGTGCCAATGGTCATCGGCATCGTTCGCCACCGCGGCGGCACGCCAAGGTTCCGGCAATGATTCGATTGCCGATTCGTGAATCTGCAAACTCATGCGACTGTTGTGAGGCGAATACAACGCCCATGACATCCAGTGATCCCAATACCCGCGACGTTCCGTCAACGGCATCACACTCGCAAGAATCACAACGCCCCAGCTCAATCCACCTGCACTCGCCCGAGACACTATTTCAGAGTCATGCTCGGGTCGGACTGCGGGACGGGGACGGAACAGCATCCAAGCCTGAATCGCCATCACCAAGTTCCAAACGATCACTCCGGCACTGTGCCCCAATCCCATGGGTGACAAAACAGCGATCAATCCCAGATGCATGATGATCGCCATCCAAACGCCCACTCGTCGCACGGGCGGCACCGCCAAAGAGGCGGCAACCAGCAACTCAAACGCTGGAAAGCACGCTGCGACGACCAGACGAGTTCGATTGGACCAATCCGAAACGTCCAGCCCCAACCAATTCGTTGGCACCCTCAAAAAGTCTTGGCCGACGGTGTGCAGGAACTGAAAATCAAACTTGCCGATCGCGCTGAAGACATAGACGGTGATCGTCAACCATCGAATGCACCCGAGCGTCGCATCACGCACCGGAGCTGTCGAACCGGCGGACGCGAAACTGAACAACGCCGCGTACAAAATCGTTTGATAGACCCACGGTTGCAAACGATGCTGATCCATCGCAATTAACAAACACAGCGAGATCGCCAAAACTGCCCATCCCGTCCGCGAATTTCGACCGGCGATTGTGAGCGCACAAACGACAACGCTGACAGCAACCAATACCGACGAGAGCCAACCCATGAGGGTTGTTGTCAGTCCCAACAAGGCTGGATCGAACAGCGGCACAGCGGGCAAATCTTCACCCGCCACCCAAGACGACGGCATCCACAATCGAAAAGTGGCCGCCATCAAAGCCAGCAACGCCAGCGCCCAGAACGACTCAAACGCTTTTCGCGTCGCCCCTCGCGTGGGAGCCTCCGATCGAGCCACCGAATCGGGCGACGACGCTGAATCGGACAATTCGCGTTCGTCCTTCACGACGGTTGCCATCACGACTACTGGTCGTCCGATGCATTCACACCGTCGTCAAAACTCGCAATCGAGATCTGACGATAGGTCGCTTGAGTGGTCTTGTCGTGCCCTTGGACGATGATCGTTCCAGGCTCCAGACGCAGACCACGACGAGGATTTTCGTCTGCGTCGCGAGTGTCCACCACATCGGTCACCTGCACACCGTTGACCCAGGTCGCAAAGTGATTGCCCTCGGCAACCAACAGAATGGAATTCCAACGCTTGGGCTCGCCCGCGACGACGCGAGCATCCTGACGACGAAAGATTCCGCCCGCACCACAATCCGCCGGCTGCAGCGGGTTGCCGTCGATCGTTTCGTTGCTGACCTGACACTCGTACCCCATCATTTCGTCGCCGGGGATGGCTCGAAAGAACAACCCCGAATTCGATTTTGGATCATCCATTTTGTAATCAGCCAGCATCACAAAATTGCCAAATTGATCCTTGGACTCCAATTGTTGCTTTCCACCATCCACCACCAATTGGCCTTCGTCGTCGATGCGGTATTCGCCATCCATTCCTTCGCGAATCGTCCATCGATCCAGTCCATCTGCAAGCAGATTCTGCAGCCCGAGCGGACGAATCTGAATGTCTTTGAATGCCACTCGACCTTTTCTGTGTTGCAACCCGATGAATCCGCTCAGCGGTGTGTCCGCATCGTCGAGTTCGCACGTCACTTCACCGTCGATGGTGACCGTTAGCATCGGGCCATCGCACAGAATGTTCATCGTGTGCCAGGTACCCGCATCCGTCTCAAACAGCTTCCCCTTGTCGCGTTGGACAATTCCTCCCGTGGGAAACGGATTGGACGCGGGAGCGATGTTGACCTCATAACAATCCGTTTGGACGCTTTGCGGGTCCAGCGTGGTTCGTACAAAGACACCGGAGTTCGTCTCGTCTTCGCACTGAAACTGAAGCTCCAACTCGTAGTCACTCCAGACCGTTGACGTCGCCAACAAACAATTCTCTCCGTCGTCGGCCACGATCGCTTGGTCTTCCACGTGCCAGTTCGCTTTGCCGCCAATCACCCACCCGAACAATGTGTGGCCATCAAACAAACGCACCCAACCTTCGGTGGTACGTTCGATCGGCAATCGACTGGCCAACAACTTTTCAGCGCTGGCCTCAAAAACGGGCGGCTCAAACGAAGATTCCGGCGCATCGACTGGCTTGTCAGCTTCCACGACCACGGTGTCGGTCTCGACGGCTGGACTGGCCTCATCCTTCGTTTCCGTCGTCGTCGACGAAGAACATCCTGCTGCCAAGGCCAACGCCGTCACGCCAACCAGGGAACCAAACGCGAAAGATTTCAATGGATGCCAGTTCATGAGAATTGTTTTGCGGTTATGAATGAAAGCAACAAAAGACTTGGGCCGACTCGTTCCAGACGTCCCCAACGGCGCCGCCAAAGCTAGCGATATCCGTAGCGGTCAAAATAATCGCTCCACCGGTCGAGCAGCAATTTTTCTTGTTCCGGATCCAGTTGGTGTCGATTGGTCCGGTACTCGCGATGTTCTTTTTCGGTCCAGGCTTGGATGTCTTCACTGACCGTTTCGAAATCGCTCAAACGCAACGACTCGTAGATGGTGCGGAGCGTCCCCACCGGATCCGCGATCAAGTCTTCGTAGCGGATGTCGATGATGTGGTGATCATCGATCTGACTGCGGTCCGCATGGAAGGAATCGTACATTCGCGTCAGGCATGTCAGCACGTATTCATCCAACCCCGATTCGTCGCTGGTCTGCAACGCTTGGACATCATCCAAACTGCGCCACAGTCGACACGTGCTGGGAAAGAGCGAACGCGGATCACGGGTGATGTGGACAAACTTGGCCTGCGGGAACGCTTTGGCCAGATGCCCGACTCGCCCGGTGTGAGTCGGACTTTTGATCACCAGCGGACGATTGGTGGAAACACTGACACGAAGCAGGAATGATTTCAGCGTCGACAACCACGTTTCGCGTTCCGTGGCACTGATCTCGTTCAATTCCAAGTACTCCATGTCAACTTGGTTTTGACGAGGAAACGCGATGCGTCGGTAGGGCGAGGGCAGACCCAAATTCATCAACGCAAATTCATCTTCCTGAGGCCGGTCCCACCCGGCGTCCATGTTGTCCATGGGACGTTTCCCCGGCAGCAACCATCCGGCGAATTTGCGAAAGAACCACTGGGTGAGCAAGAAGTGCGAGGGTGCGAAACACTGAAACGTGGAGGGACTGCTGAAGCGTTCATCCCGGACCATCAATTCGTGCAACAGCGTCGTTCCACTGCGCCAATGACCGACGATGAAGACCGGTGGGCCGTGAAGTTCGGCTTCTCGCAGTCGCCGCGCGAACAAAACGTTTTGAAGCCACGTCAACAGCGTATTGATGAGGGTCGTCAGCGAAACACTGATCACCATCGGAATTCGCGAGGGGCTGATCTCGAAATTCCCGCTTCGCAGCAACCGCCACCATGCGGTTGGCCGCATCCCGTGCCAAAAACGCGGGCTGTAGAACGGGTACGAATTCAGCGTGGCTGGCTTGGAGTCAGCTGACTTGGCGGAAGACGTTGATGTTCCTTCGGGTTTCGAAGTGGAATCCATGCGAATGGCTGTGAAGGTTGCCGTTGGATCGGAGTCGGGCGGGGTGGAATTTTCGCTCGCCGAAGATGCAACGGACGAAAGCATTGGCCTGTGGCGGCTTCTGCGGAACGGAGAGGGCGTCTCGCGGTTCCGAATCGGGCCGTTAGAATACGCCTCCAGCGTGAATTGGCCTATCATCCGAATCGATCGAACTGAAAAATTTCGTCCGCGAAACGGTTTCAATTAGCCTGACCGGCAATCTCACCGCCTCGAATTCATCTCGTCAGTCCTTCATCGCCTCCGTCAACTCAACGTCGCGATGGGCTCCTCCGCATCCGCCTTCTGACCCGCTTTCTACATGTCGTCGCCCAGCAAAGATCTTTCGATCGCGGATCTGCAAAAGCACATCCACCGCATGTATTACGAGAAGGATGTCGCTCGGGGTGTCGATGGCACATTCATGTGGCTGATGGAGGAGGTCGGGGAATTGGCCTCCGCACTTCGGGGGGACGACCGCGAAAATTTGGCGGAGGAATTCGCTGACGTGATCGCTTGGTTGTTCACAATCGCCAATGTGGCCGACATCGACTTGGCTCAGGCGTTGTCGAACAAGTACGGCAACGGATGCCCCGGCTGTGGTCGTTTTGAATGTGATTGCAGCTTGAGCGAGAAGCCATGAATCGCGGGTCAGTGACATTCATGCCTCGGCAACTCGGAACGAACCTCGTCTGTCTGGCGATGTGTCTGGCGGGATGGTTTGTCGTCTCATCTTCCTCTGCAGTCTTCGCAGCCGGATCGGAAGCGGACACGAAAACCACTGAAGCGGCAAACAGCGAACTGGAATCGACCGGCAATTGGGCGGGAATCCAAGGTCACTATCGCCCGGGACAATGGACCGCGATTCGACTGAATCACGGCGAATCGAACGCCAATTCCGCCACTTACACCGACGCGATCACGATCGATCGTTGGGAAGACGTGACGATCGAAACGGTCGACGGCGACGGAGCCATCGTGACCTACGCTCAACCGGGATTGTCCGCGGAATCGCCCTTTGCACTGGCCATCCCCGGCAGCGAAGCCGCCCCCATCGTCATCCGATCCGGCGACGAAGTCTTGGCGAGAACCCGTTTGCCAGAAGCCGGTGTCCCCGGCAACGGAGCGTCCTTGATCCCATTGGGAATGCCCTGGGTGATGGTCTTCGGCGACGCGCTCGACATCGACACGATCGGCGTGAACGAGTTGCTACAACGGGAAGCTTCCGTCGCGGTCACTCGGATCACCGAAGCCGCCGCCGTTCCGAATCATTCGTTGGCACTGGATGGCGTGGAATTGATGGTGATCAACGCGTCGGGAATTCCGGTACTGAACGACCTCAACGAATCCCAACGCACGGCGTTGGCGCGATGGGTGCAGAGTGGTGGTCAGGTGTTGCTGACGCTGGGCGAAAATGCGCGGTTGCTATTGGAGTCGGCGGACTGGCTGGCTGGCCTGCTTCCCCAAGCCGTCGCAGAGGCGAAGACAACCAAACTGGATCCGTCAGGCCTGGAAACCTTCACGAGCAGTCAAACTCGGTTGCCCGCCTTCGAAGGCATCCAGTTGCCAAAGACCTTTGGGCGAAACGGTTCCGGTCAACTTTTAATCACTGGCCGAACCAGCCGTCGTGTCAGCCAGCCTTTTGCCGTTCGGTATGTTTCTGGGTTTGGCAAAATCACCGTGCTCGCCGCCGACTTGGATGCCCCGGAATTCACGGACTGGCCGCAGCGGATGGACTTGGTCACGCTGCTGGTAGGCGATCTGCTGAAACACGCGGACGAGGACGACGTCAGTGAAAGCATCCGGCTGAGCGGATTCGCCGATCTGGCCGGCCAAACGCGAGCCACCCTGGATCGGTTCGAGCTGAAACGAACGTTCAGCTTCGCCGTTTTGGCCGTGATCATTGGGATCCTAATCGCCTTGGTCGGGCCGCTGGACTACTTGCTGATGCGAAGATTCAACCAGAAGGCTTGGATCGGATGGCTGACTTTTCCAGCCGTTTCGATCGCCCTTTCCATCGGACTTTGGATGGCAGCCCAGCCCAACGTGACCGCGAATTCGAGCGATTCGACGGAAGAGGAATCCACCGCCGACAACTTACTGCGTGCCAACTCAATCGAGTTCGTTGATATCGATGGCGAGTCAGGTTTTGGTCGCTGCTTCCAGTGGTCATTTATATACTCGCATCCGTCCAATCATCTCGACATCGCGTCCGCGGCATCAACCGAAACCAGCTCCGTCGCTCAGGACGTGCATCATCAAGTTGTTGCTCCGTTCGGCACCCCAAGTTTGGCAATGGGCGGAATCCAAATTGAATCCTCTGGGCGTTCCTGTGGCGTCTCGCTCAGCGGTGATTCGGAAACCTTGTCCAGCCAGATTCAGAACATGCGTTTGGCACCACGAAGCAGCAAATCAGTCGCTTTGGAGACCCAATTCACGGCTGACCTTCCAACTCAAAGTTTGAAGCGCCGCCGCGGAAGCGAACTGCTCAATGGTCAACTGATCAACACGCTTCCGGTCGACTTGCTCGACGGCATGCTGATCTATCAAAACTGGGTTTACCTGCTGCCGACACGATTGCCCGCGGGTGCCCAAATCGATGAAGTGGATTCACTTCGACAGAAAAACTTCCGCTGGCAATTGTCGCGTCAACGAGCACTCGAAAGCGCTTCCGAAGGCGAATCATGGGACGTGACCGTCGTCGATCAACCACGACGATTGGCGGAGATGCTGATGTTCCACGATGCGGTCGGCGGTCCTCGCTACACGGTGCTTCGCAACGAAGTGCTGCGTGATTTGGATTTCAGTTCACTGCTGACCGAGGACCGCTGCATTCTGGTTGGACGCTGTGCTCAACCATGGTCCGAGCTGACCATCACTTCCGCGAAGGACGGCGACCAAAGCACATCCAAATCGACCGCTCCGCAAGCGAGTTTGGAGCAATCCAACTCGTTCGTCCGATTGATCTTGCCCGTGGTCGAAGTTCGTCGGTGATTCCTTTTTTCTATTTGTTTTCCTTGCTTTGTAATCGTGCCGGCTCGTGATCAAAACTGTTGACCTGACGAAGAAATACGGCGACGCATTCGCGATCCGTGCCATCGATTTGGATTTGGAAGCCGGCGATCTGTTCGGTTTCATCGGTCCCAACGGAGCTGGCAAAACGACGACGATGCGAATCATCGCGACGTTGTTGGAACCCAGTTGGGGCGAAGCCTACGTTTGCGGGCATAGTGTCCACACGCAACCCAAAGAAATCCGCCGCTTGGTCGGCTACATGCCCGACTTCTTCGGTGTCTATGACGACATGACCGTGGTGGAATACCTCGAGTTTTTCGCTGCGGCGTATCGAATCGGCGGAACGGACCGTCGCAAACGAGTCAACGAAATGCTGGAGGTCGTCGACCTCGATTTCAAACGAGACGCTTACGCCAACACGCTTTCGCGTGGCCAGACCCAGCGTCTCGGACTGGCCCGGACACTGCTGCACGATCCTCAAGTCTTGCTGCTGGACGAACCGCTGTCCGGCTTGGATCCGCGTGCACGAATTGAGATGCGGAATTTGCTGCGACGCTTGGGCGAGATGGGCAAAACCGTGATCGTCAGCAGTCACATTTTGCCCGAGTTGGCAGACGTCTGTAACAAGGTCGGCATCATCGACCGCGGCGAATTGAAACAGAACGCCCGCGTGACCGAAGTCATCCGGATGGTTCGCGAACACACGGTGCTGATCATTCAGCCCAGCCAACGTGACCAGATGGCTCGGATCGGCGAGTTGTTCGAAGGACATCCCTTGGTGCAATCGACTCAGCCCGGCGACGATGCTGTGCGAGTGATCCTGAATAGCGACACGGACGACTACAGCGAATTGCCCAAACTGCTGATCGAAAATGACATCGGGCTCAAGCGGTTTGCCGAAGAGGAACTGGACCTCGAATCTGCCTTCATGGCGTTGACCAAGGGCACCAGCACCCGGATGTAGGGTTGCGAGGACCGTCGATCGGCGAACAAATTTTGCCGAATCGTCTCAAACGTTGAGATTCTGTGTCGATTCTGTGGTTGAGGCGTTTTGGGCGGGGTACTAAGTTACGCGGCATGAAATACCGCCAAATCGACCGAATTACCGAACTAACGCCCGGCCAACGCTTGGTCGGCGAACGAACTTTGGCGGCCGATGAAGAGTATCTAGCCGACCATTTCCCGCGATTTCCGGTCATGCCTGGCGTGATGATGCTGGAAGCCCTGCATCAAGCCGCGGTGTGGTTGATTCGAATGTCTCCCGAGTTTGATTCCGCTTTGGTTTTGCTACGCGAAGCCAAAAGCGTCAAATTCGGCGACTTCCTATCACCCGGTGAAACCCTGACGGTGGAAGCGGAGATTTTCAAACGCGACGGCGCGTTGACGACCGTCAAAGCCAAAGCTCTGAAAGGCGATCGGACCACTGTTTCGGCCCGATTGGTTCTTGAGAGCTGCTCTAGTGGCGACCCGGAACATCTTGGTACGGACGCGGACGTTCAACGACTCTCTCGCGAGCAATTTTTCTCTTTGTTTAGCGACTCACCCGCCGCGATGGCTTTGCGTCGTCCTGGCGAGAACGTTTCGCCGACCATGACCCCCTAACTCTGTTTGACACACTTAATTCAATTAGGAACGCACGATGGCGCTCTCAGAAGACGAAATTTTCACCAAGGTTCAAGAAGCCCTCGTTGACGCTCTCGGCGTTGATGAAGACGAAACCACTCGCGAAGCAACTTTGGTTGGCGACTTGGGCGCCGAGTCCATCGATTTTCTCGATATCGTCTTCAAGCTCGAGAAAGCTTTCGACATCCAAATCCCACGGGAAGAACTTTCGCCTGAAGACATCCTCACCAACAGCCAGTACGTCCAAGATGGCGTGGTCACCGCCGATGGCATGGCTGAATTGAAAAAGCGAATGCCTTGGGCTGACTTGACCAAGTTCCAAGAGAACCCACGCGTTCAAGACTTTGGCAACTTGCTGACCGTTGGCGATTTGTGCAACTACGTCGACAGCAAAGTCAACCAGTAAGCATCCGAGTATCACCGAAAGCAGTTAGCCATGCGTTGGTTTTGGGTGGACCGCTTCACAGAATTTGTGAGCGGTTCTCACGCGTCCGGAGTGAAGAACGTCGCTCTGGACGAAGAGGTTGTGGATGGTTACTGCCTCGGTTACACGATGCTTCCGCCAACTCTGATCATCGAGGGTCTCGCTCAACTGGGCGGGATTCTCGTGCATGAGAAATTTGGCTTCACCAAACGAGTGGTCTTGGCAAAGGTCGGCAGTGCGAAATACCACGCCCCCGCCCGGCCCGGTGACTCTTTGAAGTACCATGTCAAACTGGAACGCACCCAAGAAAGCGGTGCGACGGTGACTGGAACCAGCCACTGCAATGGCGAAATCCAAGCCGAAGTGGACCTGATGTTTGCCTTCCTCGAAGAAGGCCACTTGGTCGACGGACCGCTTTTCAATCCCGGCGATCTGCTGGCGATGATGCGCATGATGAATTTCTTCCATGTCGCCGTCACCGCCGACGGACAACCGATTCTCCCTCACGAAAACCTGTAAGCATTCATGTCGTCGCGCCGCCGAGTCGTCGTCACCGGAATCGGTATGATCAACCCCATGGGTTGGGATGTCGCCACCGTTTGGTCTGGCCTAAAAGAAGGCGGCAGCGGTGTTGCGCCCACGACGCTGTTTGACGCCAGCGGCTTTCCCACGCGAATTGCCGCTGAGATCAAGAACTGGGACATCACCCAGGCGGTTGATGACGGCGAAAAGCATGTCCAACGCGGCAGGCACACCCAATTTGCAATTGCCGCCGCCACACAAGCAATGAAGGACAGCGGCATCCTGTCGGTCATCAAAGACCCGACCCGATTGGGTGTTTACCTGGGCAGTGGCGAAGGCAACCAAGACTTCAACACGTTCAGCAAAATGATGGTCGCGGCTCTCGCCGATGGCAGCTACGACCCAACCAAGTTCATCGCGGCTGGATTGGGATTGCTGGACCCAGCGAAAGAACTTGAACAAGAACCCAACATGCCAGCCGCCCACTTGGCGGCTCGTTTCAACGCTCAAGGCCCCAACTTCAACTGCCTGACGGCCTGTGCTGCCAGCAGCCAAGCGGTGGGTGAAGCAACGGAAATCATCCGTCGTGGTGAAGCCGATGCGATGTTGGCCGGCGGCACGCACAGCATGATTCACCCGTTCGGCGTCACGGGATTCAACCTGCTTACTGCACTCAGCGAGAGCAATGACGAACCGACCAAAGCCAGCCGCCCATTCGACGCCGGTCGAAACGGGTTTGTCCTGGGTGAAGGCTCGGCCATGGTGGTTTTGGAAGAACTCGAATCGGCCAAGAAACGTGGTGCGACGATCTACGGCGAAGTCGCCGGCTACGGAACCACCGCCGACGCCTACCGAATCACCGACATCCCACCTGACGGGCACGGCGGGATTGCCTCGATGCGGATGGCAATCGCGGACGCGGGTCTGAATCCTTCCGATATTGGTTACGTGAACGCTCACGGCACCAGCACCAAAGTCAATGACCGCGTGGAAACCAAAGCCTGCCGCGACGTGTTCGGGGATGACGCTGAAAGCACTCCTGTCAGCAGCACCAAGAGCATGATGGGACACCTGATTGCGGCTGCGGGTGTCACCGAGATGATCGTTTGCTTGATGGCAATCCGAGATTCCGTGTTGCCACCGACGATCAATTACGAGACTCCCGATCCAGATTGCGATCTGGACTACGTGCCCAACGAAGCTCGCCCCGCCGAGATCACGCACGCTCTGAACAACAGCTTTGGCTTCGGTGGACAGAACGTGACACTGTGCCTCAGCCGCTTCGACGGCTAGGCGTCTTGTCCGGTGGAACCGGACCTACTCGGCTAGGACTGCTAGCATCTCGTCCGGTGGAACCGGACCTACTTGGCTAGGCGTCTTGTCCGGTGGAACCGGACCTATTTGTTGATGGTAGCGTTTGGGTTTGAACGCTCTTAGAAACGGCGATCGACTGCGAAGTCGGCGATGGTTTTGAGCGACTCGAGAGCCAACGATGGCTTGAAGCGGCCGATGGCTTCGATGGCACTGCGGCGATACTTCTCGGCGACTTGGCGGGTGTAGTCCGCCGCATCACTCTTTCGCAGCAACGGCATCACCCGTCCCAATCGATCCTCGGGTGGCAAACGCAACGCATCCAATGCCGCCGTCGCGACGGAAGTGTCTTCGTGCCTTAGCAAACGGATCAACGGCAGCGTGATTTTTCCCTGCTGCAAATCCGTGCCAAGCGTCTTTCCAACGTTGTCATCGTCGCCCCAGAGATCCAAGAAGTCATCCGCAATCTGAAACGCGATGCCCAAATCGTTTCCGAACGTTGCAAACGCCGCCACGTCTTCCTCAGAACCACCGCTGAGCTCCGCCCCCAGTTGGCAAGCAACTCGGGTGAGCTCGGCAGTCTTCCCGCGAATGATGTCCAGGTACGTTTCTTCGTCGATGTCCAACCAATCTCGGCCGAGAACCTGACGCAGTTCACCTTCGCAGACTTTCTGGGCCGCTTCACCGACCAATCGGCAGGCCAGGGTCGATGGCAACGTGGCCGCCAGATAGAAGCTCTGTGCGAACAGATAGTCCCCCAGAAGAATGCTGGTGTCATCGTTCCATCGGGCATTGATGGTGGGTACGTGTCGCCGAGTACTAGCTTTGTCCAGAACGTCGTCGTGGACCAGCGTTGCGGTGTGGACCATTTCGACGACCGTTGCCATCACCACATGGTCATCAGAGCTTTCCCCATCGTCGCCGTTTGCCTGGACATTGGAGCGAGCTGCCTGGTCAGCCTGCATGGCCTTGCCCGAGAGCAACAGCAACGCCGGACGCAGCCGTTTTCCGCCCAATTGCGTGCCATGACGCAGAACGGGCATCAAAGCTTCGTAGCGAGACTGCAATTCACGGTGCAATCGTGCGTCGACCGCGGCCAGCGATTTCGCGATGGGTCCGTAAATGGTCTTCAAAGGATTCGCGGAATTCGCCTTTTCCGTTGCGGCGGTCACTTCCGACGCCGAACGGGATTCCTCGGGACGCACCGATTCCTGGGAATGGGCGGGACTCGATGACGGGGGAACCACAGACCGATCCATGACGCGAACCAGGTTTTCAAATTACTGAACGAGAAACGCCAATCATCCGGCGACAGGGCCTTCGTGGATACCCCTGTCTGGTTTAAACCGAATGCGTCCGGCCGAGACAACCTCGAATCGGCCCTTGATTGCCTCAATCGCCGAATTTACCGCCATCCTGCGGGCGTCGAAAATCGCCGCTCTTGCCGCCAGACTTCGATTCCAGCTGAACTTGTCGGACCACCATTGCTCGATCCACCGATTTCAACATGTCATAGACGGTCAATGCGGTGATGCTGGCGGCTGTCATCGCTTCCATCTCGATTCCAGTTTTTGAGGTGGTCCGAGCCGTCGCCAGACATCGCAGGAAACGATTGGACGGGTCCATCTCGTCTGCCTCGCGCTGAACCCACTCAAAGTCGATGGAGACCGCTTCGATCGGAATGGCGTGACACAGCGGGATCAGATGCTGGGTCCATTTCGATGCCGAGATCCCTGCCAAACGAGCCACGGCCAGCACATCGCCCTTTTTCGCATCCCCGGCCTCGATCGCGTCAGCGGCCTCACGGGACATGCAGATGACCGCAGAAGCCGTCGCCGAGCGGACCGTAACGGCTTTCTCAGTCACATCGACCATGTGCACTTCCCCCGCGTCATTGAAGTGCGTGGAACTCGGCTTGGATTTCATGGCAGACAAACGAAAGGGAAAGGAAATCGGATTGGCAGCAAACGACGGCAAGCCCCAACCAGAACGCACCTCGAATCAGCGGGCACTTTACCTGGCCTTCCACCGATCTCAAGCGATGTCCGGCCAGTCAGCGATGCAAAGACAGCCAGCGAGCGACTGCGCTGGTTCGACTGCTGGCTCGCGTCGCAGGGCCCCTCACCATCGCACTTCTCTGGCCCACACGTTTTGACTGCGTCATGCGTTCGAAACCGTATCTCCGGCACTCAACTCAGAAGATTTGGAAAAGTTTTTTTCGCGATGTTGATTGATGTTGACACGCAAAACACACGAATCGGGCAGTCGATTCGCTGATACTGATTGTTCCCGATGAATCACATTAAAGAGTTGACCCGGATTTGCTCGACACTATGTCTCGGAAGGGAGCATTTTAGTTTCGGCTCGAACGCTTTCTGACACCCAGGGGGGAATTCTGGGAAAGGTGTTCGGTATCTCACCAATGCGGAAAGGAACGTCAGGATGACGTTCTCGAACGTGGATGGCGAGAATCACCTGAACACTGCCAACGGGCGATCTCAGCCGATCGTTCCGCTTCAGCAGATCGTATTGCATGAACCAAACGTCAGGATGACGCGTGGTAAATGAAACGAGTGTGATGTGGCGGAACGCTGGGCCGAGTGTCACTTGGGGGCTTTCTATGTTCTTCCCGTCGATTGCATGCCCATGCAGTCGTTTTGAACCGACTCATTACATTTTCATCGCGAGAATCCCGAATCGGAAAGCGTTCAGCAGGACGCGAGCCGGCAGGCCCAGACCCAGCGTTTGAGATCACTGAAACCATCAATGGTCGCACGACCCACCGTGCAATCGATTGGTCCAAAACGACAACTTTTTCGTCGTGGATAGGTTTTGGGGAAAGATGACGAACGAAGGGCCACAGGGGCAATGGTTACCGACGCACCATTGTTCCAAGGGAAGAATCAACGAGGCGTTTTGGAGCACCTAGTATGAAGGTCTTCACAACTGGACAGGTCGCCAAGATCTGTAAAGTTGCCCCACGAACTGTTAGTAAATGGTTCGATTCGGGGCGTTTGAAAGGCTACCGCATTCCCGGATCGCAAGATCGCCGGATCCCGCGGGAGTATTTGATCAAATTCTTGAAAGAGCATGGTATGCCCTTGGGCGACCTGGAAGACGAAGCCATGGCCAAGTGCCTGATCGTCGCCCAGGACCAAGTTCTGATCGAGAACCTGAAGCGTGAATTGCCACCAGAGAAATCCTTCAAAGTCGCTGTTGCAGCCAGCGGATTTGAAGCAGGCATTCAAGCCGAAAGCTTCAACCCAGACTGCATCATCGTGGACTTCTCGATCGGCAAGATCGAAGCAGTTCAGATTTGCCAAAACCTGCGTAAGAACATCGACTTCACCGACATCGTGTTGATCGCGTTGTTGCCAGACGATGGCCAGCCAATGAGCTTCGATCGCAGCAGCATCAACGAAACGTTCAAAAAACCGTTCGACGCCCACTTGTTGGCTGAACGTTTGCGAACTCTCGTCGGAGCCAAGAAGGAATTGGTCTGAGCCCAAAGGCTTTTGCCAATGGCCCTTCAGCCACCTCGCCTCGCACCCTTCACGTGGACCCGCCCACGTGAAGGGTGTTTTCATGCGCAAGTACCGCACAGAGACGACTCGAACCTCTCACGGTTCGCGTTTGTATCCGAAACGCATTGAGAAACTCACTGCAATCGCCGCAGCTTCATCAGCCGACCGGAAACATTCCAATCCTGGACGTACAGATTGCCGTCGGCATCCCAGTTGGATCCATGCGTGCCGCTGAACACACCCTCGATCCATTCCGCTTGCGGGATGTTGTAGCTGCGTCCCCGTTTTGGATCGGGATTGAATCCCAGCACCGCGATGACGGTGTTGGATCGATCCAACACCACACAACGCCCCTTCAAGTCGGGAACCGAAACGTAGTCGCCTTGGATCGCAACCGAGGTGGGTTCGCCCAGCCCCGTCACCACTTCGCCGATGAACTCGCCCTCCAGCGAATAGTGCAACAAACGTCCCTTGGGTTTGTGATTGCGGTCGCAGATCAATAAACGATTTGGCTCGTACCGGGTGTCCAACGTCATTCCGTGTGCGGTGTTGAACTGCTTCAGACCGTTGCCTTTTTCGCCGAAGTGACTGAGGTACTTTCCATCGGAATCAAACCGAAAGATATGGTTGCTGGCATATCCATCCGAGAGGTAAATGTCACCGTTCGGAGCGACCGTGATCGCGGTGGGGCTGAACCGCTTTAGGTCCAACCCCGATTCTTTCGGGAACGGCAGTCGCAACACGACTTCACCGCTCTTGGCATTGAACTTGATGCCTTCGGCGTTTTTGTTGCGAGCCCCATAAATAAATTCTTGATCGCCTTCTTTGCGAATCTCGATGTCATGCAGATTGGTGTAGTCGTCTCCTAAGAACGAGTGCACCACCTCGCCTTCGGGTGTGAACACAAAAACACCTTGGTCCGCACTGGTATAAATGTTTCCTTGCTCATCCACCGCAACACCGCCATGGGTGGGACCAGTCGACGAGTTTCCATCGGGCCGCAATCCCCATCCGGGAACGGTCTCAAACGCCATGGAACCATTGCCCATTCGGACCGGTTCGGTCGCGGAGATGTCCGGGGCGGCACCAGCGAACAACAGAACGGCAGCGAGTCCCTGCCATAACAGCCTCACGGATGATTTTGACATCGGGCTCGATGAGTTGCGAAACCGCCGATGATGGTCGTTTGAAAACATCTTAGGGTAACTCCGTGCTGCAGTGCGTGGACACAAAGGTAAAATGAACGCCGTCCAATGTATCCGGTGCGGCAGCATGGCGTGGGAACAAACATCTTCGAACGGAGTAAGATCCTGCCTCGTTTTGGGTTTCTTCTGAACCAGCTACACTAGAGCCCGCTTGGGATATCAGCGGCTAATTCAGCCACCGAAACCGCTGTCCTTCGGTCCCGAGTTCCCACAGCATTTTCCAGGTTCAGCTGCGATGACGGACGTCGCAGATTGCCTCGCCGTGAACGCCATTTTCTCGTGATCCCATGGCCCATCTGACCTCTTCAATTGACGGCAATCCTTCGGGCACATTCCAGTTGAATCGCGATGACATGCAGATCGGACGGCACCCGGATTGCGACATCGTTGTCGACGCCGGTGCGGTCAGTCGCTTCCATGCGAAGATCCGTCGTCAAGGAACCGAATTCGCTGTGGAGGACGCGGGCAGTCGCAACGGCACATTCGTCAACGGCAAGTTGTTGGCCCGACCGCATGTCCTCACCGAAGGAGACCGCATTCGAATCAGCGATGTTGTTCTGGTCTTTCATGGGGACGAAACTCCTGGGTTCGCCAGTGCAAGTGGCAGCGGCGAAATGAGCTTTGATGGATCCAGTTTTGGGATCCTGATGGTGGACGAGACCAGCACCAAGCAAATCACCGGTCCCAAAGTGGAGTTCCGCTCCGGGGACGACGGTCTAAAGATGACCGCGACGGCCGAAGCGAAGCTGGCGGCTTTGATCGCGATCAACAGCAACCTCACCGGCGCCATCTCAGTCGACGAAGTATTGCCAAAAGTGCTGTCCAGCTTGTTCCAAATTTTTCCATCAGCCGATCGCGGATTCGTGGTGATGGAAACAGCCGAAGGGGCGCTGGTTCCTCGCTGGGTGCAGATGCGCAACAAATCCGACGATACCGAGACGGTTCGCATCAGCCGGACAATCATCCGTCAAACGATGGAAACCGGTCACACGATCCTTTCGTTGGACGCGATGGATGACAGTCGTTTCGACAGCAGCGAATCGATCGCGGACTTTTCCATTCGTTCCATGATGTGCGCACCGCTTCACGACGAAGACGGCAAAGCGATCGGCGCACTGCAAATCGACTCCACCCAAGGCCGCGGACAATTTCGCGATGAAGACATCGACCTGCTGACCGGCATCGCGGCGCAAGCCAGCGTTGTGATCAACAACGCCCGCATGCACGAGCAAGCGCTTCGCCAGCAAGAAGTCGAACAAGACCTTAAGTTGGCAACGGAGGTGCAACATGCTTTTCTGCCCGCTCACGCCCCCACGGTCCCGACCTATCACCTTGAAAGTTTCTACCAAGCCGCCAATCACATCGGCGGAGATTACTTTGACTACGTTGATTTGCCCGACGGACGAGTCGCGGTGGTGGTCGCAGACGTGGTGGGGCACGGCGTGGCGGCAGCGATGTACATGGCGAAACTTTCCGCCGAAACACGATTCTGTTTGGCCAGCGAACCTGATTTGGCCCGTGCTGTCGAACGCCTGAACGATCGCATGAGTGCCCTGGAAGTCCAAAGATTTGTGACCTACCTGCTGGTCGTCATTGATCCGAACAGCAACGAGCTGAAGATCGTCAACGCGGGACACATGCCGCCGATTTTGCGAGACCACGCGACGCAGGAAATCTGCGAACCAGGCGAAGAAGACTCCGGGTTGCCGATCGCAATCGATGAAGGCATGGAATACGCGGTCACAACCGTTCCCATGCATGCCGGCGACTTGGCCGTCATGTACACCGATGGGTTCAGCGAAGCACTGAACTTGAAAGAAGAGGAATGGGGCACGGATCCCATTCGCAACATTGTCTTGAAAACGCAACTCAAACCGAACGAACAGGATTCCGATGCTTCGCTGGCCAAATTGGTCAAAGACGAAATCGTGCGGCAGGCCTTCGAACACATGGGCACTGCGGTGCAGTTCGACGACATGTGCTTGGTCATCATCGAACGCACGGAAAACGCGGACGGCGATGTCTCCGGTTCCATTTGCGAATCGTTGCAGTCTTCTTCCCAAGGAGAACGTGAGCAATCCGAGACGATCAACGAACTGGACATCAACGACACTCTGCCAGCGGATGTGACCTGACCTGCGTTTCAGTCGTCTCGCATTTCGCTGTATCCACCAATTCATCCTACCTTTCACTCTGAATAAACGACCACATGACGAAGTCGATTTGCCGCTGGGGATTCTTGGGCGCCGCCAACATTGCACGAAAAAATTGGAAAGCCGTTCGGATGAGCGGCAACGGTGTGGTCGCGGCCGTCGCCAGTCGTGATGTGGAACGTGCCGAAGCCTTCATCCACGATTGCTCGCTCGAATGCCCGCCGGTCATCACCGACGAAAATGGAAACGCAGAACTGACTCGACCAGAAGCAGTTGGCGACTACGAAGCGTTGCTGCAACGCGACGACATCGACGCGGTCTACATCGCGGTCCCCACATCCCATCGCAAAAAATGGGTGCTCGCCGCCGCCGCCGCTGGCAAACATGTGCTGGCGGAAAAACCATTCGCGGTGCATGCAGACGACGCGAAGGAAATGGTGGACGCCTGCCGCGATGCGGGCGTGAACCTGATGGACGGTGTCATGTTCGACCACTCCGCGCGATTGCCTGAGCTGAAGCACACACTGACCGACCCCAATGTGTTTGGCGACTTAAAGCGAATCCAAACTCACTTTTCGTTTTGCGGTGACGACTCGTTCGAAGAAGCCAACATCCGCGCCGCAGCAGACTTGGAACCTCACGGTGCCCTTGGCGACTTGGGCTGGTACTGCATTCGGTTCACCCTTTGGGCCGCCGGCGACCGTTTGCCCAAGATGGTCAGTGGGCAATCCACCGTTCGATTGGACGACGGACGTGTTCCCGGCGAATTCCAAGGCGAGATGCGTTTCGATGACGGATTGACCGCCGGATTTTATTGTTCGTTCTTCTCGGTCAACCAACAAACTGCGACGCTATCAGGCAACCGCGGCTACGTGACGCTGGACGACTTCGTGCTGCCATTCAATGGCTCGGAGTCGAGCTGGCAATCTCACCAGCATGAACTCTTTGTCGACAATTGCCGCTGGAACTTTGGTAAACATTCACGTCAACATGGTGTCACCGAACACGCCAGTGGCGAAGCCGATTCACAGGAAGTGCGCATGATCCGGCATTTCGCGAATCAGGTTCTTCATCACCAAACGGATTCGCGAGCCAGCGACATCGCCCTGAAAACACAACTCGTTCTGGATGCACTCCGCCGCAGTGATGCGGACGAAAGCCGCTGGGTCGAGCTGGAAACCGTCTGAGCGAGTTTTTTCAACCCGCGAAGGAACCGGCCATCGAATTTGCTCAGCCGAGAATCCCAACCGAATCAGTTGGGCTTCTCGTAGAACTTGGTGATATCCAGTTCTTGTTTCTGCTCTTGCTCCATCAACTTCAAACGCGATTCCAAACGCTCGATGCGTCGCAGCAGTTGTGGAATGGTGTCACGGTCTTCTTCAACGCGAACGGGTCGCGGAACTGGCGGATACCCCAGATGTCGCTGCATCGCACCAAACAGATAGATTGGGTCCTTTTTGCGGTTCGCCATCGCGATGCGGCCTTCTTTTTCGCCGAATAGAAACGGCCCTTTCCCGTCCAGCGGTTGATCCGCCTCTTTCAAACGACGCTCATATTCTTCGCTGGCCAGGAATAGCAAATCCGCCAAGTCGACCAATCCCACTTGTGCCCTCAAACGCAACAACCATTTGGACCACTCCGCATCGAAGACCGGATCCTGGCTCATCACAGCCAACCCGCCGTCGTATCCCAGGCGGTTCCGTGAGAGCGTTTCGAACTGAAAGAAGAAGAAGCCGCAACGACTGTGTTGGATCATACTCTCGGGCGTCGCGTCCTTTCGACTTCGCTGCATTCCGCTGCCCGGATGCACAACACCTTCTTCTGCTACCTCCAACTGCTCACTCATTTTGGCACGAAGTTCAGCATCCGCCTGCAGAATTTGCAAAGCCAAATGGATGGTGAAGCGACCAGATTCTTTCTCCGACTCTTCGATCAGATAGGTCTGAAAAGGCGAGAAGTAGTGAGCCATGCGTTTCATGGCGGGGCCCATCAAACCGCTGTGCCGCAATTCAGTCAGCATGAACTCGATCGCCATCGGCAAACGCGTCGTCGCCAACAACTCATACCGCAACTGCTCCAGCAACTCCTGCATCGGAGTTTGCTCGGCAATGCGTTGTTTCAACAAGTCAAACAGATAAGCCTGTTCAACGTATTCATCGTGCGGCAGCATCAAAGAAGGCTTTCAAGAAAATCAGAGTCACATTTCGAACTAGCTTAGCGGATTGTCGGCCGACTCGAATCAGCCGGCAAAGGTCGCAGATCGCTCGTCTTGCAGAGCTTCGTGAAATCGCTCTTCCCCCCGTCTGCGATACCCGCAGCACGATGAAAGACAGAGTATCCCAAGACATTCCAGGAATTCCGTGAGATGAGCTCCGCACTGCAACTGTCACTCGAAGAATACGATCGCATGATCGATGCGGGTGCGTTCGTGGGCATGGACCGACACATCGAACTGATTCGCGGTGAATTGCGACAGATAAACCCAGCAGGACCGGTTCACGGGGACCTGATTATGTACTTGGTCGATTGGTCTCACGATCAGGCGGACCGTTCTGCTTTTCTTGTCACAGGCCAGTCTGGCGTGAACATGCCCGAGGTTGGCAGTCGTCCCGAACCAGACGTGTTTTGGATTCATCGCAGACGTTATCGCGACCGGCATCCTGGCGTGAGTGATGTTGTTCTCGCGATTGAAGTGGCTGACTCAAGCTTGGATTATGACCTGGGAGAAAAAGCTGAGCTCTACGCCGAGGCTGGCTTGTGCGAATACTGGGTCGTCGACGTCCCGCATCAACAACTGCACATCATGCGTGAACCAAACGGTCGCAGCTACGCCGATCGAAAGTTATTTCACATCGGTGATTCCGCGTCTCCGCAGATCCAACCGGAAGCGGCACTGGATCTTCGAGATCTATTCGAAGGAGAATAGAGACGGACCGGCAACACTGGTGGCGTCGCCCTCTTGAAAGACATCAGGCCGCTTCGCGACCTTACTCAAAGCACTTCCGCGCGGTGGTGCGAAAGTCGGTGGTAGCGCCGACCGGCACCTTCGGGTGCAAACGTTTGCTTGAGCTCACTGCGATGCTTCCGAAACCAAGAAGCGACCACCGCCACGCTGTGTGGCTGATCGACTCGCACACGTTGGTGCCGCGTCCCCAAGAGCGATTGCCATTTCTTCAGCGTCGGACGCAAACGCTGGTACTGATCTCGGTCTTTGGGTGCGGCTGCGACATCGATGATCTCGCCGCTTCGAATCAGGTACCAAATGGAACAAGCGTCATAGCCGGTTGCGGCGTAGATGAACGAGAAATCACGACGCGCATCGGCTAAGTGAGATAGCTTGCGAGCGGCGTACTCCAACGACTTCAAGGTATCTCGCGCGCGAGACGCCAATTCGTATTGGCGGTTGGTGGATGCCGACTCCATCAAATCTCGGACGGCGATGAGAGGCTCGTCATTGAAGCCATCCAAAAAACTTTGTGCCGAGTTGACTCGCTGCAGATAATCTTCGCGAGAACAAGCCGCCGCGCAGGGTCCCAAACACGTTCCGATCTCCAAACGCAGACATCCCGGCCGTGGGTTCAAATCAAACAGCGACAACTGTTCCTGGAACTGGAAAACTGTTTGTTGACTGCAATCGCGTAGTTGAAAGGTTTTGTTCAACGCATCGACCACCGATCGCATTCTCTCCGCGCCATAGAATGGCCCTTCGATCGCAACGCAATCGTTGGTCGGAGGCGAACCCGCCAAGAAGAATGTCTCCGCCGGCTTGCGTCCCAAGCACAGATAAATTGGACGTTGACGATGCGGCACGCCCTGAACGTTGAACCGCGGTGTCCATCGACGGATCAATTGCAACTCTCGCAGTCGTGCCGCGAAATCACTGGGTTGAGTCTCCCACTGAATGGCCCGCGAATGCTCGATGATCCGGCCGCCCTTTTCCTTCGCCGCCGCCTCGCCGAAATAGCTCATCAGCCGGTGTCGCAACGAACGGCTTTTGCCCACGTAGATCAGCTCCCCGTGCCGATCGAACATGCCGTAAATTCCGGGCACTGGTGGGCAAAGCGCTCGAACTTTGTCACGAAGGCTCTTCGGATCGTTCGCCCCGACCATGTCGCCGGGCCGGTCGCCGTAAGGGTCCAACGGATCGGGACCAAAGCCTTCGATCAAGTGCGAAGAGATCGCCGGCACCGGGACTCGCACACCGCTCGGGCAGCGGTCCAAATTCACCGACGATCGGCGTTCCCCCAAATTCGCGTCGGACGGTGTGCTGGACTGGACGGAAGTGTCATCGGAAGCCGTCTTTGATTCCGCCGGTAAATCTGCAGGCTCTCGATACAGGTCGAGCGGCGTCACGGGCTCGCAAACGCGGTCGGTGGGCTGATCCAGCAAATCGGCTGGTTGAGAATGCCTTTTCTTGCGCCTTTTGCGTTGTGCCACCATCCCTGATTCCACGTTCGTCCTTGGAAACGCGCCGCCAGCCTAATCGCTGCGAACCTTCGAATTATGCCAGTTTCACAGGCAATCTCCAAGCGGAATCTCTCGCAGCTCCTTGGCGGGGACTTCTCTTTTTGACGATTTTGGTGTTCAATAACGCACTTCCCTTTCACCCCACACATGCTGCGCCCTGACGCTTTATGGCTACCGAGCAAACCGAAGATACCCCCAAAGAAGAAGCCCCTGTCGAAATCGTCCTTCGTTACAACAAAGAGGACACCGACGAGCATGGTTTCGCGTCGGTTTGGAACGTTGCATCGGCCACCTGCGATGGTGACACCGAACGCACTCGCGACATGGCTGGCCGAATGCTGGGTTTCCTTTGCAAAAAGGATTACGAGCACGTGGTTTGCAGCTCGACCGACGCCGCCTACTTGGACGAGTGGTTCGAGCGTGACAAAGCGATCCTTTACAACTGGAAAGCAGACAGCGAAACCACCGACGCGATCACTCAGCACGCATACGTTCCCGCGGCGGCGATGATCAGCTTCCTGAAACGTGAAAAGTTCAAGCCAACCGCGAACTACAGCCCTCGTCGTGCCGACCGAGTGGCTTGGTTCCAGGAAAAATGGGGCATTGGCTGAGCCCAATGGGCAGTTCGCCTGATCCCTCTCTCGAAACGACTTGTTTTGCGATCTCGACGGTCCTCGAACCGTCGGATGAACACGCGGGGCTTGATAGCGGGTCGCTCGTGGAGCTTGACCCGGACGCGACGGAAGACCTGCTGGAGGAATGCTGGGTTCAACTCAGCGACAATTCCGCTGCACCGTCGCCTCTCGCCGGACCGCTTCAGCGGCACCTTCAACGTGCCAAACACGTGTACCGGATGAGCGAACCTGCCGGTGCCTCCGACCAAGCCAACACTCCGCTAGCACAGCATTGGCAGGACTGGGCTTGGAAAGCCAACGTGCTTTGGTATCACCCGCCCTCAGACACCACTCCGGCGAAACTATGCGATCCGGCTGGCCGTCAACTTCTCGGCCCAGGCACGTTTGACGAGCAGGCAGCGATCCCGTTCCTACCGGAATCTCGCCAGCGTCGTCTGGAATCGGAGATGACGCTACGGAACCGCAACTTGGATCCAGTCGAGGGCACGGCTCCTTTGCCGAGCACCTGCGAAACGCAAACCATGCAACCGTCGACGGTTGCACGCCGCATGCTCGGTCTTTTTGCCGTCGCCGCTCGAGCCGAAGCCATGGCCAATGGACAAACGCTGGATCTCGAGCGAGTTCGCCAGCGTTCTCCGCTCGCGGCCGAATCCTTGTCACCTCGCGAAAAAGACTTTTTCGATTTGGTTTCGCCTCCACCGGAAATGGTCGACGAAGCGGCGTGGCGATACGAATCGTTGCAAACACTCCAGTGGGCTCTGCAAATGTTGCCCGATTTGGAATGGCCCGACCAGCGGTGCGACCTGGAAACGGTGTTGCGTTTGATCCTCACGCTACCGCACGAGGACATGATTCAACAAGCGATCCTGCGTCCCAAAGAAGAGCTCCTACGTGCGGCGGATTTGCACGTGTGCCTGTGGTGGAAGCTGGCGTTTGAAGGAGCGGCGGGAAACGAGATTCCGGCGGGACTCGACCCGGGCGTGATTGCCGAACGAGTCCACGCGTTGTCGTGGGTTCTGCAGCTATCAGGAAGCGTCCCGAACGAAGCAGCCACCCTCTCGTGGGATCAAATCGGTCGCGAAATTGACGGTGGAATCGTCGGCTAGTTCGACGCTTTTCCCGCCCGACCGGAGCGTTTCGCAGGTGACATTTTGCAATGAATGCGGCGTCCCTGACGCGAGTTGCGGCCTACTCGATTCAGCGGTACTGGCGTATAACGTTCTTGAACCCAATTGCACTCCGAACACTCGAGTTTCAATCGCATGACTCAGCTCCTGTCTGCCCGAGCGGGCGAAATCACCCCCGAAATGGAATACGTCGCGAAACGCGAAGACCTGCCAGTCGAGCTGATCCGCGATGAGGTCGCAGCGGGACGCATGGTGATTCCCGCCAACAAGGTTCACGCCGCTGGCGTTTTGGAACCGATGGCGATCGGGATCGCAGCCAAGTGCAAGATCAACGCGAACATCGGCAACAGCGCCGTGACCAGCAACGTTGGTGAAGAACTCGAAAAGCTTCACACCGCCGTGCACTTCGGCGCCGACACCGTCATGGATTTGTCGACCGGCAAAGACATCGACAACATCCGTCGCCAAATCATCGCCAAGAGTCCTGTGCCGATTGGAACCGTTCCGATCTATCAGATGCTGGAAGAACTCGGTGGCAACATCGAAGACATGACCGCCCAGCATTTCCTTGACATGGTCGAACACCAAGCCAAACAAGGTGTCGACTACATGACCATCCACTGCGGTGTCAAACTGGAGCACCTGCACCTGACGGTCAATCGCGTCACCGGAATCGTCAGCCGCGGTGGTTCGCTGATTGCAAAGTGGATGATGGCTCACAACAAGCAAAACCCCTTGCTGGAAGCCTTCGACGACCTTTGCGACATCATGCGTGAATACGATGTCACCTGGTCATTGGGCGATGGATTGCGTCCCGGCTCGATCGCCGATGCCTCGGACGACGCTCAATTCGCCGAACTGGATGTCTTGGGCGAATGCACCAAACGCGGTTGGGAAAAAGGAACCCAAGTCATGGTCGAAGGACCGGGCCACATTCCTTTGGACCAAATCCAAATGAACATCGAACGTCAAATCGAAGTTTGCCACGGCGCTCCGTTCTACGTCTTGGGCCCATTGGTCACCGACATCGCTCCTGGTTACGACCACATCACTAGCTGCATTGGCGCCGCAAACGCGGGCATGCACGGGGCGGCCATGCTTTGCTACGTGACCCCCAAAGAACACCTGGGCTTGCCCAACGATGAAGACGTCAAGCAAGGCGTGATTGCTTACAAGATCGCGGCTCACTCCGCCGATGTGGCACGCCAACGTAAAGGCGCCCAGGATCGCGACGATGCACTTTCCAAGGCTCGCTTTGAGTTCGACTGGAAAGAGCAATTCCGTCTTTCCCTGGACCCCGAAACGGCCCAGCGATACCACGACGAAACGTTGCCGCAAGACACGTTCAAGAGCGCCCACTTCTGCAGCATGTGCGGACCGAAGTACTGCTCGATGAAGATCACCGAAGACATTCGCGAAATGGCAAAAGAGAAAAAGCTGGTGGAACTGCCAACCACCTAGGCCGCTTCCATTTCATCGCACCAAAAACTAAACGCCGAGCGGGCTCGACCTGCTCGGCGTTTTTCGTTTTTCTTTGGATGATTGCACAGGCCCGACGCTCAGATGCGTTGCCACATCACGCAACGAACTTGGCGTGCGGCGCAGTGATCAGGGGATCAGATCGTGTAATACTGCTCCCATCCCTTGCGAGGCTCGTGACCTTTCAGCAATTGGTTCGCCGTTTCGTTGTTCGTGATCTGCTGAGTTTCCGTATCGAACTTCAGCGTTCCACCTAATCGTTGGGCGATGCATCCCAACATGAACACTTGCGTCAACGGCCCCGATACCGCGAATTTGGAATTGCATTCTTCCTTGCCCATGGCTGCGAGCAAGAAGTTCTTCATGTGGTTCTGATTGGTCGTTCCGTGAGGCACCTCGGGTGCATCTCGCGATTCAGTTTCGGTCAAGACACTGAGTTTCGCGCTGTGCGTGCCGCCTAAGAATGTGCGATCATCGCTGTAGATCACCTTTCCACACGCGGGCACCGACTTTCCTTTCGGCAACCCTTCTGGCTGTGGAGGCTTGTTGCCCACGCCATCGTGCCAATTGATCGACATCGCGGGCATGCCCGGTCCGCGTTCAGCGAACTCAAAGGCGATGGTGGTCGCCATGGGATAAATGAACTTGTTCGGCCCTTCCAATTTGTCCGCCCGAACTTCGTACGGCAAACCAAGCTTCAGGAAACGGTGCACCGTGTCCAAGGTGTGAGGCCCCCAATCACCGAAGGCTCCGTTGCCGTAGTCGTACCAACCACGCCAATTCCCAAGATCCAGACGCTCGCTGTAATCGCGAAGGGGAGCGGTTCCCGTCCACACATCCCAATTCATTGAAGCCGGCATCGCTTCCGCCTGCGGGTAGCCCTGGACGTTGCCCCATGGGTGCCAGCGACGCCCTTTGTTCATGCAGGCATCGACCCGACGAACATTTTTGATAAAGCCATCCTCAACCCAAGCTTCGAACTGCAACCGTTGCGAGGAAGAGTGGCCTTGGTTCCCCATCTGACAAACCGCGTTGTATTTCTTCTCGGCGGCGATCAGCAACTCGCATTCTTCGAACGTATGTGCCAAAGGTTTCTCGACGTAGACCGCCACACCTTCGGAGATGGCTCGCATCGTGATGGGAAAGTGAGTGTGGTCTGGGGTGCCAACGGTGCAGGCGTCCAGCTTGTCACCCATCTCATCGAACATCTTGCGGAAGTCGTCATAGACCTTCGCGTTTGGATGGTCCTTTTTGAACTTGGCGGTTCGCTCTGGGTCCACGTCGCAAAGCGCGACAACGTTCACCATCCCCGACCTAACCGCGTCATTTCCGATCGCGGCGCCGCGATTGGTGCAACCGATGATCGCGAAATTCACTTTGTCGGTGGATTCCGCCGCCTCGATGCCATGAAACCCCATTGTTCCCAAAGCGGCCGACGTGGCCGCAGCTGACTTGATGAAGGAACGTCGAGTGATTGTTGGTTTAAATTGACTCATGCTTGAAATTCAGATCATAGGAAGGGGATCAGCGACGTATGGTGAGACCACGTTGCGTTTTGACCGATATTCGCCACCGGCGGCACAGCCAAACGACGTTGCAGCTCATGGATCATCGCGAGTTCTGCTTGTCTAGGTCCGCACAGCAACCGCTGGAAACCAAGCAGACACAGCGAGCAAGGATTCTCACGCATGAGAACACGCATGCTTTCGCGACGCCCGATGGTTACGAGGGAAACCAGGCGGCGAGACATTTTACACGAGAAAGGATCGCGTTCCGCCGGCTTTGCCAAACTGGGCAGTCAGTTTTGGCTGAGATGAACGAAAAGCAGCGTGATCGAATTGACTGCCGTGAGCGAATCATCCGGGATTCTTCGCGGGGGGCATTCTTCGCGGGGGCGTTGATCGTGAGAGCACTGTTCTTAGGGTCATGCTCGCGGTTGCCACACACAACAGCCCTGCTTGCCACCCGGCGGTGACCTCCGCTACGGCACCTGCTCAGCGAGCCTGCCGTTCTTCCAAATGATGCTTGTGACGAATGATGTCGCCACTGACCATGTAGATGGTTTCTTCGGCAACGTTGGTGGCCAAGTCTGCAATTCGCTCCAGGTGACGCGTCGCGCTGAAGCAGTGAACGGCGGGCTCGACCCAATCAGTCTCTGACTTCATCATCTCCTGCAGCTCGTCAATCAAGTCGACGTTCAAACGGTCAACCTCATCGTCCCGTGCGATGACATCGCGAGCCATCTCGGCGTCTTGTTCGATGAAAGAATCCAACGCCGCACGAACCATCTCCAACACAATGGTTACCATCTGATTGATATCGCTGGGCACGCTGAACAGGGGGAACAGGTCCAGTGCCTTACTTCGCTCCGCGATATTGCAAGCCAAGTCGGCCATCCGCTCCAGCTCGCCATTGAGCTTCACGGCAGACACCATCCATCGCAGATCAATTGCGACCGGTTGATAGAGTGCCAAGAGCTTCAGGCACTCTTCTTCGATGCGGACATCTTTTTCATCGACCTTTGTATCGGTCTCAATCACCTGCACGGCGAAATCAGGACGACGCTCGACCAGCGAACGAACCGAAAGCTCGATCATCTGTTCCACAACGCCGAACTGCTCCACCAGGTCGCTGCGGAGATCAAGAACGGCTCGGTTGAGGTGTTTACTCATGCGTCATTCCAAGGAAAGCGTCATCCAGACAATGCTTCGTGCTCACAAAGACACGAAGCTCAAATACCTATCGCAGAATCTCTCGGACGCAAGTCACGAAGAGTGACGATCAACCGAAACGACCGCGAACGTAATCGTCGGTTCGTTTTTCTTTCGGCTTCGTAAAGACATCCTGCGTCGGACCAGATTCGATCAACTTTCCTTCGAAGAAGAAAGCCGTCTGATCACTACAACGGCTGGCTTGCTGCATGTTGTGCGTCACCATCACGATGGTGTACTGCTCACGCAGCTCGTAAATCAAATCCTCGATCGCCAATGTGCTGGCGGGATCCAAAGCACTACAAGGCTCATCCATCAACAGGACCTCTGGACCAACCGCGATGGCACGTGCGATGCACAATCGCTGTTGCTGACCACCCGACAGTCCCAACGCTGGTGCATGAAGCCGGTCTTTGACTTCATCCCACACGGCGGCCTTCTGCAGCGACCATTCCACCAACTCGTCCAACTCTCGGCGAGAGGTGTGCAGGTGCAAGCGTGGGCCGAACGCAACGTTCTCGTAGATCGACTTTGGAAACGGGTTGGGTTTTTGAAACACCATCCCAACGCGGCGACGAAGGTTCACCACATCGGTCGACTGAGCCAACACGTCCAGATCATCGATCATCAAAGTGCCGCGACTGTTCGCCGACGGAACAATGTCATTCATCCGGTTGATCCACCGCAGCAGCGTGCTTTTCCCGCAACCACTGGGACCAATGAACGCGGTGACTTTGTTCCGCGGAACTTCCAGCGACAGATTGTGGATCGCCTGAAAGGAGCCGTACCAAGCGTTGAAGTCAGCAATCCGGATGCAGATTTCTTCCGGTGCCTCCGCTGGTTTGGTTGCCGTTTCGGGTGCCGCCGATCGCGTAGCTTCAGACATCGTTGAGGTATTCGCGTTTAGAGCATTCATTGGACCGTGTTAACCCACTCGCATTTTCTGTCGGAGATAAATCGCCACTGAATTCATCAGCAACAACACGGCAAGCAACACAATAATCGCCGCTGCGGCGAGTTCTTGATAGGCTGCCTGCTGACGACCGGCCCAGTTAAAAATCAACACCGGCATCGTAACCACATTATCCATCAAGTTTTGCGGACCGCTGTTCTTTGCCACCGCAGCCCCCAAAACCACCAAGATCGGTGCAGCTTCGCCAATCGCACGCCCCATCGCCAAAATGGCCCCGGTCATGATACCCGGCAACGCGGCGGGAAGCGAAACGTTTCGAACGGTCTGCCATTTGGTCGCCCCCAAGCCGAAAGAGGCTTCCCGCAGGCTGGGTGGCACACCACGAAGAGCTTCTTGAGACGCGATGATGACGATTGGCAGGATGACGAGAGAAAGGGTCAACCCTGCGGCGAGGAAACTCTTTCCGAAGGGGAGCCGCAGGTAGTACCACTCAGTTTCGGAATAGGCCCCGCCGACCTGCCCTTTGCGAACCGTACGCTGTCGCACTTCGGGATCAGATGGTTTGGGCGTGCCGGACTTGGGATCCCAGATCGCCAATTCGAATTTCTTTCCATCGCGATCGACGGCTTGTATCGGTGCGTCGACGCTGATGGTGGCTTGCGATTCGTCGTCTTGTGGAATCAGGACAGTGTGACCACCACCGGCCAACGAAAGAACTTGGTAGTAGTGACTGACTCCAAAAAGCTCGGTCCCGCTGGATTCGTTGACTTGGATCCGGCCGAAGACATTGAACATGAACACAAACAGGCTCAACCCAAGAAGCCCGTAAACGATCGAAGGAACGCCAGCCAAGTTGGAAATATTGAGCTGGATGAAGCTATGAAGCATCTTCAGCGGCTTGCTGGTCGGCTTGAACTCCTCCAAGAAAATCGCCGTGCCGACGCCCAGTGGCAGAGCCGACAGGGCACAGATCCCGCAAATGAAGATCGAACCGACAATGGACGGCCACATGCCGGCGGAATCCGGATTCAACTCGCTGTGAGAATTCTGCAGCAGATCCGACGTCAGGCGAGAATGTCCCTGCCATCCAATCGAAACCAACAACACACCCAGCACCACGACACTGAGTGCCGAAATGAAAACGCAAAGCAAATAGAACAACCGGCTATAAAGCTTGCGTCGTTTCGAGTTGTCGGTCGTGACCGAATACTCGCCCGCGGCAAACCCAGTCCCGTGAGGTGAGTTCCCGCCGTCGACCGGTGTGCTTGAAACAGTCGCCATAAAATGTTGGTTGAGTGAGAAGAGGGCGATGAAAAGCTCAGGAATAAACTTCTTGGTAGCGACGACGAATCAATTGCCCAACCAAGGTCATCCCGAAGGTGATCACAAACAGCGTGACCGCAACGGCGTACAGACTGAAATACTGGACCGTCCCGTATTCGTTTTCGCTCTTGATCATCTCAACGATGAACCCGGTCATCGTCTGTGATTGTTGACGTGGATCCGCGGTGAAGGTTGCTCGCGTTCCCGCTGCCAACGCGACCACCATCGTCTCGCCAATCGCTCGGCTGAACGCCAGCAAGAATGCGGAGATGATTCCCGACAGTGCGGCAGGAACAACCACTTTGATCGAAGTTTCAAATGGAGTGCAGCCAAGCCCGTAGGCACCCTCACGGAGGGCTCGCGGAACAGCGTGCAATGCATCTTCTGACAAACTGCAAACCATCGGTAAACAGAGGATGCCGACCGCGATTCCGGCACTGGTCGCGTTGAACGTGTCAAATCCACCGCCGGAGAGAAATTGCAGTGAGGGACTGACGACCAACACCGCAAAGTACCCCAAGACCACCGTCGGTATTCCCGCAATGACCTCAAGAGTTGGCTTCAAGATTGCTCGAACACGATTGGATGCGAATTCCGACAGATAGATCGCGGTGACCAGACCACATGGCAATGCAATCAGCATCGCAATCATGGTCACCCGCAAAGTTCCGGACAGCAGTGGCCAGATCCCGAATTGTGCTTTCTCGATGTCTTTGCTTTGCAGAGCCGTCCATTCAGTACCGGTCAGAAAACTGCCTAGCGATACGTACTTGCTCTGGAAGAAGCTCCAACTTTCGCTGATCAACATCACGATGATGCCCAGCGTGATTCCAATGGTCATCAAGGCGCAGACCGCAAGCAAAACCACCATGGCTTTCTCTTGCACCACACCAATGCCCGTGGAGCGAAACTTCTTATTGACGAGGGCTGTTGGACGATTCAAAACAACTGTCCTTTTTGGCCGTGAAGAGATCGCTCGGAGGGCGGAATCAACTCCGCCCGATCCGTGAAACGACTGGCCTGGAAAAAAGCAGTCGCCGCCCACGGTCGGGCGACGAGAGAATCAAAGGATGGTCAGGCCAAACAACCACCTGACCGTCCTTTCTTTGGTTCCTTACTTGACGAGATTTTCGTCTTTGTAAAGGTCCGTCAGAGCACCGCTGCGTCCTTCGCCCGATTCGTCGACGAAGTGGGTTCCAACGCTGACGGCGTCCAAGTTCGATTGAGCTTTGGCCATCACGCTTTCTGGCAAACGAACATAGCCCACTTTTTCGCTGACTTCAGGCGTGTTGGCCAAGAAGTACTGAACGAAGGTTTGAACTTCGGCACGGTTCAACGACTCGGTATTCACGTAGATGAACAAGGGACGGCTGAAAGGAGCGTACTTGTTCGAAGCGATGTTTTCGGTCGTTGGCTCGTAAGCGGTTTCGTCTTTGGGGTTCACGATAGGAACCGCACGCAGCTTGTCTTTGTTCTCAGCGTAGTAAGCCACGCCGAAGAAACCGATCGAGAATTTGTTGTCCGCAACACCTTTGACCAGAATGTTGTCGTCTTCGTTCAGGTTCATGTCGCCACGAAGTTCTTTGCCGGACTTCTTCGCCAACACTTCATGGAAGTAGTCATAGGTTCCCGATCCGGTACCAGGAGCGTAGATTTGAATGGCTTCTTCTGGCCAGCTTGGATCCACGTCACTCCAGTTCTTCACGGCGTCGTCGCCGACGAACATGGACTTCAGTTGGTCAACGGTCAGTTCTTTGACCCAGTCGTTTTGCGGGTTCACCACAATCGTCAAACCGTCATAAGCGACTGGCAATTCGACGAACTCAACGCCGTTCTCTTTGCACTTTTCGAATTCGCCCGCTTTGATTGGACGCGAAGCGTCGGAGATGTCGGTGCCCTTGTCGTAGAAGCTCTTGAACCCGTTTCCGGTTCCGTTGCCGCTGACGTTGATATCAACGTTGGGGTGTTCTTGGATGAAGCCTTCGCGGATGGCGTTGCTAATTGGCTGAACGGTGCTGCTGCCGTCGATCTTGATCGTACCGACCAAGGTTGATTCAGCGACGGGTGCTGCAGAATCAGCTCCACCGTCGGTCGTGGTTGAGGATTTGTCGCATCCGGTGGACACGGCGACCAATGCGATCGCACAGGTCAAGGCAAAGGAGGTGAACTTCATTTTCGGATCGCCTGAATGTTGGGGACGACAGGATGAATGGGTGTGTTTTGCGGCGTTTCCACAGTGCTCAACGCGGAGCCTGTAAGATGCCTGAGCGGACGAATTGTAGTCCTCTCCACCATCTTCACAAACGGACCCCAAGCGGCCTCTCACCAGCGGGCATCACCACCTAAAACCCCGGTTTTTGCAGTCCCAAAGCCCCCTTGTCAGCCAAAAACACCCACTGACGGCTGAAAATGACGATTGAAGATATTATGAAGAAATCGACCGACGGTGACTGGGACAGGACCCCTGACCGATTCGAATGCCCCAATCCCCCCGAATGAACAGTCGCCGAGAGCGTTTGCGAAGTCAGCAAACGGGCTGAACGGTTGCCGATTCCGAAGCGATTTCAACCAGACCATCACCCGGCGGCGATGGGATCAACCGCATCGGTTTCGGATCCGGCCTGCTTCAAATCGTCAGGCAAGTGACGCCACAATAGGCAAGCCTCGATCACCATCCAAGCCTGGATGGTCAGCACGATGGTTCCGAAAACGATCAAGACGTAGTCACGATTGGGCCACCAATTGTTGACCAAGTCAAACACCATCGCCCATGCCGGCAACAGCAACATCATGCCGGTTGGAATCGCAATCGCCGCAATGGGACGGCTTCTTCGAGCCAAATAAAACACCGCGACCATCAAAGCCAATCCAGCCAGCAACTGGTTGGTCGCACCGAACAACGGCCACAACATCAACCCGCCTTTGCCGGGACTGTCGCCCGCAAATACAGCAATCGCCATCCCAATGCCCACCGCGATGGTGGTGGCGACGTACTTGTTCGCACCAGTTTTCCACCCAGCCGCCATGGCTAATTCGCTCAGAACGTATCGTTGCAACCGAGTCGCGGTGTCCAAGGTGGTGGCTGCAAAACAGGCGACCATCACCGCCATGATGGCGACTCCAAATTTAAGAGGCACCCCAATCGATGAAATGAAGTTCGCACCGCCATCGATGAACGCGGCGAGCTTCTTGTCCAAGCCTTGGCCTTTCCATCCACCGCCAGCAGCCGCAGCCGCCCCAGCGGTTGCTTCGCCGGTCGGCAATCCAGTTCGATAGTACGATCGCCAAGCGGCCGATCCATCCAAGGCAGCTTCCTCCGCCGACACATCCGCCACCGCCACCGGCTCCTGACGCGTGATCTCAATCGCCCCGGAGGACGTGTCTCGGGTCAAACGCCCCATGCCGACGCCTGCACAGCAGGCCAGAATCACCAACACCGCCAACATGCCTTCGCCCAGCATCGATCCATAGCCGATCATCTGCGCGTCACGAGCATTCTTGAGCTGCTTGCTCGTTGTGCCGCTGCTGACCAAACAATGAAAACCGCTGCACGCTCCACATGCGATCGTGATGAACAAGAACGGCAACATCGGTGGTGCGTCCGCGGGCACCTGCTTCGCAATCGCCGGAGCCGCGGTCATCAAATCCGCTTGGCCGCTGAAGGAAGCGATCGCCAAACCGGCGACCAACAGCACCAAGGCCACCGCCAATTGCAAACTGTTCAAAAAATCCCGCGGTTGTAGCAACAACCAAACCGGCAACACGGAAGCGAAGAACGCGTAAATCAACAGGAAGATCGTCCACACCACCACCGGAGTCGCGTACACCGCGTCCGCAGGCAAGACCTTCGCCAAATCCAGCGGCAAAGCGGTCGTCCCCAGGTAAACCGTCAAATACAAAATGGCCAAGCCCATCAAACAGGGCAGCACCAAATTGCCGCCGCGGCGAATGACCAACCAACCGATCAAGGCCGCCACCGGCATCGCGGTCCAAACCGAGAGCACCGACTCGGGATACAGTTTGAAGATGTTGGCGATCACTAACCCAAACACGGCCAAGACAATCGACAACGCCATCGCCAACACGATCAGGAATAAGACCTTCGTGCGCGGTGAAATCAGCCGGCCGGCAGCCTGACCAATCGACTCACCCCGGTTGCGGATCGAAATGACCAATGCCGCCAAATCATGGACTCCGCCAACCAGGATGGAACCGAACACGACCCATAACAACGCCGGCAACCACCCCCAAAAAACAGCCAGCGCCGGCCCCACAATCGGCCCCGTTCCCGCGATGCTGGTGAAGTGATGGCCGAAAACGATGGATCGATCGGTGGGCACAAAGTCCACATCATCACGCTGCGCCACGCTCGGCATCGTCTCGTCCGGACGCAGTCGGAATAGCTTGGTCGCGAGATAACGACCGTAAGTGTGGTAAGCAACGATGAACGCGATCATCGATGCAAGGGCAATGGCAAAGGTGCTCATACGGATGGGTCTGCCGAGCGGCAGCGTCGAATGTGGGGAGGGAAGGGCAGGGCGGGGACTGCGAAAGCCCAGCAAGGACGGTTGCAGCGTCGCGATCGGGTCGAAAACAAGCTTCGCAACCAATCCAATCGCCAGGGCGGAACAATAGCTGCTGCGACCATTTTCTTGACGTCAAAGCTGACAATTTGTCATCGCAAACAAGCAATCCGCCGTGCCGGATCACGCCGAGCGGATTTCCAACCGTCGGCCGGTCGTCGATTCCCGCTGGGCCCCTATAATACGCGAAAACAGTGGGCTCCGAACGATGCCGCTGGCCCAATCGTGATCATTTCGCATTCGCGACCACTTCCTCATCAAGACAGAATCATGAGCTCTGCTTCAAGCAACGGAAACGCCCAGCCTAAAATCGAAAAGACAGTGATCATCGGCAGTGGCCCGGCCGGTTGGTCAGCCGCAATCTATGCAGCTCGTGCCAACTTGGATCCAGTCTTGTTCGAGGGAACGGTGAAGCCCGAAATGATCCCACTGGGCCAACTCGCTTACACCACCGAAATCGAAAACTTCGCGGGATTTCCCGCCGGGAACATTCGTGCGTTTGTTGAGTCCGCCGTCGACAAGGACCGCCACTGGAACCTGCCCATGGTTCCCGAAGGACACGAAAAAGAGGGCCAGCCTCACTACGCCGTGCAAGGCGTGGAGTTGATGGAACTGATGAAGCAACAAGCCCTGAACTTCGGCACCCGCGTCATCGGCGACGACATCGAGCGGGTCGATTTCTCGGGACCACCTCACACGCTGTACCCAGCTTCGGGTGAACCAATCCAGGCTCACACCGTAATCATCGCCACCGGCGCCCGAGCCAACTACCTTGGTCTTCCCAGCGAAGAGCTGTACAAGAACAAAGGTGTCAGTGCCTGTGCTGTTTGCGACGGAGCACTTCCCGTCTATCGCAGCAAACCGTTGGCAGTGGTCGGCGGTGGTGACTCAGCGGTCGAAGAAGCCACCTACCTGGCCAATCTCAAGGGTGCGGACACGATCTACTTGCTCGTTCGTCGCGACGAAATGCGTGCCAGCAAAGTCATGCAAGACCGCGCGCTGAATCACCCGAACATCAAGATCCTCTGGAACACGGTGGTCGAAGAAGTTCTCGGTGACGAGAAACTGGTCAACGCTTTGAAGATCAAGAACACCGTGGATGGATCGATAAGCGAACTGAAAGTCGGTGGTATGTTCGTCGCCATCGGTCACACGCCCAACACGGCGTTCCTGGACGGTGCCGTCGAGATGAACAGCGAAGGCTACATCCAATGGAAAAAGGCCTTCCGCACGAACACCTCGGTCGCCGGCGTCTTTGCCGCGGGTGACGTGGCCGATGATTACTATCGCCAAGCGATCACCTCCGCCGGCACCGGGTGCATGGCAGCACTGGATGCCGAACGGTTCTTGGTCGATCACGAGGAATCGATCGGAACCAGCGAAGCTCGTCCTTCGCTCACCTGATCTTTCGATCGTCAGCCGTCACCAGTGTGTAGGGTCGATCGCTCGGTCGATCCTTAATTGCTCAAATTCGCGGCTCCTTCACGGGAGCCGTTTTTCAATTCCAACATGGCGTTGGCAAAGGCTTCACCGATCTGCGCCATGGTTTTGCCGCAACCCAAGTAGTGGTAACCCGCGTTGGAAGCTCCACGCTTCCATCGAGCCAACTCGTCTTCTGTGATGAGTTGCTTTTCGTACTTCTCGATGAACGCACGCTGCTGTTCGTCGTCCATGGAACCATCGTGATTCTCGTGGTCACGATGTTGCTTTCGCAAGTGATACGCTTTTTGGCGAACGTCCTGATACTTCTGGGCGATCGCTCCCAAAGCTTCGTCCCAGTACGGACCGGTTGGCACCGCGACCACGTTGCCTTGAAACTCAGACAATGACGCGGGTGCCGCCATGGCTTCGCGAAATTGCTGGTGGTGCTCGCTGGGTTGATTGCCATCGACGCCCATCACACCAATCACAAACGGCAACTCGTCGGCGTCGAGATCGGAACGAACGTCTCGGATGAAATCCGCCATCCACTCGGAATACTTCGCAAATCGGTTTTCCTCTGAACCCGCGGGCAGGACTGGGTACACGTCGCGATTGACCACATCATTCCAACCCTGGAACCAAACGAACCCCGCCAGTTCATAGCCCTGGTCTTCACTGTAAGACGGCACGACTCGGCCGATGTCATCCAGCACCGACTTCACGTGCTGGACCATCATCCGGTAATACTTTCCCAAGTCGGCCGCGTGATTGCGATCGCGATCGATGTCGTTTTGTGTTCTCGGGTAAATACCCGCACTCGGAGGACGAAAGTCGTAGAACAATGACTTCCCGCCCCACGCCGTCTTGATGATCAAGATGGGAGATTCCGTGTGCTGCTCCATGGTCAAACCAAAGGTCAGCTCAGGACCAATCTTGCCACCGTCTTGATCAGGCTGCGAACGGGAACCAAACCCGGTTGTGAGCTTGCCAACGCCCTCGCCGTTGTTGTCGCCGCGACCGGTGAGATAAGAAATCCAAACCCGATCGCCTTCGCGGTAACCGCCGTCTTCGTCGCGGATCAGAGCCAGCAACTCACGAGTCTCTTCGTGGTCCGCCAAATAATCCAGCGTCTCAACTTTGGCATGACCTTCCATATTGGATTGGCCCGCCAAGATGTAGACCTGAACAGGCTTCGATTGAGACGGCTCCGCGGCGACCGTGGTGACGGACACGGCTGAAAACGCGATGACTAGCAAGCTGCAAACTGCCAACCAATCCAACATCTGACGCATGTTTGTTGTCCTCAACGGAAGAAAACGCCTCCGCGAAAGGACCTGCGTGCGGAGAATCGACTAGGCCAGGATATCGTGCACGATTTCGCCGTGCACATCCGTCAGCCGAAACTGACGGCCTTGATAGCGGAAAGTCAGGCGTTCGTGATCGATGCCCAACTGATGCAGTATCGTGGCGTGCAAGTCGTGGATGTGCACCGGTTTCTCGGTCAGGTTGTACCCAAAATCATCGGTTGCACCGTGGACGATGCCCGGTTTGATCCCGCCACCGGCCATCCACAAACTGAAACACCTTGGGTGGTGGTCTCGGCCGAAGCTGTTCTCGGACAATTTGCCTTGGCAATAATTGGTTCTCCCAAACTCGCCGCCCCAAATCACCAAGGTGTCTTCCAACATCCCCAATCGCTTGAGGTCTTGGACCAAACCAGCCGACGCTTGATCCGTGGCCTTGCACTGGTTCGGCAGCCCCTTCGGCAAACCACCGTGGTGATCCCAACCTTTATGATAGAGCTGAATGAAACGGACGCCGCGCTGTGCCAAACGCCGCGCCATCAAGCAGTTGGCCGCGAAAGTCCCAGGGTTCTTGGAGTCTTTTCCGTAAAGCTCGAACACGTGTTCCGGTTCGTCTGAAAAGTCGGTGGCCTCTGGGATCGATGACTGCATCGCAAACGCCATTTCGTACTGGGCGATGCGAGCCTCCACCAAGGGATCGACATTGGATGCCAATTGTTGCTGATGCAGTTTGTTGAGCGCATCCATCGCGGAGCGGCGACTTGCTTGATCGATTCCCGCGGGATTGCTCAAGTACAAAACGGGGTCCGCGCCACTTCGGAACTGCACGCCCTGATGCTCGCTGGGCAGGAACCCGTTGCCCCAGAATCGGGACACGAGCGGTTGGCCACCGCTCTGATCCTTGGTCGTCATCACGACAAAGGCGGGCAAGTTTTCGTTCTCGCTTCCTAGCCCGTAATCCACCCAAGCTCCCATGCTGGGCCGCCCCGGGAACATGCTGCCGGTTTGCATGAACGTCACCGCGGGGCCGTGATTGATGGCTTCCGTGTACATCGACCGAACGACGCAGATGTCATCGACGATTTTGGATGTGTATGGCAATTGGTCGCTGACCCAAGTGCCTGATTCACCATGTTGCTCGAACTTGAATGGCGTCCCGACCAGTGGCAAACTCGATTGGTTGCCACTCATGCCTGTCAATCGCTGTCCGCCTCGAACTTCATCGGGCAATTCCGTTCCGTGCTTCTCGTTCAACAAGGGTTTGTAGTCGAACAAATCCAACTGCGACGGCGCGCCGGATTGAAACAGAAAGATCACCCGTTTCGCTTTGGCCGGATGATGCAACGTGCCCATTGCCCCCGGCACCGGAGTCGACGCTCCACCGGCGGAAGGATTCGCATGAGCCGTCGATTGACCGAGACTTTCGGCGAGCAATTGCCCTAACGCCATGCCACCGAATCCATACGCCGAATTCTGTAGCAACGACCTTCGATTGATCGATACGGGATTGAAAGAAGATTGATTCATCGTTTCACCAAGCACAGATCAAAGTTCAGCAACGTTCCCACCACCACCGTCATGGCAGCGACACGGTTTGCATCGAGCGATTCGTCCGTTTCCGAATCACCGATGGAAAGAAACTCGCTCGTGGAAGCAGCATTGTTGTCGAAATAGGCCAACTGTTCATCATAGAGTTCTTGCAGAACTCGCAATTGATCGTTCGTTGGACGTCGGCTCGTTGTTGTTCGAAACGCGGTGCTCAGCATCTGCCCCGCGTCCATCTCGCCATCCCCCGCATCTCGCAACAACTGCTGAGCCAACCCGCGGGATGCCTCGATGGTTTGCGGACCATTGAGCATCACAAAGGCTTGCAGTGGCGAAGCCGTTCGCTCTCTCTGCACCCGGCAAACATCGCGTTTCGCGGCGTCCAAGGTCGTCATCACAGGTGCGGGGCTGGTTCGTTTCCAGTACGTGTAAATGCTCCGTCGATACAGCCCGTCGCCCTTGTCGCGATCCGTCGGTTTGAACGAAACTTCCACTTCGTACGGTTTCGCCGGTGCACCACCGATGGTTCGCACGAGGTTGCCGCCGACCGCCAACGCTTGGTCACGCAGCATTTCGGCGGGTAAACGATACGCCGGAAAATGCGAAAGCAATCGGTTTGTCGGATCGGTCAGGGCAAGCTTCGACTGAGTCGACGTGCTGCTTCGACCATACGCGTCGGACAACATGATCTGCTTCATCATGCGTTTGATATCCCAGTCATGATCGACCAAGTCCAACGCCAACCAATCGAGCAATTCGGGATGCGTTGGCGGTGCTCCTTGGCTGCCGAAGTCTTCGGGCGTGCGAACCAAACCCCGCCCAAAACTCAATTGCCACAAACGATTCACTGCAACTCGCGATGTCAGCGGATGCTGCCGATCGCACAACCACCGCGCCAAATCCAAACGATCCAGCGTTTCTTCCTCAGCGGTCGGCATCTCCGGAAGGAAGTCGGGGGTTCCTGGTTGGACCTCCTGCTGAGGACTGTCGTAAACGCCTCGTGCCAACAGATGCGTTGACCTGGGTTTTGGCAACTCACGCATCACCATGATTTCATCGATGGAGTCTTCCAATTTGCACTTGGCCACGCGAATTTCGCGAAGATGTTTGCGTGCGGCGGCAACTTCGGAATCCCACCTCAACAAGGCGTGATGGACGAAGGTGTCTTCGTTTAGTTCGTCTTCCAACTGAAACTGGAAATCGTTTTTCGCGAGTCGCTCGATTTCCAGATCGCTCAGTTGCACGTCAAAGACACGAAATTGATCGACCAACCCATTTTTGAAACCCCGGTCTCGCATACGTTCGCCGATGGTGATGTTGTCGCCGCCACCACCTTGGATCTGTTTGGTCAACGAATCACGCACGACGGTGGTTTCGACCGCTTTGCCGTTGATGTGAAGCTTCAACGCAGAAGCGGAACCAGAGCCATCGGTGGTCGCGGTCACATGCACCCATTCGCCAACTGGCACCGCATCCTTCATCGACACGCTGATCGCATTGCCCGGCCAAAAGTGAATCTGCGACCACTGCAGTTTGCCATCCAAGATCAGCAACTCGTAACCGCGACTGGCCGCATCCGTCCACGCTCGCGAACGGTGCCAAACCACGGCTCGCTCTTTGACATCCGGCACTTGAATCCAAGCCGAAACCGAAAACGGTTGCGAGCGGTCAAAGTTACCGACCTTGGTGGAGACGGCATCGTCACCGGTCAGCTTCCAAGCTTTTCCGACAATGCCCTCAACGGATTGGTTGCGTGAGTTCGGTGCGTCTTCAAAATCGAGTGACTCCACCGGCTCCGCCAACAGTGACTCTGGCAAAGCCTTTACCCACTCGTCAGCCGCCGTCCCATTGCGATCCGCGAATAGCTGACGCCACACTTCGGCTCTCTTTGATTCAGTCTCCGCCAAACGACGTTCGGCAACGGCCACGTCGGCTTCCAATTGTTTCAGTCGGCGTTCTTCGTCTTCCGTTGGCAACATCAACGTTGGCGTTGGAATGGACGGGGTGAAGTACGAATACAAACCGGCTTCATCAATGTTGTCGAAGAACGCGGTCAGCTCGAAATAGTTTTCTTGGCTGATCGGATCGTACTTGTGGTTGTGGCACCGACAACATTCGTAGGTCAGCCCCATCAAAGCGGTGGCAACCGTTTGTGCACGGTCCGCCACATACTCGATTCGGAACTCTTCCGGGACGCTGCCGCCTTCGACCTTTTGTGGGTGCAAGCGATTGAACGTGGTTGCCAGAATCTGTTCACGTGTTGCGTCGGGCAACAAGTCGCCGGCCAATTGTTCCGTGACAAATTGGTCGTAGGGTTTGTTGTCATTGAAGGCTTGGATCACCCAATCTCGCCATGGCCAGACGAACCGATCGCGGTCGACTTGATAACCGTAGGTGTCGCTGTACCTCGCTGCGTCCAGCCAATCCGTTGCCATGCGTTCGCCGTATTCCGGACGAGCCAGCAAACGGTCGATGACTCGCGTCTTCGCCATGGGCGAATTGTCCGCCAGGAACGCATCCATCTCCGCGAGGGTGGGCGGAACACCGACGAGGTCAAAGGTCACACGGCGCAGCCAAGTTTCTTGGTCCGCAGGCCCTTCCGCTTTCAAACCAGCTTCCGCCAGCGCTCGATCCACAAAGCGATCAATTTCGTTGGAGCTGGCAGATTTACCTTCCGCGTACACCGCGTCGGGCACCTGAACTTCGTGAGGCGGGATGAACGACCAGTGCCCCTGGTACTCCGCGCCTTCTTCGATCCAGCGACGAACCAACTCGATGTCTTCGGGAGAAACCTTGCGTTCCGAATCCGGAGGCGGCATCAGCATGTCGGGATCGTCCGAAATCATCCGCAGATAGACTTCGCTCTCATCTGCATCGCCTTCGACAATAGCCCACTCTTTCGCACCCTCTTCAGTGTCCAAATGCAAACCGGCTTCCCGGTTTTCGTCGTCGGGTCCGTGACAATGAAAACAGTTTTCCGACAGGATCGGCCGAATGTCGCGATTGAATTGGATGGTCGGCTTGGCTTCGGTGGACTCCTCTGCGGCGGCCATCGAAAGTGACAGCCAACCCATCAGACAGGTTGCCATCCACGCGACCACCATCCGGTCGGGTGAAGTTTGGCGGAAGGAGTTCAAACAGATCGAACGATCACGCATGACGTGTGAACAAGCTCGCGGGCGGGAATGGTGAGGCGGGAGCGGCACCCGGAGTCGACACGTCCGATTGATCGAACAACATCGTTCCGCCGATGCCACATCACATATTAGACGGCCTGCAACATTCCGTCACATATATAGATTATTCGGTCAGCACGCTGTGCCACTCGATCGTCGTGGGTCACCACCACCAGCGTTGTTCCGTCTTCTTTCCGAATTTGATCGAGCAAGTCCATCACTTCGTCGCCACGTGCCCGGTCCAACGCTCCGGTGGGCTCATCCGCCAAAATCACAGAAGGCCCTCCCGCGCAAGCTCGCGCGATGGCAACCCGCTGTCGTTGCCCAATCGACAATCGATCCGCACGGTGATTCACTCGATCGCCCAAGCCGACTCGTTGCAACCAACGAATCGCTTCCGCTTTTCGCTCCGACACTTTGGGGTGGGTATCAAACATGGTGAGCTGCACGTTTTCTTGAGCGGTCAAGTTGGGCAGCAAGTGATATGACTGGAAGATAAACCCGATGTGATGAGCCCGAAACTGATCGAGACTGCCTTGCTGGGACAACAGCTTTCCAGCAAACCAAACTTCGCCTGAGGTTGGTTCATCCAATGCACTCAGCATATTCAGCAAGGTCGACTTGCCACCGCCGCTGGGCCCAACGATCGCCACAGATTCCCCCTCGTGAATGGCCAGATCGACTTGCTTCAAAGCATCCACATCACCATCGGCGTAGTGTTTGCTGACACCACGCAGCTCGATCAGCGGTCCCGCATCGAGATTTCGCTTCACGGATTCATCCGGCGACAAATTTTGCGGAACAGACAACGGCAACCTTCGATCTTTGAACACGCTCAACCAGAGACAAAAATCCTACCAACACCGTCGCCTGCTTCCCACGCCGTCAAACTCGACTCCGCCGCCTGACCGTGAATTCCGTATTCCCTCTTGCTCGATGGATGAATGCCGGACTCGACAGCGGTTAGAATGCGAATCGATCTCCCCTCCTGTCCCTCCTTCCTCGATGGCACATCCCCCGATGAAATTTCCGACACCCTTGGGTTGGCTGGCTTTGGTTGCCCTGACCGCTCGTTTGCACATGCCGATGACTTCCGCCGAAGAATATTACGAAGTTCGCACCATTCAGCTGGGTGAAAACGGTGACGCTGAAGCGATCGATCAGTACTTGGAAAAAGCGTTGCTGCCCGCATTGGAACGCCAGGGCATCGGGCCGGTGGGCGTGTTCTCTCCTAAAACATCGCCGCAGAAGAAGGCCTCTTCGATCTTCGTGATCATTCCTTACTCCGACCTCGATCAAATCGAAGCGTCGCAGAAAGCCTTGGCGAAAGACGAGGCTTACCAAACCGCCGGAGCGAATTACCTGAATCGCGACGCGAAGTCGCCTCCTTACGCGCGAATCAGCAGCGAATTGCTGACGGCGATGGAATGCTGGCCCAAGACAGTGGTCCCCGAAGGCACGCTGGAAAATGATGAACGCGTGTACGAACTGCGTTTGTACGAAAGTGCCAACGAGCGACTTGGCAACTTGAAAGTCGAGATGTTCAACGCGGGCGAAGTCCCGATTTTCATCGACAGTGGCATCCAGCCGATTTTTATCGGCCAAGCCTTGGTGGGGCCTCAAACTCCCAGTCTGACGTACCTGACGGTGTACAAAAACGAAGCGGCCCGCGAAAAAGCCTGGGATGCGTTCCGAGCCCATCCGGATTGGAAGGTGCTCAGCAAGAACCCTCGCTACGGCGGAACGGTCAGCCGGATCGATAAATTCGTACTGGCGGCGAAACCTTACTCGCAAATGTGACCCCTGCGAGGCTGTCCCCGTCGGCGGCCTGCCGGTACGATTCGCACCATGACTCCCATGATGCGACAGTACCACGAGGCGAAAGAAGCATGCGGCGACGCATTGCTCTTCTTTCGCATGGGCGATTTCTACGAGCTGTTTTTGGACGACGCCAAGGTCGCTGCGGGGATCTTGGGTCTGACCCTGACCAGTCGGGACAAAGACAGCGAAAACCCAACGGCGATGGCGGGTTTTCCGCATCACCAGCTCGATCAGTACCTGCAGAAACTGATCCGCGCCGGCTATCGAGCCGCGGTCTGCGAACAAGTCGAGGATCCGAAGGCCGCGAAAGGTCTGGTCCGCCGCGAAATCACACGGGTGGTGAGCGCAGGGACGCTCACTGACGAAGGACTGCTGGACCCGAAGGAACCCAATTACCTGGCAGCGGTCTTTGCCCCCAGCCAAAAAGCTCGCGAAAAGGCTCAGAAACTCGCCGCGAAAACGAACGATCCCGCCGGAGGAGACTATGTCGGGATCGCCTGGGCGGAACTTTCCAGCGGCCGTTTCGAAGCCGGCGTTTTCCCGCGAGCACGCCTGGACGATGAACTGGCGCGGGTCGGTCCCGCCGAAGTGCTTCACTGCGAAGACGACGCGACGATTCACCCGGACACCACGGCAACTTGGTCGTGGACACCTCGCCCCGCGTGGAGTTATGCCGCAGCGGACGCTGAAAAATCACTCTGCAAACAGCTCGCCGTCGCCAACCTGGAAGGGCTCGGATTCGAAGAGAACGGTGACTTGGCGATTCGCGCCGCCGGAGCCGTGTTGTGCTATCTGAAAGAAACCCAGCGAGGTTCGCTGGATCACTTCCGTTCACTGACCTGCCATAACCGAAGCCCGGTGCTGCAAATCGATGCTGCGACTCGGCGAAGCCTCGAAATCACCCGGACCATGCGTTCGGGCTCCCGCGAAGGCGCTTTGCTTGGCGTGATCGATCGCACCGTCACGCCGATGGGCTCGCGATTGCTGGCGGATCACTTGGCCGCGCCACTGATCGATGTCGATGCCATCACGTATCGCGCCGAGGCCGTCGAAGAATTCGTACGCAACCACAATTTGCGTGGGGATGTGCGATCGATCCTGGCGGACACGTACGACCTAACACGTTTGCTCGCACGAGTGGCAACCGGCCGAACCGGCCCGCGTGACCTGAAGCAAATCGCGGTGACCCTTCGTGGGCTACCCAGCCTGAAAGCTCGTCTGACCGAACGTGACAGCGAGTGCTTGACCTGTTTGGAATCTCAGCTTCATCTCTGTCCGGAGTTGTGCGAACAACTTGAGTCCGCTCTCGAAGACGACTGCCCTTTGTCGCTCGCCGATGGCAACTTCATTCGCGAAGGGTTCGATTCCGAACTCGACACGCTTCGCGAACTCGCTCGCGGTGGCAAGCAGTGGATCGCTGAATACCAACAGCGACAAATGGATGAAACCGGCATCCCGAATTTGAAGGTCGGATACAACCGCGTCTTTGGCTACTACCTCGAAGTCAGCAACGCACACAAAGACAAAATCCCAGACGATTTCATTCGCAAGCAAACGCTGAAAAATTGCGAACGATACATCACGCCGGAATTGAAGGAATACGAAGAAAAGGTCCTCGCGGCGGACGAGAAAGCATCCTCCCGTGAGCAAATGTTGTTCACGTTGCTACGTGAGAACACTCACAAACATTTGGGCGTGTTGCAAGAAGTCGCCGGTTCCATCGCGATGGTCGATGTGGTCGCGGCACTCGCGGAAGTCGCGGCTCAGCATCACTGGGTACGTCCCAAACTCACCGATGACAGCGTGCTGCGCATCGAAGGCGGACGGCACCCGGTGCTGGACGTCACGATGTCGCAAGGTGAATTCGTCCCGAACGATTGCCAACAAAGCCCCGAGACAGGCATGATCCTGTTGATCACGGGACCGAACATGGCGGGCAAGAGCACCTACATCCGCCAAGTCGCGTTGATCACGTTGCTCGCACAAACGGGCAGCTTTGTGCCGGCCACCTCCGCCGAGATCGGTATCGCCGACCGCATCTTCGCGCGTGTCGGCGCCAGCGACGAACTCAGCCGTGGCCAAAGTACATTCATGGTCGAGATGGTCGAAACCGCTCGCATCTTGAACACCGCTTCATCACGCAGTTTGGTGATCCTGGACGAAATCGGGCGCGGGACCAGCACCTACGATGGGCTGTCCTTGGCTTGGGCAATCACGGAACATCTGCACGAACAAATTGGTGCTCGAACACTGTTCGCAACGCACTATCACGAGCTTGCGGCATTGCAAGAAACGTTGCCTCGCGTGGCGAACCTGAGCGTGTCGGTGAAGGAATGGCAAGACGAAGTTGTGTTCTTGCACCGCATCGTTCCGGGAAGTGCCGACAAGAGCTACGGTATCCAAGTCGCGCGTTTGGCCGGCATTCCCGTGGAAGTCAACGAGCGTGCTAAAGACGTCTTGGCTCAACTCGAAGCAGACCATCGAGACAGCCTGGACCGGCCAACGATTTCGGCCCCCAATGCCAGCACCAAGGGTTCAGGCGACACGTACCAACTGACCTTGTTTGGCTACGCGGATCACCCGTTGATCCAGGAGATCGAAACGATCGACATCGATTCCATGTCGCCAATTCAAGCCTGGCAGTACCTGCAAGAAGCCAAAGCAAAACTGACCAGCGGAGCCTCGCCCGTTCGTTCGTGATCATCGCTGCCGAGATGAACCTCACGCAAGTTCGCCACTCCTGGCCGACTCACCAAAAAGCAGGCTGGCCACTCCTGGCCGACTCAAGGAAAAGTAAGTTGGCCACTCTTGGCCGACCCGAGCCAGCGTTTGATCAAGCCCCAACACAGACTTGGACTTCGCGGGCCAAAACTTCGCAACCCAGGAACCGCAACATCGCGGCCCAATCCTTACTCTTGCGAATTCATTTCCGGATGCTTCCACCAAGTCATGTGCGGATCGTCTGATTCGCCGTCGCGAAAGAAATTGCCGGTGGCAAATTCGTCCGCGCCATCGCCGTCCACGTCGGCGACTTCCAATGTCAGGTGTTGTTGAAAATCGACTTCGATGATTTCGCCGTCGAATTGCTGCTCGCCATTCTGACGTAGCAGCAAGATCGAAGGTGACTGGCTGCCACGCCACCGCTGAATCGTTGGTGTTGCAAGCAATGCCCCCGCGACGATATCCAGATCACCATCCCCGTCGAAGTCGCCCGCCTGGGCTCGCAAGACGCCTGGCATCTTGGCGAGCGAATGATGCACAAATTCCGCTCGCGACGGCTGGCCTTCTTTCTTCGCCGGTTCCCGCGGCCAATCGGTTTGGTCATCGAACGTGTTCTCTAACCACTGCACCGTATGGTGTCTCTTGGGACCTCGATCGAACGAATCTCCGTTGCTGTACAGCACATCCACATCGCCATCACCATCCAAATCGACCAAGTCAATCCCGGTTGATCCGTATGAAGGATCCGGCGCGTTGTAGAGCACGACGTTTTCAAACTTTCCGTCGCCGTCGTTGAAAAACGCTTCGACCGATTCGTGTTCTTGGCTGACCAAAGCCACGAAGTCCAAATGACCGTCGCCATTCAGATCGATCACGGGAACGTTGACTGGGCCGGCACGCTCGTCGATGACCTCTTTGCTGAACGCCCGACTGCCTTTTGAGATTTCTACCGAAGCATCCCGGCGGAGCAAAACGATCCCACCGGTCTTTTGCCAACCAAAAACCGCAACGAGCAGATCGATGTCACCGTCGCCGTCGAAGTCTCCCGGTTGGACTTCCGCCACACGACCCAAACCATCGGCCAGCACCACCCTTTGCATCGTGCCCACCGTTTCACCCGACTCTGGTTCGTCTTGGATCAACGCAAACACTTGTCCAAGATCACTATCGGCCGCGTTGAACTCACCAACGTCCGCGACCACCAAGTCCAAACGACCATCGTCGTTGAGGTCACATGGTTCTGCGTGAACTGGTTGAAACAAAGTGGCCAACCGCTTGGGTTCGCGTTCCTCCTGGCTGGTGTTTTTGCTGGGCCAAGTCGCGAAAACCGCGCCGGTGTTGACATCGCAGGCCACCAGCGCCGGTGCATCAGCCAGCCCCGATTCGATCCATTGCAAATGGCTGATTCCCGGGGGACGAGACGTGCCCAAATCCACCCCTCGTGTCAGCCACTGAGTTTCGGTTGGTGGAAACTCTTGCTGCTTCAGTGGCAACCCTTTGGTCTCGGGTGCCTGCAACTGAAAGAACTTCACCGTTTCAGTTCGGTCAGGAACCACCAAATCGGTTCGACCGGAATCCTTGTACGTCATGTACATCTGATCGACGACTTGAGGCCATTCGTGCTTGGGAGCCCCCTCCGGCGACGGCATCACGTGGCATGCGGTGCAAAAGGCTTGGACCTGCGGCCTCACACGTTCCACCAAACGTTCATCCATCCGAGACCGCTCACGAGCGGAAGCTGGATCCGCTTCGCCATCGGCGGCTCCGGCGGGTGGAATCGCAGCGTCTTTGGATTGGGGCGGCGTTTGGTTTTCGTGATTTTCAGAACGACCGCATCCTTCAACGAGCGGAACGAGCAAGCTGATCACTCCAAGAACGCGAAACATCATCCCTCGCTTTTCACAGAACGGCTGCCGCTTTTCAATCAAAAATAACGCTCCTCAAAACGTCTCGTATCACTGCCTCAATGTCTGGGCATTGCAGTCTAACTCGGTAACGAATCGACTCGCAATTGCCGGCCCCAGGTGATGGTCGGATACAATGCGGGTGAGCCTACGCCCCAATCACGATGCCCCCGTTCACGATGACCGTGGTTTGGTCTGTTTCGCAACCGGCAAGCCCGTTCACCACATTTCATCTCGTTCATGCTCTTTGCTACCACCAAACACTGCCGCGTTTTTCTTTCCACGAGCTTGCTTGTGGCAATTGTGATTGGATGCAATCGAGAAACACCGCCTGAAACCTTTGATCCGTCGGAAGTGAAACGTCCGCTGGGCCGGATGCGTGTGCTCGGCCGAAACGGTAAGTGGGAAGACGCTTGGAAGCTTCACGAGATGGTTCTCGAAGCTCATGCCGACGACGCGGAAGCCATCACCTACGTGGCTCGCGTCGCGCACAACACCGGTCGGGCTCAGGAAGCTGCGGACTACTTGGAGATGGCTTCGACGGTCGAAGATTACGCATCGCCCAAGCGCGTTGACGAAACACTGATCGCCATGATCTCGGCCGGGCGAACGCACGACGCGATGGATTTTTTGTCACGCGTGGTCGATGCCCATCCCGATCGTCACGAAACACGTCGCGTGCTGTTTGATTTGCAGATGGGCACGGAAGAACGCGGCTCGGGACTGCAACACGGCCGACGTTTGATTCAAGAACGACAGTTCGACCTTGAACTGTTGATGAATATGACGGACACCGAAATCCGGTCGATGGACGCGAAACCTTTGGACGAAATGGTTAGCCGCAACCCCGACGACCTGCGACCACTCATCGGAGCCGCACGATCGGCGATCGACCAAAACCTATTCGACGAAGCACGCGAAAGTCTCGACAAGATTGTCGATCAACATCCCAAATTCGCGACCGCTGCGGCGATGCGAATGCTGTTGTTGGCTCAACAAGCCGATTGGACCGAACTGGAAGCGTCACTGCCGAGTTTGCCGAGCGAGGTGACTCAGCGTCGAAACTTTTGGATTGCAATCGGCATGTGGTCCGAAGCGATCGACAACCAAGCATCCGCAGCACGCTCTTATTGGCGAGCTGCGAAACTGGATCCGGATATCTCGCTCTCTTGGCTGAATCTGCAACAGGTTCTGCAATTGGACCCTTCGCTAGGTGTGGCACCAGAGACCATCGAGGCGATTGGAAATCGTGCCGAGCAACTGAATCGTTTCAACCAACTTCGCCGCCGATTTGATCGCTCCGGCCGAATCTCGCGTTCCGTGATCGCGGAATTGGCTGGCGTCGCAGAAGAAATGGGTCGCGTCTGGGAAGCGGAAGCCTGGGCATCGGTCGGGATGCAGTTGCCGGAAGATGATTCCGTCGACCTCCAACAATTGCGTTCCGAGTTGGTGAGCGAACTTCGACGCGATACTCCTTGGCAGCAAGTTCAAGGCTTTTCTGAACTGGAACTGGATCTCTCTCATCTTGAGTTCGACCCGGCAATCGAACGATTTTTGGGCAAGGCTTCGTCGTCTGCCTCTCGACCCACGCCGCGAATTGCGCAGGAGACGGACCGCCCAGTTCAAACGCAACCAAGTGCTGGCAATGGCTCTGCAATCCATCTCGTCAATGAAGCCTCCGATCGTGGCATTCAGTTCATGGCCACGACCGGCGACGATCTTGATCAACCAGGAATCAGCTTGCACCAAACACTCGGTTGCGGTGGTGCCAGTCTGGATTTTGACCTGGATGGCTGGTGCGACTTGGCATTGATGACCGCCGGCGGCACGCCTCCGAAGAAAGACTCTTCGCCGAACAAACTGTTTCGCAATCAGAACGGGCAATTCATCGAGACACCCTTTCACGCGGGAGTGCACGATCGCGGATTTGCACAGGGTGCCGCAGTGGGCGATATCAACGAGGACGGTCTGCCGGATTTGCTCTGTTTGAACTACGGGCCGAACGTGCTGCTCATCAACCAAGGCGACGGAACCTTTCGCGATGCAAGCGAACAATGGCTGGCTTCGGCTGACGAAACACGCTGGTCGACGGGAGCCGCCTTTGCCGACCTGGATTCGGATGGCATGAGCGATTTGGTCATTCTTAACTACTGCGAGGGTTTGTCGCCGGTCACGTTCGAATGCGGCGGTGACGAAGCCAACGAACCGGCACGATCTTGCTCACCCATGCGATTCAGCGGCGACCATGATCAGTTTTTTCAAACTAGTCCGATGGGAAAGTTGGTGGATCGAACGCAGCAGTGGAAGATGCTGCCGGCCGATGCGGGACGAGGATTGGGCGTGGTGATTGGACGCTTTGATTCCGCGCCGGGCAATCAAGTTTTTGTGGCCAATGACATGACCAGCAATTTCTATTGGTCACGATTGGAATCGCCCACCGACAATGACGCATCGGTGGACGAGGATTCTGATTCCAACGTTGATACCTGGGCGGAATCGGCATTGCCACGAGGCTTGGCCGTGGACGGACGCTCGGTTGCTCAAGGTTCAATGGGGATTGCCAGCGATGACTTCAACGGTGATGGAAAGATCGACTTCTATGTCACCAACTTTGACCAGGAATACAACACGCTGCACCTGCAAACGGGGCCTGGTAGCTGGCGAGACTCCACCATGTCCGTCGGGCTGGGTCCGGACACGCTGCCCCTGGTCGGCTTTGGCACGCTGAGCACCGACCTGAGCGGAGACGGTCGGAACGAACTGGTCGTCTGCAATGGGCACGTCGACATCTTTCAACGTGATGACCCTGCAGCGGAAACCTCCTCAAAATCCAACCGACGATCCATGTACGCCCAACCCATGCAGATTTTTCGGCATGATGGAGCGGGCCGCTTTCAGTTGGCTGATGTCACGGGGGAATACTTGGGACTGCCGCATGTTGGGCGCAGTGTTTGGTCAATCGATGCGAATCGGGACCTGCGGCCGGACCTCGCGGTCACACATCAAACGGAACCGGTTGCGTTGCTGATCAACCATTCCAAGGCCGATCATCCAAGACTGCATCTTCGTGTGGCGGGAACCAACACTTCGCGAGACGCCATTGGAACTCGCCTCACGGTACGCAGCGGCGATTGGCAACGAACTCATTGGGTCACATCCGGTGGCAGCTATCTTTCGAGCCACCAACCGGGATGGCTGCTGAGCTGTCCTGCCAAGACAGAAATGGTGAATATCGAAGTCATTTGGCCCAACGACGAGCGACAGGTTTTCTCGGGCGTGACGCCCGATCAAGAATGGTTGCTGGTTGAAGGCCAGCCGGAACCAGTGTCCTTCTAAGGCCCCAAAGCCGCTCAACCTTTTTGCGCGAAAGGGGCACAACCAAACAGCCGGGCACAAAAAAACTCCCTGGTGAGAAACACTGGGGAGCTTCGTCGTATGACGCGTCTCGGTTGGACGCTTCATCGTTTGACAATAAAACTGGATCAGAAAACCGGATCACTCTTCGGTGACGCGAACCGTCTTCATGGTGTCGCCTTGTTCGATCGAGTCCACGATGTCTTGGCCTTCGATCACTTTCCCAAAGACGCTGTGACGATTGTCCAGGTGCGGTTGGGCTTCGTGAGTGATGAAGAATTGGGAGCCGTTGGTATTGGGTCCCGCGTTGGCCATCGACAGGACACCGGGTCCGTCGTGCTTGAGCTCTGGATGAAATTCATCTTCGAATTGATATCCGGGACCACCACGTCCGCTGCCTTCGGGACACCCGCCTTGGATCATGAAGTTGGGGATGACGCGGTGGAAGCTCAAACCGTCGTAAAACTTCTTCTCACAGAGATCCTCGAAGTTCTTCACAGTCTTGGGAGTCTTGTCATCAAACAACTCGATACGAATTGTTCCGCGATCGGTATCAAACGTGGCTACTTTCATCAGTCGCTTTTTCGATGGGGTGTAAAACGGGGCGTTGAATGGGAAAGGTGACGCGAGGTTGAAAACCAGTTTGGTTTCACCAAGCGTTCAAAGTTCGAGCGAAGATTCCAATTCACGAAGTTCGCGTTCGGTTGCATCCTCGATGGTGCCTTCTTCGACTTCGAACGAGAGCGGTTCGTTGACCGGTGCTGCGCCGCGAAGCGAAGTGTTGATTTCTTTTCGTGTGCCGTCGGGAAGAATCAGGACGGCCTCTTCGACGCCCCCGTCATCGGCGACTTTGACAGCTGCTTTGGCGGGCCCGTTGGTGCACTCCAAATCAAAAACGATGAAATCGGGATTCTCTTCTGCTTCAGCAACCGTCTCGCTGAAGTTCATCGACATGGATTCGATTTGCCCGACTTCTTCGGTGACTTCTGGCATCCGGTTCAGTTCGGCTTTGACTGGCTCGAACACCATGCCCATGCCGCCCATTTGGCCGACGGCATACCAAGCGACGCCGCAGCAGACGATCATCGAAAGAAAACCCAGTCCCAGCACGATTGCCAAGATCATCGGCCATCTCTTCTTCGCGGCGGGCTGATTCCCCAAGCCGGGCGAAGCGTTCACCACTTCCGGCGTCAAAGGGTTGCCCTGCCCTCGATGAGGATCAAACGGATCGTTTGGTGTGTTGGACATGATTCCTTTTCGCCCACGGACGGTGACTATTCTTCCCTGAGAACCCAACGACGATCACAGCAGACACCGTGGTCGATTTTCACTTCGCGAACGAAGGTCGCACACGCCTGTGCACAAGTAAATCGTTCACAGCACGGTCTCTGGTGGTCGGACCATTGTGCGGAACCGTTCAAATTCTCTGGCTGGCACAATCCCTGGGTTCCCCAAAGGTGCAAACATTAAACCCAAACCGCTTGCGATTTGGTACCGCCCCAGAATCTTCGATTTCTGAGCATTGGTAAAACGGTTCAATTCGGGTATTTTAGGTGCTGTTGGCTGATCTGAATCGACCCGTGTCGGATCGAGATCAATTGCTGCGGTTGGGTAGAACCGTTTGTCTGACAGTTTCATTCTTTGCTCTGGCCAGTGAGCCACGAGCGCCAAAAGTCTTTAGGAGACTCGCATCCATGACCAAGTGCAAGTTGGAGTACATCTGGCTCGACGGCTATCAACCGACCCAGAGCATGCGCAGCAAAACCAAGATCGTCGACGACTTCAGCGGCAAAGTGGAAGACGCCGAAATGTGGTCCTTTGACGGTTCGTCGACCGAACAGGCTCCTGGTGGTGCCAGTGACTGCTTGCTGAAGCCCGTTTTCTGCGTTCCCGATCCCGATCGTTTGGGCACCGGATTCTTGGTGATGTGCGAAGTGCTGAACGCTGATGGCACGCCTCACCGCAGCAACGGTCGTTCGACCATCAAAGACGACGACAACGATTTCTGGTTCGGTTTTGAACAGGAATACACGATCTTCGATCCTGAAACCAACAAGCCAATCGGTTTCCCAGCCGAAGGTTTCCCCGGTCCTCAAGGCCCTTACTACTGCTCGGTCGGTGCTGGCAAAGCCGTCGGTCGCGAGATCGTCGAAGAGCACCTCGAACTGTGCTTGCAAGCTGGCTTGAACGTCGAAGGCATCAACGCCGAAGTGATGATGGGTCAGTGGGAATTCCAAATTTTCGCCAAAGGTGCTGCACAAGCCGGCGACGAAATCTGGATCGCCCGTTACCTGCTCGACCGCACCGCTGAAAAATACGGCATGCAGATCAACTACCACTGCAAACCAGTCAAAGGCGACTGGAACGGCAGCGGCATGCACGCGAACTTCAGCAACACGACCTTGCGTACGTGTGGCAGCAAAGAAGTTTACGAAGCGATCTGCCAAGCATTCGAGCCTCGTATCACCGAGCACATCGACGTCTACGGTGCCGACAACGATCAGCGTTTGACCGGTCTGCACGAAACGCAATCGATCGACAAGTTCAGCTACGGCATTTCGGACCGTGGTGCATCGATCCGCATTCCAATCGCGACTGTCGAAAAAGGCTGGAAGGGCTGGTTGGAAGATCGCCGTCCCGCATCGAACGCTGACCCTTACATGGTCGCCAGCGCAATCATCGCAACGGTCAAGACAGCCAACGTTCCCGCCGGCGTCTGATCCGCGATTCCGGCCCAGGCTGCTGAGCCGATTCGAATGAAAGCCACTGTGTTGGAAACTCGAATCCACTCCCAAAACGCAAATGCCGAGTCACCTCCGTGGCTCGGCATTTTTTTGTTGGGACATCGCAAACAAAGAAGGATATGGCAATCAGATAAAACACTCAAAACAAAACAACTGAGCAGATGAACGCGCTATAATCAAAGACATATTCTCCATCCCTTCTTCGTAAAGGCCAACCCATGACACGCCTTCTACTGTGCACACTCTTTTCAGCCACATTGATGTTCCACACCGGTTGCTCCGGCAGCAACTCCAGTGCAGTGGAAAACGCTGAGCAATCCGAAATTGACAAATACATGGCCTTGCAAGCTGAAGAGCAAGCTGCACTCAGCGGCGAAATGGAAACCGGCAGCAAATAGAAACGCCCAACCGTCTTTCAACAAAAAAAGCTCGCCCCAAACCTGGAGCGAGCTTTTTTCTAATTCACAGAACTGAGCATTGCAGCGAATTGGAAGACTGCCAATTAGAACTCTTGGTCTACCACTTCTTTGCTGGCCTTGGTTCCCAGAGCTCCCCAAATACCGTAGGGACTTTTTGACCCCGGGGCTGCCGTGGGCGTCGACGCGTTTTGCCACACCATCTCATGACGCTGGTTTCCCGCCTCGATCGAATCAGTGATGAACTTGACGGCACCGTCTCCCATCAACACGTGCACACCTCCTTGATGACGACTCGAAGGCGGGAACATGCCAGTTTGCCCCGCGTTATTACCACCACAGATGGCAGCATTTGGTGGAGCGATCGTGTGCACACCGCTAAAGTTCGGACGGAAGTCGGCCCACTTAAAGCCACGTCCGCCATTTGCATTCTGCGTGGGAACGCCTGCAGCCCAAAACTGAGGTCGCTGCGCATCGATCTGGCCATCGTCGATGCAGAACGAGGGATTGGCGCGAACTTCATTGGGTGGGTTCCCATTGATCGACTGGATGCCACGAGTATCCCGGTCTCCCAAATCAGTCACCAATTCCGCCATCGCAATCGTGTTGGACAGACCGTCCAAGATGTCACGAAATTTGGCACCGTCGTGCGGAACGAAAATACCTCGGTCAGCGGCACGCGACCTTTGGGCCCAACCACTATGTTTTGCGTATTTCCAGTTGGGCGTCCCGCCTCCACCGGTGCGGATCGGTGGGTTCGCTGGCCCTCGAACTGACCATTCCATGGAATCGCCAAGGCAAATGCCGTAGTTCGTGCGTCCTTGACCGGGCAACCCTTGCCCTGGGTCACTTGGGCATCGAAGCGTCGCAATGTTTGTCACCCATGGACGATACTCGAGAAACTCCATTGTGGGCCCCATCGGTGGCCAAGGAGTTCCAAGTGGTGTATCTGGCGCCAACGCGTTGTATGTGCTTGGATTGCTAATTTCTTCCCAAATTGCCTGCTGTTCGATGAAGGGAGTCATTCCAACCAACGCCGACAATCGCCATGAATTGTTGGTAGCAAAGTTGCCCCACCAATCAGTGGATGCATTGGCAGAATTGCCCCGAGCGATCGCTGGTGTACCACCAGGGCCGTCTGTTCCTGCCCCGTGCATCGGCAATTGATTGTAGGCCGAATGATAATTGTGAATAGCGAGCCCCAATTGCTTGAAATTGTTGCTGCAACTCATTCGACGGGCCGCTTCTCGAGCCGCTTGCACAGCTGGCAGAAGTAACCCCACCAAAACGCCAATGATGGCGATGACCACCAAGAGCTCCACCAATGTGAAACCCTGTGGCCGAACTTCAGATCGTTTCATAACGAAATCTCCCATAACGAAAACGAAGAAAGCACTGCAAAAAACGCAGCGTCGATATTCCATCTTAGGGACAAATCGGCACCAGGACGCGAAACCCGCTTCCGCTCCGACGGAATTAACGAGAAATAATCGACCCCAAACCACTGAAACCGGTCCCGCCAACGACATTATTCGGTTTTGCGCAACGCTGGACACCTGGAGGTCCGGACGATTTTGGGTGCAGCAGAAACTTAACTTGACTGCTAACCAACCTAAAAATGCGTGGTCGTCTGGGACCGAAGACTCGCGATCGCATTGCAGTTTTCATTTCATTCCACATCGGGCTTTACCCCGATCGGGCATCGCCGGTACGATTTGGCGTGAAACTTGACGGGCCGCGTGCTGAATCACCGGGAGTGTGATTGCGAGGCCTGAACCAAACACAGCAAAGGATTGTGCCATGGGTGGCGCTGTGATGTTATTGATGGTCGCGACAATGGGCATCACCTTCGGATGGACTCCGGACGGTGCCGATGGAGTGAAATACATCATCCAGGTTCCGCCTGACCAGTTGGATCAGCTGAGCCGCGTCGGCGAAATCAGCAGCACGGTATCGCCTGAGGTGCGAGGACGTGTCAGCGAAATCGTCATCCGCATTGGAAACGGGAACGTTCCACGCGTGACGCCCGCTTCCTGGAAAACCACCAACGCGTCGCATCCCTCCGGTGTTTCCCACGTCGTTTCGGACGAGAACGCTCTGCACGGACTGCCACTGGCGTCGGATGATCTTTGCCCGGTTCCGATTCCCGCCACCGGCCCAACTTACCTCGGCCAACCCACGATCATTCCGGGAAACGTCAATTCGCCCAGCACCACGCGATTGATGAAACCGCAGTCCGGCGGCATGAATCTGCCCGGCGGTTTTGATATGCCATCCACCGCACCCTCCACAGCCGCCAATTCCGCGGCCGCCGGAGCAGCCGCCCCCAGCAATGGATTCGGAATCCCACCTTCGTTGACGCAAGGCGCCACGCCGGCTGCCTCGACCACGGCAAACGCGATGAACGACGCAGCCGGTTCCATGCAAGGCACCATGAACGACGCACTTCGCTCCGCTGCCGAAAGCTTCAGCGATGCCGCACGTCGCAACTTTGGATTGGACAAACAACCCACTGCCAACTCCGCCAACAACACCGCGGCTTCGTCCACCGTTGCTCCTCCACCCTTCACCGGTAACACCAACACCGGCATGAACACAGATCGCGCAGCGCGAGCCGGTGGCCCTTCGACCGCACCCAGCACGGGAGCTTCCAGCACAACAAACTCCGGTCAACGCCCATGGGCAAGCGACGATCAGGATTGGTACTCCCTGAACAACCGTCCCGCAGGCCGCCCGTCGACCACTCCGCGAAGCAGCACCGACGCCACCGCGGCCAGCACATCCCAAGACCGAACAACCGCGCCGACCGCCGGCGGCAATGGATTCAGCACCGGCAATTTCAATCAATTCCCAAGCGGATTGGGCAATACGAATGCCTACGCCGCTTCCACCGGATCGGCCAGCAACAGTTCCTCAAGCACCATTCAGCCCAACGAATACGACCCTCGACTCACGCCCGCGGAAGCGGATCGTCTGCCGCAGAACGGCTACTCCTTCAACGCCGCGGGCGAGCCAATCGATCGCGAAGGCAATCGCCTGAATGCATACGGTCAACGAATCGATGCCTACGGGCGTCCCCTCAGCGACACCAACTACACCGCCACCAACGGGCAGACGCCGGGTTCCAACAACGGCTTCGCCAACACCCCGCCAACCGGTGCGTCGCCGAACGCTTCTCGAGGAAATACCGCTACCGGCAACACGGCTTCCAACCACCTCGGACAAGGCTACTCGGACCCGACCTTCGCGAGCCATCCTGGCAACTCGTCCGCTGGCAACTCGTCCGCTGCCAACACGAACGCGAATGCGAATTCTGGACAACCGAATTCGCTGTACCCCAATCCGAATGCGAACGGTGGAACCCATCCAGGATACACAGCGACGAATCAGCCCAACGCTCAGACCCCCGGTGTGCAGCCGCCCAGCGGCTACACCAACCAGCCACCTCAGTACGCGGCAAACCCCAATAGCCAGCATCCAGCCTACGCCAACCAAGCACCGGGCTACCCCACCGTTCCAAACTACAACCAACCGACGGTGCCGTACGCTCCTGGTGCTCAGCCCAACGCACCCATGACGGGCCAGCCCTACACGAACGTCGGCTACTCGCCGACCGTTCCCCCGCTGATCGCCAATGCGAACCAGCCACCCACCACGGGAAGCTCGAACGTCGATCGCTCGATCTCCTCGCCAGGAGATCGCAACTCGACGAGCACATCCGGCGGTGGAATGGACAGTGGCAACCAAGATTCGCGTTCCGACCGAGAAAAAGTGGCCACGCAGACGCTGTTCAACGCATTGCTGCTGGTATCCTTCGTTGCCAATTTGTATTTGATGTATTGGCTGAACGTCCTGCGTCTGAAGTACCAAGAAATGGTGGCGGCCAAACGAGCCGCCGCCAGCTCCAATCCGGCCACCGCGTCCTGACCGATTCAGCCGCCGCACCCAGATTGTGTGGGCGACTGGTGACCAAGCTCATCGCGACCGAAAATTTGCCACCGGCCAAAACGCTGGGGGTAGGGAAAATGCCTCTCAACGCATAAAACTAGGCGTTGATTTTGACATTCCCATCCCATTCGTTCGGTTATCACGTGTCCGCGAATTCGACCGCTGCTTTTCGGGCCGCCGCCGCGAGCCCCCATTTCCCGACTCTCGAAGAACAAGTGCTGGCTTTTTGGGACCAGCACTCGATCTATGAGCAGTCGCTCGCCCGCCGCGCCGATGCTCCCACCTTCGTTTTCTACGAAGGCCCACCGACGGCGAACGGCATGCCTCACCCGGGGCACTGTTTGACCCGAGCAATCAAGGATGTTTTCCCTCGCTACAAAACCATGCGGGGTTATCGATGCGAACGCAAAGCGGGCTGGGACACGCACGGATTACCCGTCGAGGTCGAAGTCGGCAAAGAACTGGGCATCCATAGCAAAGAAGAAATCGAAGCCTACGGTGTCGAGCCGTTCATCCAAAAATGCCAATCCAGCGTTTGGCGTTACATGCAGGAATGGCAAACGCTCACCCGACGTTTGGGGTTCTGGGTCAACCTGGAAGAAGCCTACGTCACCTATCACCAATCGTATGTTGAAAGCGTTTGGTGGTCGCTGAAGAACTTGTTCAATCGTGGCTTGCTGTACCAAGGGCACAAGATCGTTTGGTGGTGGGCACAAGGCGGCACCGCGCTGTCGTCGGGCGAAGTTGGACAGGGCTACCGAGAGGTCGCCGACCCCAGCGTCTATGTGCTGTTCCCCTTGGTGGATCACCCCGAACGATCGTTGGTCGTTTGGACCACGACACCATGGACATTGCCCAGCAACATGTATGCGGCGGTGAAGTCCGATTTGGAATACGCCGTTGTCAAGGACTCAGAAACGGGACAGGAGCTGGTTTTAGCCGCCGCCTTGGTGGAAACCTTGGCCGGAAAACTAAAACGCGACCTGACCGTGATCGATACCGTGTCCGGTGAATCGCTCGTCGGGAAACGGTATCAACCACCGTTTGAGGACTACCACACACGACTGAACGATCCGACCGGCGAACTGGTTGCCGGTGGTGAGGAATCGTTGTACTGGCGAGTTGTCGCGGCGGACTTTGTCACGACGGAATCAGGAAGTGGCTTGGTCCACTTGGCACCGGCCTTTGGTGAAGTCGACTACGAGGTGTTGATCACCGAGCGGACGCGATTCAAAGACGGCCAGCGTCCCGGTTTGCTGTGCGCGGTGGGACCCGATGGAAAGTTCACGGACGAATTCCCCTCGATGAAAGGCGTCTGGGTCAAGGAAGCGGACAAGACACTCACGCGAACGCTTCGTGAAGCGGGCCGCTTGCTGCACCTCGAACAGTACCTGCACGACTATCCGTTTTGCTGGCGTGCGGAAGACGACCCGTTGATCCAGTACCCTCGCGAAAGTTGGTTCATTCGCACGACCAAGTTCCGCGACTTGATGTTGAAGAACAATTCCAAGATCGGCTGGTTGCCCGAGCACATTCGCGATGGTCGGTTCGGCAACTTTTTGGAAAGCAACGTCGACTGGGCGTTGTCGCGAGAACGCTATTGGGGAACGCCCCTGCCGATTTGGGTCTGCGAGTCGACGGGCCGAATGGAAGCCATCGAAAGCTACGATGAATTGCTGGCCAAGACGGGAGTGCAGGGCACCGAAGTTTGGGAACAAGCCAAAGCCGCGAACCCTGAACTGCCCGACGACCTGCGAGTTCACAAACCCTACATCGACGCCATCACTTACGATTCGCCGTTTGAATCGGACGCGCGGATGCAACGTGTCCCCGAGGTCATCGATTGCTGGTACGACAGCGGAGCGATGCCGTTCGCTCAATGGGGATGGCCTCACCAAAACGCGGATCAATTCGCCGAACAATTCCCGGCGGACTTCATCAGCGAAGCGATCGATCAAACGCGAGGCTGGTTCTACAGCCAGTTGGCGATCAGCACGATGCTGTTCGGCGAAGGGGCGTCCATCCAAGAAGCCGGCACGCCCGGGGCGGACAACGTCAACGCTCCCAAGAGCGATTCGGACTACCCGCATCCATTCCGAAACTGCATCGTGCTGGGACTGATGCTATCGCAGTGGTACGAGTCGGCTGGAAAAGAGGGACAACCCAAAACGGTCCTGCTTTCAGAGGCGGAGGTCGAACAAGCCGACGGCAAATTCACCAAGAAGACCGGCAAGATGTCCAAGAGTCTGCGGAACTATCGCAGCCCGTCGGAGATCTTTGACAAGTATGGTGCCGACGCGATGCGTTGGTACTTCTTCGCCAACCAAGCCCCATGGAATTCGATCATCTACGCGGATCAAGCCATTCGCGATTCGATCCCTGAGTTCCTGCTGCGTCTTTGGAATACGTTCAGCTTCTTCTCCATCTACGCGGAGATCGACGGCTTTGATCCGACGGTCGCAACCGAAGCGGATGACCAGCTGACATCGGCTTCGCTCGCATCGGCTCCGACTTACCGGCCCATCAGCGAACGTAGTGAGATCGATCGGTGGATCCATTCCGAGTTGAATCGAACGTTGGCAACCGTCGTCGATCGGATGGATGCGTTTGACAATTACAACGCCTGCCAAGCAATCACGAATCTGCTGGATGGTTTGAGCAATTGGTATGTTCGTCGTTCTCGAGATCGTTTCTGGGCATCGGATTCGGACTCGGCCGACAAGCACGACGCTTATTGGACGCTGTACGAAGTCATGGTGGAGCTGACCAAGGTCATCGCACCGTTTGTGCCGTTCTTGGCCGATACACTGTGGCGTGAGCTGACCGCGCCGTTTGGTGACAAAGTCCTGCCCAGCGTTCACTTGTGCGACTTTCCTCAACCCGATGCTTCACGCGTCGATCAGAAACTTTCCGACTCAATGCGTCTGCTGCGAGAAATCGCTTCGATGGGCCGATCCGCTCGGGCCGATGCCAAGCTGAAAGTTCGTTTGCCACTTTCCAAGGTCGAGGTCATCCTGACCGACGATTCCGCAATCGGATGGCTGCAAAGTCACGACGCTTTGGTTCGCGAAGAATTGAATGTGAAATCGGTGGAGTACACCACGGATGGCGGCGATTACGTGCAGTACACCATCGTTCCCAACTTCAAACGACTTGGCCCAAAAGTCGGTAAGAACATTCCGGTTGTCAAAAAGATGCTCGGGGAAGCCGATGGAAATCTGCTGCTCACCCAGTTGCAATCGACCGGCTATGTCGAACTGGAACTTCCATCGGGACCGTTGAAACTCGACAGCGATGACATTGAGGTGCGTTTGCAAGCTCGCGATGGATGGGCGGCTGCACAGGGTGCCGGTTGCGTGGTCGTGCTAAACACCGAGGTCACCGACGAACTCCGTCGCGAAGGTTTGGCTAAGGATTTGATCCGTGCGATCCAAAGTCAACGCAAAGAGATCGATTGCCAATACACCGATCGCATTCGCGTTGCCGTGGAAACATCCGATGCTGACTTGCAATCCGCGATCGAGGCTCACCGCGAAATGATCTGCAACGAAACGTTGGCCGAGGAGTTGAAGTCGGGAACCATCCCCGGTTCATCCACGACCACGATCGAAGGTGGCGAGCTGTCTGTTGCGAAGGTGGAAAACGCGTGACCGATTCCCACGCCATGAAAGCGGCCGTGTTCCTCAGCGGGGGCGGCCGCACGCTCGCTAACCTGATTCGGCATCGTGATGAACACAAACTGCCCATCGATTTCCGTTTGGTGATCGCCAGTCGCGAAGGATTGGGCGGCATCAAGATCGCCCAAGACGCAGGGATTCCAACTCAGGTGGTTCGCAAGTCGGATCACTCAACGGATGAATCTTATCGTGACGCAATGTTTGGGCCTTGCCGCGATGCGGGCGCGACGCATGTGATCATGGCAGGCTTTCTGAAACATGTGTTGATCCCCAGCGATTTTGAACATCGTGTGATCAACATCCATCCGTCGCTGTTGCCGGCCTTTGGTGGAAAAGGAATGTACGGGCACAATGTCCACGCAGCCGCCATCCAGCGTGGTGTCAAAATCAGCGGCTGCACGATTCATTACGTGGACAACGTCTACGACAATGGTCCCATCATTCATCAACGGACGTGCCCGGTTTTGCCCACTGATTCGCCAGATGACCTAGCCGCTCGCGTGTTCGAAATTGAATGCGAAGCGCTGCCCGAGGCGATTCGAATGATGAGTGCTGCCGGCGGCGAATGAAGCACGTTCGCCGATAGCGAATTCAGCCCGAGGGCCGCCCCATCGTGAAACATTGCCAGTGAAACCGGGATGCGTTTCGGCGCATGCTCAAAGGTGGCAAAGTTTATCGATTGAGTCCTTTGGTCGCGTCCCGCGGATGCTTCTGGACAATCCGCTGAGCACCAGACGATGGAGGCAGTGTGTTTGTCGGCATTGTGCCGATTGTCCAGGCTCTTTCGGGTTGTTCAGGTTCACACGGTGATGCCCATCATTCCTCGTCGTGAAACGATCACCAATGGTTTGATGTCGCTGTTTGCCGCGATTGGCATAGCAGGCATCCTCTCGCAGCCCCCGTCCGTCACCGCGGACGACGGCTCGGCATGGCGTGGGCAACCATCGATGAGCGATGAAGAGTTGCTGCAGGTCGGCGAGTTATTGGGCGTTGGCAACCGACTCTACGGACGACAACCCGCGGCCCGAATCGCCACGGCAGAACCGGCCCATCGACCAACCTCTCAACCGACGCCTTCCGCCTACCGTCACCCCACGGGCGGTGTGGAACCATCGATTCATCATCTGTTCGGCAACCAAGTTCCCATGCATTCGGTGTCCGCCAACGACGCCGGGCAATTGGCGGCCGATGTCGACCCGCTGGGAGACTTCGGCGATGATCCACTTGCGGGGCTGGGCAGCGAGGAACCAATTTCGCCTCCCGCGAAATCACCTGACGATGCTGGTAAGAAGGACCCTCACGAAGACCTTTGGACGGAGGATTGCTATCCCTCAGCCGAATCCTGTCGAGCATGCCACCCCAAGCACTATGACGAATGGAGCGTGAGCAGCCACGCCTACGCATCGGTCTCCCCGATGTTCCAGCGATTCGAACAGGCCATGACGGAATTGACTGAAGGGACAGTTGGCCATTTTTGCATGCGATGTCATTCGCCCGTCGCAACCCAACTGAACATTCCTCGCACGGTCAGCGTTCTGGATCAACCACCCGTTGCGCGTGAGGGCGTGACCTGCATCAGTTGCCACCGTATCAACGAGCACTACGGCCGCAGCAACGGCGACCGTCGCATCGAACCGGGCAACATTCACGCTCCCGTCGGCAGCGGTGGAAACGGCGCGGGCTTGGCGAAAGCTCTGGCAAACGCGGAAAAGAACAAACTCAAAACGGATGCGTCGCAGAAGGGCACCGGCCAAGCCATTCACAATGGTTCTTACTTCTTCGAACCGCTGACGAAGACGGACATTTGCATCTCGTGCCATCAAGTCGCCGTGCACCCCGGCATTTGGCTGGAGGTGGTTCACGCACAATACCGAAGTGGTCCGGCGGCGAAGGCGGGCATTTCCTGCCAAGATTGCCACATGGGCGCGGTGCCTGGAAAAGCCGAAGGCTACGAGGAATGCCATGTGGCTGAGCTGTCGGGCAAGCCCTACGGAGAACCTCGCAAACATTCCAACCATACGTTCTGGGGTCCGGGATATTCCATCGCACATCCCGGAATTTTCCCACACAACCCCAAGGCCAAAGCATTCACGCCTCGCCAGTGGCTGACGTTTGATGATCGCGCGGGTTGGGGAACGGAAGCGTTTGAAAAGAATGTTCCCGACGGCATGCACTTCCCCAAACCTTGGGACAACGCCGACGATCGTCGTGACGCGAGAAAAGTGATCGATACAAACATCGCGAAGATGAACGAAAAGCGTGGCTATTCCGCGATGACGCTGGAAGCAGGAGCACACGTTAGCGACCCGATGTTCTACACCAAGCCCCAAATTGGCATGCCGCTGAAACTCGGCTACCGAGTCGACAACATCAGCACTGGCCACAACTTGCCAACCGGTTCCCTGGGTGCCCAGCCGCAGCTATGGCTCAATGCCGTGTTGATCAATCCCAACGGACAACGGGTTTGGGAAACGGGCTACTTGGACGCCAACGCCGACCTGTGTGATATGCACAGCGTCGAAGTTGCCAAAGGCCGGATTCCGCGTGACAAGAACCTGTTCAACCTGCAAACCAAGTTTTTGATCAACAACGTTCGTGGCACCGACCGTGAAGCGGCCCTGCCCCTGAACTTCAGTCTGGATCAACTCGCCTTTCTGCGTCCGGGGGCTCTGCCCATCAGCGTGCTGAACCATCCGCCGCTGATTCGCATGGAAGCGCACAGCATCCCGCCACTGGATCACCGCATCGCCAAGTACACGATTCCCGCGGAGGCATTTCGTGTTCCTGGACCTTATCGATTGAGCGTCCGGATGCGCAGCCGCACCGAACCGATGTACTTCATGCGTCAGATCAATAGCACACCCGATATGATTCGACGAATGAACGAGCGGATGATTGACATCTGCCATGGCTCGCACACGTTCATGGTGCGTTGATCATGCGGTTCATTCGCAGCTCAAAGCCGTGGCACTGGATTGCAGTCTTGGCCGGCAGCCTGATTGGGTTGGTCGGTACACCACTGAGTGCGCAATCACCGCATCGCCGTCCCCAACGTTTACCAATCGTTGCACCGGATCCATCGGCCGCCACCGCCGCAGCGGTCACACAGAAACAGCCAACTCCAGCGATCTCTGTCCATCCAGCGCAAACATCCATCCCGGAAACAGCAGTTTTTCCTGGCTTAACGACTGCCTCGAAGAGCGCCTCTTTGGGCACTCCGTCTCTGACCGGCCATTCCGTATTGCAAGAGGAAACCGCAGCGGATTTCGCTCACGCAGCAGGGATGGGTAGTCTCAAGCATTTCGCTCACGACTTCTCGCCAACGCCATTGCCGCATCAATCGGATTGGCACGACGGCAGTCGCGAACAGTGGGTTTATGACGCGAAAGCGGCGGTTCCCACGCAGAGTCCCTGGATCGAATGGGGGCGGACCTTCTACGGCAATGGCATCACGCCTCGCGGTAAAAACTGGTTCGGACCAACCAATTTGGCTCGGCCGCAGTTCTACCTCTACGGTGACATGCGTTCCGGAATCATCACCGGCCGCAATGCCGCTGGACGCACCGACAACTGGGCATCGCGATTGAACCTGGATCTCGATCTACGCTTGACGGATTCGGAGCGTTTCCACGGATTCATTGGCCCCTTGGATCGCAATGGGCAATTCACTCGGGTCGATTTTCAGGATGGTAAATTCGACTACCAAGGCGTCTTTGATCCGAACTTTGTCACCGCGTTCTTCGAAGGTGACCTGGGTGCGATGTGGGGAGGCTTTCACGGTAAATCCTCGCCCGCGGAATTGCCGGTGACCATTGGTTTGATTCCGCTGCTTTTCCAAAACGGCATTTGGATGGAAGACGCTGTGACCGGTGCCGCATTTGCACTCCCGGCACGTCACAGTCGCGCGTTGAACTGGGCCAATTTCGACTGGACCTTCTTTGCTGCGATCGATCGAATTGACAGCGCAGCATTTGGTTCCGACGACCATGCAGCTCAAGTCTTCGGCACGGCGTGTTTTATCGAAGCCTACAACGGGTACATCGAGGCAGGCTACGCTTACCTGCGTGACCGCGACGATTCGCGTCGCAGCTATCACAACATGACCGTCAGCTTCACGAAACGCTACTTCGATCGCATCAGCAACTCATTGCGATTGATCATCAACACGGGCCAAAACCTTTCCGACGCCGACGTCACCGCAGATGGTGGTTTGTTTCTGTGGGAAAATAGCTGGATCACGTCGTCGCCATTGACCGTGGTCCCGTACGCCAACTTCTTCTTTGGTTGGGGACGTCCTCAATCCGTGGCACGAGCAGGCGGGAGTGGTGGTATCCTTCGAAACACCGGGATCAACTTTGACACGGATGGCCTGAACGGGTTTGCCACATTGGATCCGAATGCTTTTGATACCGCCGGTGGCTCCATCGGAATTGATTTGATCGGAAACCAATTGGACCGGCAGTTGCTTTTGGAAGCTTCCTATCTGACCGAACACGGCGATTCCAATCCGTTTGTTCAAGGCGATCAGTTCGGATTGGGGGCACGTTATCAATTCCCGGTTTCCAACAGCACACTGTTGCGATTCGACGTGATGCACGGCTGGCGAAGCGATCTTCCTGACGTGTACGGAACGAGAATGGAGTATCGTTGGAAGTTCTGATCTCATCGTTGATTGCAGATCCTCTTCCGCGTCTCGACCTCTTCAACTGCATCTCTCATGAAGCCCGAAGAAGACCTTTGCCTGTGCTTTCATGTGTCGCGGCGCAAGGTCGAGCAGTTCATTCGCGTTCAGAAACCCCGCCGAGCAAGTGAGCTCTCGCAGTGCTACGGTGCGGGGACCGGCTGCGGTTGGTGCCGTCCCTTCTTGCAACGGCTGTTCGAAGCCGCACAACCAGATGCGATTGACCTGCCCGATTCGGAGCAGTACGAAGCAGACCGCAAGGGGTTTCGAGACCAGAAGTCCGGCGACGATTGAGTTACGACGGGCTCATGCTTCAGCGTGACTCGGTCTGCGAAGACTCAACCAATTCGCGTCCGTGCAACCCGCACAATCCTCAAACCCGGTCGTCCCACTGCCAGAACTGAACGACGTCATTCAACGACGAAATCGCGGCGATCAGTTGCGTCCTAGCTTTCAATGCTTTTCGAGTTTGCCAGCCTTCTGCGCTCGAACCCAATTTCTATTCGGCAACTTCATTGATCGCAGGTCATCGCTTGAGCCAGTCTTTCCAAACATCGGTTCCCACCGCAACCTTTGACCGTTTGGAATCAAAAGTCCGTGGGTACAGCCGACTCTTCCCGAACGTGTTCACTTCCGCCGTGGGTTCCGTCATGCGAACCAACGATGGACGAGAACTGATCGACTTCTTCTGCGGCGCGGGATCATTGAACTATGGGCACAATCCCCCCGAGGTGAAGCGAGCCCTCATTGACTATGTGTCTAGCGACGGCATTCTTCACTCGCTCGACATGATGACGCAGGCCAAAGAACGGTTCCTCCGGACGTTCGACGAGGTGATCCTGCAACCACGATCAATGGACTACAAGCTTCAGTTCACAGGTCCAACCGGCACCAATGCGGTTGAGGCGGCACTGAAATTGGCCAAGAAGCGGACGCAGCGTTCTCACATCGTCGCCTTCACGAACGGATACCACGGGCACTCGCTGGGTTCACTGTCCGTGACTGGCAATCAAAGCTACCACAGCGAATACTTCGGTTCGCACAACAACGTCAGCTTCCTGCCATTCGATGGATACCTTGGTGATTTTGACACCACCATTTTGCTCGAAAAAATGTTGTCCGATCGCAGCAGTGGTTTGCCACTTCCCGCGGCGGTGATTCTGGAAACCGTCCAAGGTGAAGGCGGCATCCACGTTGCCAGTGACCCTTGGTTGCAACGGGTTCAATCGCTGTGTCGCGAACACGATGTGTTGCTGATCGTCGACGACATCCAAGTTGGCAATGGAAGAACCGGGGAGTTCTTCAGCTTCGAAAGAGTGGGACTGCAACCTGACATGGTTTGCCTCTCCAAATCCATCGGCGGAGGATTGCCACTCTCCGTTTTGCTCATGCGTCCTGAATGCGATGTTTGGCAGCCTGGACAACATACCGGCACCTTCCGTGGCAACAACTTGGCTTTCATCGCGGCAACGGAAGTCCTTCAGAACTGGCAAAACGATGACTTCGTCCGTGGCATCCAGCAACGCAGCGATGTGCTGCGGGAATTTCTCTCGTCGCTGCTTTGGCAGTCGCCTCAGCCGAACTGGGATGTGCGCGGTCGAGGAATGATCTGGGGCCTGGATGTGGGCGACGGCAAGCTGGCTCGACGCATCATCGATGTCGCATTCAAGAATGGCTTGCTGTTGGAAGCTTCGGGATCACAGGATGAGGTCTTGAAGTTCATGCCGGCGTTGAACATCCCTATGCCTTTGCTGGAGGAAGGACTTCAACGATTCGGTCAAAGCCTTCGTCAAGCGATGGCAAGTGGCACCTCGCCCAAAACAGCGTCTGCCTCGAAGAAGGCTGCAAACCCCGTTGATTGCAATGGTGAGGTCATCTCGTGAGTGCCGCAACAACACCTCCTCCGGCACGTCCCTTCATTGACCTTTTCTGGCAACAATGCGATGCGACACCGGACCGAATTGCCGTGGTCCAAGGAGACCAGGAATGGACCTACCGCGAACTCCGTGTCCAAAGCTGTTTGGTCGCGGAGCAATTGAAAGAGGTTGGCGTTTGCCCGGGGGACCGCGTCGGAATGTGTTTGGATCGAACACCCATCGCGATTGCTTCGATGCTTGGCACCCATTTGGCCGGAGCCGCCTTTGTTCCGCTGGATCCCGACTATCCGGCCGACCGCTTGCAGTACATGGTCGATGACGCTGATATCCGCACGTTGATTGGACACGCACATCACCGATCGCTATTCCCCGGAAGTGTCGACCACGACCATGCACCCCAGGTTGATGGAGATCAACAACGGCTTTGGTTGGATGCCGACCGCCTAGTCACCGGCAACCTTTCGAGCACCACTTTTTTTCGCGGTGACTTTCCGGATTTGGACAGCGATCACCTCGCCTATGTGATGTACACCTCGGGGTCGACTGGCCGCCCCAAAGGCGTGTTGATCAACCATACCGCATTGACCACCTATTGCTTGGCTGACTGCGACATTTACCGCTTGCTCCCAAACGATCGGACGCTTCAGTTCTCAACACTCACGTTCGACATCGCCATGGAGGAGATTTTTCCTCCGTTGCTGGTGGGGAGCTGCGTCGTCGTGCGTCCGTTGGAGCGGGCCGATTCAGTCAACGAACTTTCGCACTTGATCCAGCAACATCAAATCACCGCCATTCACCTGGCTACCGCCTACTGGCACGAGTGGGTTGATTTGATGATCGCAACCGACGCGAAAGTCCCCGATTGCATTCGTCTGATGGTCGTGACGGGCGAAAAGATCAGTGTCGATCACTATCAACGGTGGCTTTCCATCTGTGAATCAGAAGTGCTCTGGTGCAATGCATACGGCCCGACAGAAGCCACCGTCTCAGCGACGGTGTTCATTCCCGACGGTGAGTTTTCGGATGCCAACATGCCGATTGGAAAGCCTCTTCCTGGCTACGAAGCGTTGATTCTCGATTCCGACATGCGAGAAGTCGCGATGGGGGAAACGGGACAACTCTTTTTAGCCGGCCCAGCACTCGCGGACGGCTATCTGAATCGACCAGACTTGACCGAGGCTGCCTTCGTACAGCACACAGATAACACTGGCGTCCAACGTCGACTCTATCGCACAGGCGACGTTGCTCGATGGATGCCCGACGGAAACATCGACTTCGGCGGACGCTTGGACCATCAAATCAAATTGGGTTCGTACCGAATCGAGCCGGGTGAAATTGAAGCCGCGTTGACCTCCATCACGAACGTCAGCGAAGCACTCGTTCGTGCCGACAAGATCGATGGACAAACCAACTTGATCGCATTCGTTGCGTTGTGTTTCGACAGTGATTCGCAAGTTTCTTACGAACAATCGTCTGACGCGGTGCGATCGCAAATCGCACATGATCTACGCGAACAACTGCGTGAGGAATTGCCGGCCTACATGATCCCATCGCGATTTGTGTTGCTGGATCGTTTCCCCAAGACCATCAATGGCAAGATCGATCGGTCTCAACTGCCCGACCATCATGCGGCGGTGGTGGCACGAGACAACCGTTTGGTGGCACCGCGAACTGAGCTAGAGCATCGCTTGCACGACATTTGGTGCACGGTGCTGCAAATCCCAGAAATGGGTATCGACGACGATTTTTTCTTGCTTGGCGGTAGTTCGCTGTTGGTGACGCAGGTTGTGGCCAAGATCAAAGACCAGCTTGGTATCGAACTGCCTGTCCGAGACTTTTTCGCGAATCCAACGATTGAATTGGCGGCTCGCCATCTTCAATCATTGATGCGTGACCAACCTTGCTCGGCAAACAACGACTCTTCGCAAGTGGAAGCACAGCGGGCCCGGCTACCTCAGGTCGAAGCATTCTTCTTTCGAAGCGGCTCGCACGACCTATTCGGAGTTCACTACACACCGCCGGCCAACCAGCCGGTCGCAAATCGATCTGTCGTGATTTGCCATTCGATCGGACACGAATACCAACGTTCCTATCGAAACTTACAACAACTGTCGGTGCATCTGACGCAACAGGGATGGAACGTGCTTCGATTTGATTACGCGGGAACCGGAAATTCACATGGCACCGCGGTGGAGGCCGCTCCGCAGGTGATGAAACGAAACATTCACGACGCGGTCCAGTGGATGACGCAACGTCATTCCACCACTCCGGTGACACTGTTGGGCATCCGGCTGGGTGCCACGCTTGCAAGTCAATGCCAGCACCCGATGGTCGATCAACGATTGCTTTGGGACCCAGTCGTGAATGGCCAAACGTTCTTGCGGCGATTGGATGATCTGCATTCGGCAACTCTGGTCAATGGATCCAGATTCTCACAACCTCGATTGGCGGGCTCGATTGATCAAGCCTACGGCGTACGACTCAACCATGTCGTACGACGGCAACTGGAGGAACTCAAGCTTGCTCCCGACATATCGACCGACCATTCGTCGTGCACATTTTTGCTCAGCCAAGACTACGCATCGATGGAAGGCATCGATGCAACACACCTTGAGTCCAAAACGGTAGTGCCTTTGAGTGATGAGATTGGGTGGCATGTCGCTCACTGGAACGAATCGGCGTTTGCCTCGCCCGACGCGATGCGAAAAATCAGTTCGCTGCTAGTCAGTGAAACCTGTTCATCCAATCAGGAGGTGACCACATGAGTACCACCGATCTTTTTCCTGCCTCCTTCGCCAGCACCACAACACCCGCGACGGTTGCCGCAACCAAGTCGACCGACGTGCCGACCACACGTGGCGGTGAGACATTCGCCGAACAGGCGGTGGTTTTTGGGAGTCATCACCACTTGGTGGGCGTCTATCATCAACCGGCGCAATCCATCGATGCGAAAACGGCCGCCATCTTTGTCACTCCTGGCATGCTGCATCATGTCGGCCCATTTCGGCTGCATGTCGATCTGGCGAGAACGCTTGGCTGTCGAGGTCTCGCCTCCTTCCGTTTTGACCTATCGGGAATCGGGGAAAGTTTGCCGGTCGGATCCCGCGGTCAATCGATCGAACGAGCCACCGACGAGATTCGACAGGCGATCGACTGGTTGCAACGAGAGCACGGAATTGAACAAGTCATCTTGTTTGGCCTGTGTTCAGGAGCCGACGATTCGCTGCACGCCGCCGTTCGGGATCCTCGCGTCAGCGGTGTGGTTGCCATGGACGCATGTGGTTATCGAACTGGTCGCTTTTGGATTCATCGAGTTGGCCACTACGCATCGCGTTTGGTGTCCGCACGCGCATGGAAACGAATGCTCGGTCGACGGTTGCCGCGTCGCAGCAAAAACTCGGCCCCCGCGTACCGCAGCATTCCGATGGGCACCGACCTTCGCGAATTCCCGTCGCGAAAAATTGCGTTGCGGGAATTTCAAAGGCTGGTCGATCGAGGATGTCGCCTGCATCTGGTCTACACCGGCGGCGTTTCGGAATACTACAACTACGAGAATCAGTTTTTCGACATGCTTCACGGTGTGCGTTGGAAGAATCATGCCACGGTGGATTTTCGGCCTGAAATGGACCACGTCGCAATGCTCTGCGAAGACCGTAAATGGTTGGTGAATCGGGTCTGCGAGCAAATGATCGAATTTGTCCACACGGGTCCAACGCAACCGTCGCGATGACTTTGAGCCCCTTGATTTTCCGGCGTCGATGGCGAACGATGAAGGAAGACGAGGTGTTTTGAGCCTCGATTTGTTGATCAAGGAATGGTTGGATGTCTCGTTTTTTCTTCGGAATGATCACCGGTGCCGTGCTGATGCACGGGTCGATGCACTATCACCTGGTACGTGGCGACGACGGTTTCTTTCTGGTTCCGAAGATCAGCAACAACCTCCAGGACGTCTACGTCGACATTCGTGAATTCACGCTGGAAGATTGGAAAGGTCACAAGCCTTTGGCGGCCGCGATCATGAACAGCAACCGTTCTGAAGTGCTGTCCGATTCGGCTCTTTCTGGCTTTCGAAACGACGTCCATTCATTGGTCGACGGCTTGTTCGCCAAGTGATGCAATCGTTGCGATCGATGCATTGAAACTGCTTGTGACATTTGCACCAGTCACGACAAAGCAAATCGCCCTCGGAACGTTCGAGCGTTCCCGTGGTCCAAGTCGATGATTTCCAGCAGCGCTCAATTCGGAGCGTAGGCTTCACGCGTGATGGGAATGATCGCAATGGACATGAATCGAAACAAATACTTCCTGATCGGCGTTCTGCTCATTTTGCTGGGCGTTCAGTTTCGGATGGTCGACTCATTTGTTTTGAATGAACCCACCACTCGGGCGATGGCAAAGATGTCGCGCAAATCGAACGTGGTCGCCCAGGATTCCTTCAGCAATTTCCTGATGCAAGTGCATCCCAAACCCACCAAACGAGTCCATCCACCTCGTTGGTTGGGTCTGGCCATGATCGCCGTGGGAACCGTTGTCAGCTTGCACGCGATTGCCATGCCCCGAGAGTGAACGCCCGTTTTCACTCTGGGTGATTCCAAGAAATCAAGTCTTCCAAACATTCACGAGTGCTCTCATGTGGCGTCTTTCAAATGATCGGTTCTTTGTTGCCGCATTGATCGCCGTTGCGATTGCCGGACAGAGCCACCCTTCGCAGGTCCGTGCTGCGGATTCCGCCGGAGCGTCGCCTGGTTTCGGACGACAGTCTTCCTCAGCCGGTCCAGCCAACGGCACCGGCCGCGAAAGCTCGACCGATCCGTTGACCGCGGCGGGGATCATTCTTCGTGAGGGAACCCGCGTTGGTCCGGTCACTGGTCGATTCGTCATGAGTGGCCAACGCTGGCGATTCATTCCCGAACAATCCAACTCGGTTCACGATTCGCACGTGGACACGCTGGTGGAACACGGTTTGGCTCGCAAGCCAACCGATGAAGAAGAAAGTTTACTCGGTCGCAAAACTCCAATGGGGCGAGGCGTTGAATCCTTGGACGGGTCTCACCTGGACGATCCCACCCTGCCAATTGCTCCCGTCGCGATCGCGGTCCCGATGACGTTGGTCAATGAAAACTTGATGCTCGATCGAATTTCTCGGGCCATTGAAGAAGACCCCAACGACGACCGCTGGACGATCACTGGAACCGTCACCGAATTTCGCGACGAAAATCGTTTGGTGATCGAAACGACCGTCCGTGCTCCCATGAATCCACGGGCGTCTTCGGCGTTGGGCAGACGCTGAATCTGTCTGGCGACGGATTGCGAATTTCGGCAAAATGAGGGGTCGAGCGATCATCGCTGCCGCCACGGCGGTAGGCGAAAGGGATAGCAATCCCAGCCTGCACGAACTCATTCAATTCCAAGGACGGACAACGTGAAGACGCCCATGCGTGCGATGCGTCAACGATTGATCGACGCTTCTGCCTACGCATTGGTGCGGATGATCGTTGCTGTCATCCAAGTCATGCCCTTGGACATGGGAGACCGCTTCTGCCGAGTGGTGGCGGCGTTGCTTTCTGGCCCGCTGCCGATTCGCAAGAACGTGATTGACTCCGCGTTCCAACAAGTCCTGCCTGGTTTGTCATTGGAAGACCAGCATCGACTGACTTTTGACATGTGGCACCATTTGATGCTGATGGTTTGCGAAGTCGCGTGGGCGCAGCGTCGACTGCATCGCTGCAATTGGCACCAGCATGTTCGCTTTCGCGGCAACCAAACGATGCTGCAGCACATGCTGAGCGAGCGTCCCTCCGTTTACGTCACCGGTCACTTCGGAAATTTTGAAGTGGGTGGTTACACGATGGGGTTGATGGGAGTTCGCACGCTGGCCATTGCCCGTCGGCTGGACAATCCTTATCTCCATGACTGGGTCGAAGATTTTCGGAGTGCGAAGGGTCAAGACATGGTCGACAAAATTGGCTGCGCTCCAATCGTCGACCAACACCTTCAAGATGGCGGTTTGTTGTCTTTGTTGGCGGATCAACATGCGGGCCACAAAGGATACTGGACCGATTTCTGTGGCGTCCCCGCATCCTGCCACAAGGCACTGGCGTTGTTCTCGCTCACATCGAAAGCACCGATGTTGAGCGTCTACACCCGTCGACTGAATGGCAAGCCGATGCAATTCGAATCCGGATTGCTAGGCGTGGTCGATCCAATCACCGATGACGAGAACGCTCAGTCGGTGGGTCAGATGACCGAATGGTACAACTCACAACTGGAAGCCATGATCGACATCGCGCCAGAACAATATTGGTGGCTGCACCGACGCTGGCGAACTCCACCGGAGAAGGTTGCAGCTCGGTTGGAAAAGAAACGCGAAAAGCGGCGTCAAATGCAAATCAACTCCTCAGAACGTTTGTCCGCCAGCAACACCGCAACTCCACCGTCTTCAAACGCCGCTTGATCTCATGAGTCGCCCTGGGCGGCCAGACACGCCGAAGCCTTCATTCTCAGAGCTGCAAGAACTCTGTTGTGAAGCAATCTGACGGTTGGACTTTTTCCAGATCCACCAGCCCCAACTCAGACATCTGCTGAACCAGTTCGGTCCATCGCTCCGATGTCATCTGCCCGACCTCGTCAAGGTCTCCATTGGGCATCGCCAACGGTCGCATTTGCTCTGCTCCGAATTGCAACGCCTCTGCAGTCATTCCATGTTGATTCGCCTGAAGTATCGCTGCATTGGCCTCGTCTGGCGACTGCAGGTACTGACGCCAACCGTCCACGGTGCCTTTCACCATGGCACGAACCACCTCCGGTTGATCGCGAATCATATCTCCCGTGGTGACCAGGACACTGGAGTAGGGATTCCAACCAAGGTCGCTGACCATCAAAGTCTTGACTTCCAAACCTTGCTGTTGAGCAATCAACGGTTCGGCAACGCTGTAAGCTTGAACCGCCACTTTTGGATCCGTCAGCATTCCGGCGATGCTGCCGTGATAGGGAACCTGCCGCACATCGTTCAGATGCCCTCGTTGCTCCAAAAAGTCTAAAAACGCACGCCCGGCCTGCCTTTGAAGCGTCATGCCCGCCAAGTCGGACCATTCCATCACACCGCTGTCGGCACGCACTAAGATGCAACGAGGATGATTTTGCACCGCCGCAGCCACCGCCACCACGTCGGCCCCTTGAACCCGAAAGAGCACAACGTCATCCGCGTTGGTGATGGCGAATTGGCTGCGTTCCATTTCGAGTTCGGGTGCAATCGGGGTAGCTCGCCCGCCAGGCTCGATTGCAACTTGCAAATCCAGCGATCGGTAAGTCCCATCCACCACGGATTGGTAAACGCCACCGTGCTCGACTTCCGGGTACCAGTTCAGTTGGACAGAGATCGCTTGCAAACCATCGGTCGCCTCGGGTTGACGACCGCATCCTGTCGTTTGCAAAAGGAGGACACAGGCCACCGTGCACTTTGCGACGCTGGCAAGCAAACGCGAAACCGGAGTTGGCGATCCAGCGACATTTTGAGGCGAGTTCATCGAAACCATTTTTGATGACGGGGTAGGCACGAAGCATTTCTTTCCAGCATAGGGAACCTGCTGTTTCGAGCATGCTCACTGATGTGTCATTCGAAACTGAAGGAGTTGTAGAAATTGTACGCCGATGGCATCCAACCGAAAGTTTTCAACGACAACCGGCGGTTCCGAAGTTGGCGACAACGTGATGATCAGTCGACTCTCAGATAGCGTTTCAACAACCAATGACTCAGCAAATTGACGCCACCGAACAGCACCAATCCTAGCAAAGTTGAAACGGCCAACGCCGCCATCAAAGCATCGGTCATGGTTCGTCCTTGCCAACCGGTCATCAATGCCCCCAACCCTTCGTAGTCAGCACCGTTACTGACAAAGAACTCCGCAACGATCGCACCGATCACCGCCAATCCACTGCTCACGCGAGCCCCTAAAACCAAATAGGGCACGGCCGTTGGTAGCTGGACGTACACAAGTCGCTGCCAGCGAGTGGCTCCGTAGAGCTGTAACAGATCCCGATGTTCCGGTCGAACCGACATCAGCCCGGTCGTCACATTGTTGACGATTGGAAACAAGCAAATCACCACCGTCGCGATCACCGCGGTTCGAAATTCGTACCCCGACCAAACAATCAGCAGTGGAGCAATGGCGACGATTGGTACGGTCTGCAAAAAGATCACGTACGGGAAAAAGGCACGGCGGAGCAGTTGCGATTGACTGAACAGAATCGATAAACCGCCTCCGAACACAATTGCCACCATCAAACTCACGGTGGCTGTCCACAACGTGATCGCTCCGGAACGAATCAACTCAGACCGATGCGTCCATCCGGCCTCCGCGACTTGCTGAGGTGTCGGCAACAACAACTTTGGAAGATCGAACACGACGACGGCAGCGTGCCACAGGATCATGCCCAACACGGCAACCACACCCACACAGACCAGGCTCATTAGCAATTCGTGCGAGCGAACCATTCCCGACTCTTTCGAAAGGTCGCTCGATGGGCGGGATTCTTTCACAACGGGTCCCCCGAATCATCGGACTTGGCAGCCGCTTCCAATGTGTCGCTGATCATTCCATAGAAGTCCGCGAATTCGGGGCTGCGTCTGACATCCGAGGACTCCATTTTCTCGCGAAGCGGATTTTGAAGCTGCGTGACCAAACGTCCGCGATGCATCACAACGATTCTCTCGCAAAGCTGAATCGCTTCGGCGATGTTGTGGGTCACCAAGACGCTGGTGAATCGATGACTGCGCCACAACTTGGTGACCAAACGTCCGAGTTGATTTCGCAGCAGGTCATCCAGCGCCGCGAATGGTTCGTCGAGCAGCAACAGATCGGGATTGGTCACCAAAGCTCGCGCGATCGAAGCTCGCATCTTCATGCCACCGGACAACTGATGCGGAAACCTGTTCATTACGTCGTCCAGTTGGACCTCCATCAATACATCCTTGACACGTTGTTGCCCGGTCGCAAGGTCAACGTCCGCACCGCGTCGACCAAGCTTGAGTGGCAACTCGACGTTTCTTTGGACGGTTGCCCACGGAAGCAAGGCGGGCTGTTGAAACACAAATGAAGTCGCACAGCGTCGCCGGTCGTTCTGCCCTTCCTCTCGCTCTTTCACTTCCATCCGCTGACATTCGCCAGCGGACAGCGTTTGCAATCCGGCGATCACGCGTAGCAAGGTGGTTTTCCCACAGCCACTTGGCCCCACCAAAGCGATTCGAGCCCCCTGGGGAATCGACAGGTTGACATCGCGAAGTGCTCTGACGTCATTGGGGAAGACCACACTGGCATTCTTGCAGATCACCGCTTGCGACGATTGCGGCGAGCGTCCGAGCGGAGATTCTTTGTTCGAGCTCAACGGGACGTCATCAGATTCAGCGGATGGGCACATCGGGGCTCACGTGACAATTCAGACGTTGCGACTTGGAATTTCAATCAGCCTGATTGCTCGATGACACCGATAAGCTGGAACTCGCGGCAATCTGGGATCCGATGCGTTCGTGATCGACACATACACGGATGGGCTGCGATGATAGGATAGGCACCCGCGAACCCGCCCACACAGGGTTGATATCCGCGGGATGATTGCCACAAGGTCATTTGCCATCGGCCAGTTGAATCAGACGGCCCACCGAAAGTTGGATGAAGACATTGGAACTGCATTGCCTAGGAACAGCAGGGTATCACCCGAACGAATCTCGTCACACCTCGTGCTACTTCGTCCCTGAGTGTGGACTGGTTCTGGATGCCGGGACCGGGATCTTCCGATTGCCCAACCTGATCCAAACAGATCATCTGAACATTTTGCTCAGCCATGCCCATCTCGATCACATCGTGGGGCTCACGTTTTTGTTGGACATTCTCTACCAACGTCCCGTTCAAGACGTTTGTATTTGGGGGCAACGCGAAAAACTGAATTCGATTCGGGAGCATCTGTTTCACCCCGACATCTTTCCCGTCGAGCTTCCGGTGACGTGGAAGTCGATTGACGAGAACGACACTTGGCAGATGCAAGACGCTTCGTTTTCGTGGCGTCCGCAGGAACATCCGGGCGGTTCGGTCGCTTACAAAATCGAATTGCCCGATGGCTCCGATTCGAGCACTCGATTGCTGTACGCCACGGACACATTGGGTGCGGAAGACGACGTTACTTTAGATTGGATGTCCGACGTTGACCTGCTGATGCACGAGTGCAACTTCGATGACAAGAATCAATCCTGGGCGGAAAAGACCGGCCATTGTTACCTGGACAAAGTCGTCCGGATCGCGAAACGAACGACTCCCAAGCAATTGCTGCTAACGCACATCAACCCGATTGCGGAACTGGAACTGTCCGACGCCTGCCGCGATTTGCCTTGTGAGGTTCAAATCGCTCATGACGGAACATGCGTCTCGCTTTAACGCGACTCGATCACGAGCCAACTGGTTCACGACGGGCTTCTTCCACGCGATACATTTCTCGCCACGGAAGTTGGATGCCGCCATCGATGGTTAGCGTGCTGCCGGTGATGTATTCGCTCTTGGGGTCACACAAGAAGACCGCACCACGACCGATTTCACGAATTTGCCCAAGACGCCCCCACGGCAATTTAGCTCCTTCTGTCTGCAGAGTTTCTTCTTGAAAGAACTTCCGCTCCCCCGGAGTATCAATCCACCCCGGGTGAATGATGTTCACGCGAATTCGATGGGAAGCCAGTTCCACCGCCGCGGTGCGAGCCATTTGATCGTTGGCCGCTTTGGCCATGTTGTAGGCCATCGCACCCGGCATCGGCATGTGAGCGTGGGGACTGCTGATCACCACGATGTTCCCACCGTTGCCGGCATCCACCATCTTCCGAGCACCGCATCGCACGAGGTGGAACGCTCCCCACATGCTGACATCGATGGTTCGGCGAAACTCATCCATGTCCGACTCCAACATCAAATGTCGGTCGCTGTAGGCCGCGTTGCTGACAACGATGTCCAGTCCGCCCATCCGCTCGCAAGCTTGGTCGACCAGTTCCTGAACCTTGGTTTCGTCCGAAATGTCAGCCCCAACCGCGTGAGCCGTGGTTCCCATTGCTTCACATTCGCGGACGACGTCCTCGGCTTCGCTTTCGTTTGAATGATAATTGATCGTAACCTCAGCCCCCACCGAAGCCATCTCCAGAGCAATTCCGCGGCCGATTCCACGCGAGGCTCCCGAGATCAGGACGCGTTTTCCCTGAAGGATTGGCGTGGAGGAAGCAGGCGAGGCGGACTCGGGGGATTCAGCAGACATTCATTCGGCTCCAGGGGACAACGGCAATCCGGAAACTCATTGGGCATCCATTTTGCTGCAAAAGTGAAGAGAAGTATAGCCAACTCGACCTCTTTCGTTGATTGAACTGGCCTTTCGCCGGCCAATCTTTGTTCGTTGACTTGACGCTGACCTTGGTGAGTCGTCAATTTGCAACGATATCCCTGCTCGAATTTGTCCCCGTTGGCAAACCGAGGCACCAAGCACCACCTGAACCAGGTGGTCAGCCCCGAGTGATCTGTTTCATTCGCCAATGGCGATCCCGCCCCCACGGCACGGCACATGACAAACGATCCTAGCCACGACACAGAAGACACGCCGACAACACGATCCAAACTGCTTCCGACCGATCCGTTGGTGGTCATCGGATGGAGAGAATGGGTCGGTTTGCCGGAACTGAAGGTGCGGCACGTCAAAGCCAAGATTGATACTGGCGCCCGCTCAAGCTCGCTGCACGCCTTCGACGTGGAGACTTATTTTGACGGTGACATCGAACGAGTTCGTTTCTCGATCCATCCGGTTCAGAAGCGAGACGACGTGCATGTGGAAGCCGACGTTCCGATCTTGGAACGACGTCACGTCCGCAGCAGCAACGGCGAAACGAGCGAACGAATTGTGATCCGCACGTCGCTCGAAATCCTTCGGCGTCGCATCATGGTGGATCTGACCTTGGCCAATCGCGACTCGATGGGATTCCGAATGTTGGTGGGTCGCGAAGCCATCCGCAATCGCTTCCTGGTGGACTCGGCCGCGTCCTTTTTGGCAGGTCGCCGAAAACGAAAACGCCCGGCGGGTTCGAACATGCCAACTTCACACGACCTTCCGCCGTCCTAGCTCTTCCGCGTGGTCGCTTTGCATCCGCTTGAGTCGCCCTCTCTCACACGCCGCTTCTTTCTGATCCAAATAAGAGTCGTCCCTTGAAACTTGCCATCCTGTCCTGCTCCCCTCGTTGTTACAGCACCCGCCGCTTGGTTGAAGCCGCGGAGCAACGTGGCATCAAAGCCAAAGTCCTCAACACCCTGAAATTCGCAATCGACTTGGCCGAGGGTGAACCCGATCTCTATTACCGCAGCAAGCAACTCAGTGACTATGACGGCGTGCTGCCTCGCATCGGCGCGTCGATCACTTACTTCGGCACCGCGGTTGTTCGCCAGTTCGAACAGATGGATGTGTTCAGCGCGAACTCGTCCGCGGGAATCAGTAATTCGCGTGACAAACTTCGCAGTTTGCAAATCCTGTCACGTCATCAAATCGGCATCCCCAAAACCACCTTCGTGCGAGACCGGAAAGACATTCTTCCTGCGATTGAACGCGTGGGCGGTTCGCCGGTGATCATCAAACTGCTGGAAGGAACCCAGGGCGTAGGCGTGATTTTGGCCGAGAACGTCAAGGTCGCCGAAGCGATCATCGAAACGCTTCAAAGCACCAAGCAAAACGTGCTCGTTCAGCAATTTGTCTCGGAAAGTCGAGGCAAAGACATTCGGGCGTTCGTGATTGGCGACCGAGTCGTCGCGGCCATGCGTCGCGTTGCGGTTGGGGCGGAGTTTCGTAGCAACGTTCACCGTGGTGGACGAACCGAACCAGTTGTGCTCGATGAGACTTATGCGGAAACGGCCGTGCGTGCCGCTCAAATCATGGGACTACGAGTCGCGGGCGTCGACATGCTAGAGGGAACCAATGGGCCGCAGGTCATGGAGGTGAATTCCTCCCCGGGACTAGAAGGCATCGAGTCGGCGACCAAGCTGGACATCGCCGGCGCGATCATCGATTACATGTCGGCTCAAGTGGACTTCCCCGAAGTCGACGTGCGACAACGTTTGACCGTCAGTCGCGGCTACGGAGTGACGGAATTGCACGTTCGCGATGGATCGGAATACGTTGGCAAATCGATCGACGAATCAGGATTGCCGGAGCTTGATATCAACGTGTTGACGTTGTATCGAGGCACGACGGTGATTCCCAACCCTCGATTGAAGCGAACGCTGGAACCCAACGATCGCTTGCTTTGCTTTGGAAAGCTGGAAGCCATGCGTGGGATGGTGCCTGAAAAAGTTCGCAAACAACGTCGTCCCAAGATCAAACGGTTGCCCGACTCGGCCGCCGCAATTCAAGCGGAATCATCTCGCGACGATTGATTGTCCACCGCGCCACCCATCATCAATTCTAGCCGCAACTGCAGCGGCTCTTCGGACGTCCGGTAAGCCAACTCAATGGGAATGAATCCCAGTGGTACGCCGGCGATCGCATCGGTGGCGAGTTTGACCGCGTCCTTGTGAGTGCACAACAAACGTGCCGGTGATTGGTCGGTTGATTTCAATTGCTCCACCCACCGACGCAATTTGTCGCGTGTGCTTCGCTCGAACGCGTCGTGGTCAGGCAAACGATAGTGCGCGACGACGTTCGCTCCACAGGATTGCACCGTTTGCTTGAACGCTCCTGGATTGCCAATCGCGGAAATCAACGCGACGTTTTGGTCGCAAAGCGATTCGACGGGTTCCCATTCGCCCAACGAGTTCTGAACCGTCGACGGTCGATGCTCCGTTTCGAGAATGGGGCAGTCCAGCGCGTACTGCGCGATCGTCGATCGGATTTCAGCAACCTCTTCTTCGGTCACCTGATCCACTCGAGTGATCAAAACCCAATCGGCGCGAGACAAGCTGTCGATGGGTTCCCGCAAGGTGCCTCGCGGAAGCACGTGACCAAACCCAAACGGGCAAGTCGCGTCGACCACTAAGATATCGAGATCTCGTTTCAACCTTCGATGTTGGAACCCATCGTCCATCACCAAGACTTCCGCCGCCAATTCTTCCACCGCAATCCGAGCCGCCTCCACTCGATCAGGGTGTTGCACGTGCGGCACGTCAGGCAAACGTTCCTGAAGCTCGAGCGCCTCGTCGTTGAAACCTTGACCGCCCGCCCCATATCCGCGACTGATGATCGCCACGCGGTGGTTCATTGCTCGTAGTCGCCGGCAAAGATCCGCGACCACGGGAGTCTTTCCGGTCCCGCCGGTCGTTAAATTTCCCACGCTGATCACGGGCACGTCGGCCGAACAGATCTCTCGTTTTCGCGTGTCGTATTGTCGACGTCGATACCGAGCCCCCAGCCCATAAAAATGACTGGTGCACCAAAGTGCTCCACGAGCGAGTGTCGACAAAGGGTCTTTTCGTTGCCCGCTTAAAAGCGGCCGGTAGTCCCAACTCATGCTTCGCTTTTTTCCTCTTCGTTGCTGGCCACGGACGTCTGTTTCGTGCCAGCGTTTCGTCGTCCACCCGCCAAATCATCCGTCAACGGTGATTCGGATTGGCTGAGTGTTTCATCGGTGCTTTGCGGGTCAATTCTTCGACAAGCTTCCGTCAACGTGTCGGCAATGTCATCCAACCAATCCTCCCACGTTTCGACCGTGGTTCCCTTGGGAGGCACATTGGCCATCTCGTCACACAACAAAATCATTCGCAAACAGTGACGAAAGAGAATCCCCTCTTCCTTCTGAAGTTTGCGAGCGGTGACGTACTTGTTGAAATCGCCACCGAACTCCAACAGTTCCCCAACAATCCAAACCGGACGAACCTGCACATCGTCCACTTTAGGAAACTCATCGCGAAACAGTCTCAGCAGTTTTTCTCCGATCGTCAAAGGCCACACCTTTGGCTCTTCGAACATCACCCGGCCAAACCCACGATCGCGAACCTCTTCTTCCTCCTCCTCGGGGCCAGCACCGAGCTCCTCCGGTGTCGCCAGACCTCGCTGAAGCAACTGAGTGTCCAATCGTGTGCGAGCCAGTTGTCCCGGTGGCATGACATCGTAAGACGGCATTCTCGCGAATTTCGCAACGGACCCCGGGACCTCTAAAAGGCTTTCCAACACGGCGATGCGTTCTTGTTCATCGGCATCCGCCAATTGATCCGCGATGAAGACACCCAGCAACGGGTTGACGCTTTTCAACTGAACTAGGCGTTCCAGTCTGACCGTCGGTGTTGCCTTGACCGGATGATAGTCGGCAAGTTCGTAACCCCGTTTGGCGAGTGCCTCGGCGTCATCAACGGGCTCCGACGACTCTTCATTCTCTTCTGATTTGGTCTCCGCCTCACTGGCTCGCATTGTGTCCAGCAGTTCGCCAAACAAACCTCCCGTGGCGGGTGGCTCTTCCACTTTCGCATTGTCGCTTTGACCGGGCTTGGTGCCTTTTGGCGTGGGCTTCTTTTCCGCCGCGATTTTCGGAAGCGGATCCAGTTCGACGTAGCCACCTGACCAAAGCGTGATCAACATCCGGTTGAGGTCTTTTTGGGCAACCTCGATCCGAGCCGGCGGCATCAATCGCCGATCCACCAAATCCCGAATGGGCTGGACCGCCTCATCTTTCGACAACAGGTACGCGAGCAATCGCCACGGCACTTTGCCTCGACTGGCCAAGTCCGCTGACTTCGCGACTTGCAATTGTTCAAATTGTGATTCTGTCCAATACGATTCGCCCGCACGACGTTTGGGCATTTTCTTTTTGAGTTGCTTCTTGGCTTTTAACAATCCCGGATCCTTGGTGTCCTCGGGGATCGAATCGTACTTCTCCCGCCAACGATTGATTTTGACATCGTCTTCGTGAGCCAATGCGTAAACGTACCCTCGGTCGTCGAACTGAGGTCGACCGGCGCGACCGAAGATTTGCTGGGCCGACGCGATGTCAACCAATTTCTTTTTGTCTTTCGGACCTTTCAATAGATTCGGCAACACCACGCTTCGCGCGGGCAAGTTGATCCCCGCCGCGAGAGTCTCGGTGCAGACGCAGATGCTCAGCAATTTCTTTTGAAACAACTCTTCGACGATCCGACGATAGCGAGGCAAGATTCCAGCGTGGTGAACACCGACGCCTCGCATCAAAATCTGCTTCAGTTTCGGTCCCACTCCATTGCTGAAATCGGCAGCGTTCAGAATGTCCGCCAATTCCTTTTGTCTCGATTTATCGATGAGCGATTTGCCTTTCAGCATCTCCGCATTGGTCCAGCAAAGTGAACGGCTGAAACAAAACAGCAGAGCTGGTGTTCGTCGCTCTTCCTCGTCCCCGGCAGCGATCTTTTCACAAAAGTCGTTCAGCAGTTCGTCGTCCACCCATTCGTATTGCAGTGGGACCTTTCGTTCGGTTCCTTGAACCAACTGAAGATTGCGACCGTGGGCTTTCCGGAGCCAACCGGTGAACGCGACTGAGTTGCCAACCGTCGCACTGAGCAACAACGTGCGAACGTGTTTTGGAAGAAGTCCCAAAGTCAATTCCCAAACCACCCCGCGTTGGTAATCGTTGAACGAATGAAATTCATCCATCACAACGCACGAGACGTCATCGAATTCGAAGGCTTCTGGATTCAGCAGTCGATTGAGCAAAATTTCCGCGACGACGACTAGGACCGGCGCGTCCGCATTGACGCTTCGGTTCCCGGTCACCAAGCCGACCTGGTCCGCAGAGAATCCCCACCTGACCGCGGATTCACGCAGCTCGTCCAACTTCTGATCCGTCAATGCGATCAGTGGCGTCGTGTAATACATCCGCTTCCCGGTCCGCAACGCTTCATAGACCGCCGCTTCCGCGATCATGGTTTTACCCGTTCCGGTCGGCGCGCAGACCAACACACCGTGCTGGGCGGCCGGACCGTCTTCGGCGGCTTCGGTTTGACCGGTGAAATACGCGAGCAAAGCCTCTTCCTGCACGGGGTAGGGCTCGTACGGAAGCAGCTCGAAATATTCGCCCGCCAGCGTGTCGCGATCCAGATCGGGATCAACTTCAGCGGCTGGGGCGTCGTTCGTATCAGGCGTCAGGTGCGAGTTGGCATTCATGGGCATGTTTGTAGCACAACCGACCTGTTTACGGCTGCCCGAAGTCCAGGACCACCAGGGACAGATTTCGCAATCAGAGTCACCACAGTTGCGAGCCGTCATTCACTCATCCGTGAACTCGGGTGACCTCTGAGCAATCGCAAACCAAGTGTTCGAGGGGGCTCATTTCTACACCTGCACCCGGCCATTTTGCCGTGCAATTGGAATGTTCGGCACGAGTGCTTTCCACAACCGCCTGTGCGGGCGGATTGTTGTCCCGTGGTCAGAAGCATCGGCTTTTCAGAGCTAGGCTCCTAGCAAGTCATTCAAGAAAAAGGGGCACTTTGATGAAGACTTATGGGGCCATGCTGCGCGTCCGTCCATGCTGGAAGATCGCAGCGACCGCTATTTTTTGCAGCTTGTTCTTCGTGGCACGCGTCGATGCCGATCGGACCGAAAGCGTTTCGGACCAGTCAATCAAGGAAACCGCAACGGTCCTTCCAATCGGCATGTCGACCGCTCTGACGGGACCATCCGCCGAACTCGGGATCGCAATGCGCCATGGGGTGCTGGCAGCGTTTCGCGAAGCCAACGAGGGCGAACTGCTACGGGGACGAAAACTTGAACTGATCGCGTTGGACGACGGCTACGAGCCCGCCCGAACCGCCCCGAACATGCATCGATTGACTCAAGAGATGCAAGTGTTAGCGGTTGTTGGAAACGTCGGCACGCCAACGGCGATCACCGCGATTCCAATCGCCGAGAAAACCGGAACGCCATTCTTCGGCGCCTTCACCGGTGCAAGTGCGTTGCGAAAAGCGGGCACTCCCGACGTGGTGATCAACTATCGAGCCAGCTACGCCGAGGAAACGGCCGCGATGGTGGACGCATTGATCGCCAACGGAATTCGCCCGGAAGAAATCGCTTTCTTCACTCAAAACGACAGCTATGGCGATGATGGCTTCTTCGGAGGACTCGCAGCCATCCGCAATCACCAAGCCGTCAAGATTTCCAGCGTCGCGCACGGCAGGTATCGACGCAACACATCGCACGTAGAAGACGGACTGGCTGACTTGCTGTTGCACCAACCTCTTCCCAAAGCCGTGATCATGGTGGGCACCTATGGGCCATGTTCCAAACTGGTTCGGCTGGCTCGCGAAAACAACTTTCACCCGCAGTTCTTGGCCGTCTCCTTTGTCGGATCACAATCGCTGAAACGATCCCTGGGTGAACAAGCCAACGGAATCATTGCAACGCAAGTCGTTCCACACTTCAACAGCGAGCTGCTTTTGGTGCGACAGTATCGAGCCGCGATGCGTGCCCATTCACCCGACGTCCCTTTCTCTTTCGTTTCACTGGAGGGCTACATCGTTGGCCGGATCATGGTCCAAGCGATCGATTCCATCGAAGGCGACATCACCCGTTCACGAATCACCGAAGCCTTGGAGGCACTCGGAAGTTTTGATCTTGGCTTGGGCACTCCGTTGACCCTGGGTCCAGATGATCATCAGGCCAGCGGCCGTGTTTGGCCGGTGATGATTGGAGCCGATGGTTGTCACCCGGTTTCTTGGGAAGGAGTTGATCATGAGTAAGTCAATCCACCCGGCGCCGGAAGCAGCGAGACCTCAAGCGACGCAAAAGTCACACATCGCTCAAAGACGAGTCCGATGGCTGAGCTTCACGGGTGTATGCAGTGGTGTTCTGATCTTGGCCATTTCGACTGCACTTTTGAATTGGCACCAAGAAAGCCGATCCAAGGCCAACATGATCGAAGCGCAAGTTAACGAAGCCAGACTTGCGATGAGCCAGGCGACGGTGGCTAGAAATAGCAAGTGGACACAACTGCTGTCTGATTCCCCGACATCCGATGACGATGTGGCGTCTGATGTTGACGCGTCAGCCGAAATCGATGAGTGGCAGACCAAGCTATCTAGCGTGCAAAAGATCTTCGAATCCCTGAATCACGAACTGGACCTTCCGGAGGAAGAGCAACTGCGGATCGACCTCAATCCGCTGGTTGATTGGAGTGAGCGTGCTTCGGCTTGGAATCATCGCCACCGAAAACTGACCGAAGCTTCAGAGCATCGTTTCGCGGAACTGGATTCTTTGCTCGAAAACTTGTTGAAAGTGGCCGACGAACAGCGTGGCGTCCACCGCCTCCGCCTCGCGATTGGTCTGCGAAGTCACTTCACAGACCAACCTCAGCCAATTGAAACCATTCTTCATGACTGTGCCGGTTCCACACTGGCCTATCAAATGAGTGGCGACCTTCGACAGCTTCGGCTGCACTTGAGCCAACTCCGCATGAATCCGAATGTGGACGAGTTGGCGGACATCGGTCAAAACCAGATCCGTCCGCTTCTGCTCCGCCTCGGAGCATCGAGCGAGGAATGGGGAGAGTCCCAGACGATTGAAGAAATTGAATCTTTCATCTTCGCACCGCTGACAAATACTTCGGACACGAAGTCCACCGGAGTGGGCATGTTGCCGATCCAGTTCGCATTGGCGCAATCCTCGGACGAACGTCAAACGTTGGTCGAAGAAGCAGCCCAGCATGCGGACGTCTTGGATCTGCAACGCAGCAACCTGGCGACTGCTGGTGACCGGCTCAAAAACCAATACACCGAAACGTTTGCCAGAACGCTCCGCACCGTTTGGAGCGTGAACCTGGCCTCGGGTGTGTTGATCGTCTTGGTGTTTTGGATTTTGACACGCAGAGTGTCACAGGACATCGCCAAACAAGTGGACGAGATCGACAAGACTGCCAACGAATTGGCAAACGAAAAGCTTCTGCTCGCGTCCGTCGTATCCGATCTGCCGATTCCGCTTTACTGGAAAGATGAATCAGGTCGCTACCAAGGCTGCAGCCGTTCGTTCAGCGAGTGGATGGGCTTCGAATCGGAATCCGATGTGGTTGGACTCACCGACGAAGACCTTCCATGGAATCCAGAAACCTGTGAGCACGAGTTGCTGCTGGATCAATCCATCATGCGATATGGGATCCCGATTCAGAACCAAGAGCAAACCAAGACCCAATCCAGTGGCCAACAGACGGTGGTGCTTGCAAGCAAGACGCCACTTCGCAACTTGGAAAGTGACAACGTTGGTTTGGTTGGCACCTACATCGACATCACGGAACGCAAGGCGGCCGAAGAACGGCTCAATGGTTTGGCCAAAATCCAGGCCGAATGCCCGAGCGAGATCTACGTCTTCGACACCGAGACGTTTGAGCTGTTGGAACTGAACCATGCCGCTTGCCACAACCTTCGCGTGGAAGAACAAGACGCCCGAGGACAGTCGCTTTGCAACTACATGCAAGATGCCAACGGAAAAGATCTGGCGCAGCACTTGGCGCCAATTATATCGGGTGAACTGAAAGAAGTCGAATACGAAGCCGTCCTCACCCGGGCCGACGGAACGACATATCCGGTGCACGTTCGCACTTTAACGATCGAACACGATTCGCGATTCGCGTTTGTGTCCTGTGCGACGGACATGACGATCTACAAGCAACTTGAAAGCCAGCTCAACCAAGCTCAGAAGTTGGAATCAATCGGCCAACTCGCAACCGGCATCGCGCACGAAATCAACACACCGATGCAGTGCATTTGCGGGAATTTTGATTTCTTGCAGGACTACTCCGGCCGCTTGCTGGACGTCGTCGACGCGTATCAAGAGTTGCTGGAGAAAGGACCGCAGAGTTGGGAATCGCGGCTTGACGCCATCAACGAGATGCTGAAAAAGAACCGTTTTGACTTCATTCGCTCGCAGTTCCCGCTCGCCTTGGAAGAATCTTCCATCGCCGCGAGCCGCGTGACCGAAATCGTTCGCGCCATGCGAGTCATGTCGCACCCGGGCTCCCAATCCAAGAGCCCAACCAACATCAACGAGCTGATCCAAGATGCCAGCATTCTTAGTCGCAACCGATGGAAAACACTGGCCTTGGTCGAGCTTTCTCTCGCGGAAGACTTGCCAACAATCGATGCCTTGGCCGCCGAACTCAGCCAGGTCTTTCTCAACTTGATCGTCAATGCAGCCGACGCCATTGGCGAACAGATAGAAAACGGGCGTGGCGATCTCGGAAACATCACCATCGACACACACTTCGACGACGAAAACATCTACGTTGAGTTAACGGACGATGGCCCGGGCATGCCAGACGAAGTCAAAGCCAAAGTGTTTGAGCCCTTCTTCACTACCAAAGAAGTCGGCAAAGGCACCGGGCAAGGCTTGTCGATCACCTACGACGTGGTGACCAAGCTGCATCACGGACAGGTCGAACTGCAAACAGCGGTGGGCGAGGGTACCACGTTCCGGCTGACCTTGCCGCGTCAGAAACAAAACAGCGCAACCGAACCTGTCGCGACACCGGCACTTCCAATCACGGACACGACGGAAATGTCGCCTGCCATCATTGGGTGATTAGCAAACGATCGCTCACCGACCGAACAGTTTGTCAATTCGAAGCTTCTCAAAGCCTTTGTTCAGGCTGTCTTCCAACTGCTGCTGTCCTCGGCCGATTTGTTCCTGCAAGAAGTTCGCTCCCGCTTCTTGCGCGGCGCGAGTTCCCATGTCCGCGACAATCCGTTGGATCCCGGACGAATCCAATCGGGGACGGTCCAAGGTTCCGCCAACGGGAACCGTGATCGTTTGTCCCGTCAAGAAACTCAAATCGTTTCCAATCCAAGACGCATCCAACGGAATCTGAGCGATCAAATCAAGTTGACCGTCCATGGTGACCCGACCACTGGTGGTGACCTTTGCACGATCGATTTCCAGCAACAACGCGCGGTGATCCACCGCCCCACCCGCGACGTTGAACTCAATTGTCTGTGCCGGCATGGTGATCAGCGTGCGGCCACTTCGCGGTGGATTGACCCGTGAACCAATCGCGGCCATCGCCTGCAATTGTCTGGCTCCCGCAATCACTTGGTCGGCCAGCGGTCCCGCATTCATGCGAACTTGATCGACATCCAACCGCCCACGAATGACGGACTGACGCGGATCATCTATCGAGACCATTCCGGTTTCGACCGTTGCACTGAACGTCCCATCGATCAACGCTGCATCCGATGCAATCGGGGCAACATACTTCAACCACTTGCCCGTGATCTCCGGTGTTAGCTTGACGTTTTTGGCAACTGGCCCGGGTTTCAAGTCGATCCAAATCGCGGGTCGATAATGCACGTCGCCGGCGAGCAACAGCTTGCCATAGGACGCCGAGGGATCGACGCTCGTTTGGAACGTGGATGGGTCGTTGGCGTCATAGTCCAGCGGCGCGACCTGAGGGCCGTAACGCGGCGTCATCGAACGGCTTGGTCCAAGCACAGGAATCGTGCTCGGCGCGATTGAAACCACGGACTCCGTCATGTTGAACGGAACGGAAGATGGACCGAACCACATCCCCGCGGCATCAACACTTTCCCACCCCAAACTTCCATTGATCCGAAATTTGGATGGCTGATCACCGACTTGCGAGTACTCCAGCTTCAGCGGCGTTGGGTGCACCCCCTCGGCCACGATGGATGTGCCCGTTAGCAGCGATAAACGTTTGGCAACTTCGTCCATTTTGAAATTTGCCGGGCCCTCGAGCTGGACCGTTTGTTGATCGCCCTTCCACTGAATGGTTCCGCCCAACGTGCTGGCGAACCAGTCGCCCGCGATTTGCAGCGACTTTGACTGCAACGCGGAATCGTTGATCTTCCATTCCGCCCGCCCGTCGACTTTCAAATTGGGCTCGGACCACACCACACGCTGAACAGGCCGCACATTGCGTGATGCCGCTGGCTGCGTCTCCACCAACTCAAACCCGCGACCGGTCAAATGCGAATCCAAGAACAAAACAGCGGCATCACCGGTGGCCACCACGTTGCCTTCCATCTTGCCCTTTAACAGCCATTCACTATCGGGTGAAGTTGCATTGTCACCTCGGTACGCCACCGATCGCACGGAAGAAGCTTGATTCAAATTGGACAAACGCGTCTGAGACGATCCTTGTGCGATCCGTTCCCGCATGCTCGTTTGCAATCGTTCCAGCTCCGCTTGCCAAGCGACTTCGATATCGGTCATTCCACCGATCCATTCACCTTGGACCGCGGCCGACGCCGCATCCCCGGCGACGGTTAACGAACGAATGATGACGTCGTTTTGTGGGTAGCTCGCTTTGCCATCGAAGTGCAGTTTGACCAACTGCTGTTCCCAAATCTGGTTGGAAACCGGCACCTCGACCGACGTCAATTGCGCGTCAGCGGACTCCAATAACGCCGCCCCGGATTGACTCACCCCACCTCGAGCGTGAAAGCGAAAACCGCCTTCGGTCAGCTCATAAGGTGATGGAATCCATGGTGACAACAGTTGAGCAACGGCGTTGATTTGTCCCTGCCCGTTCATCCGCAGCGGAATCAAACGTTCCGCGTCCAGGCCGGAAATCGATTGGACCAACTCCACATCCAATTCCAATCCTTGCCCAACCAAACTCAGGCGTCCGCCGGTCAGTTCGGACAAGTAACCGCCTTGGGCTTGCCAGCGTCCGGTCACGTCCAAATTCGACTGAAGTGAAGACGGCTCGAAACTCTGGCCCGGATTCAATTCGATCGCCACGCCAGTCATCTGGCCATCGCCTCGCAGACGCCACAGGCCATCGGGCTGAGCATTCCAGGTCAACGCGCCCTGGACGTTGCCTTCCAATCGACGTTCATCGAGATCGATCAAAGGACGCAGAATCCTGGCCAGCTTCCCAAAGTTCACATCGACATTGGCGGAACCGTTTCGCAAATCGCCTTGCCCATTGATCGCGGCAAAGGGGCCTTGCAGTTGAAACTCTTCGGCGAATAGGTGTTGAGCATCGCTCGCCACCACGGCAACGGCATCCACCGGTGCAATGCGTACATCACCTTGTTTGGAGGTAGCTTCGATGACCCCGGTTCGAACCAGTAAACGACGACGGCGAGTCTCTCGTTGCAAGGAAGCATTTGCCGGTGCACCAACAATCGGTTCGATACGGGCATCAACGACACCAGCTTTCAACTGCACGCCTTCACGAAGCGGCATCAACTCGGGCAACGCACGACGCAACCGAGGCAAATCGATCTGCACCGTTGCTGTCGCATCCACTTGGTTCAACCAAGCCAACGGGTTGGTCGCCGTCCCAGCCAAGGAGACTGAATCAGGGAACGAACCATTCATCTGAACATTCGCGAAATCGGTTTTCGCGTCGACTTGTCGGGCGTAGACACGTCCACCGGACAGTTGCAGGTCGCCGTTGAAAGACGCCAATTCGTTGTTCCACAATCGCTTGCCGGTTTGCATGTCCGCGGCGATCAAGTTTCTGACTTGGAACTGACGCAGCGAAACATTCGGTTCGCCCGATGCACTCAGCGTCAACTGCGTTTGGCCCGAGACATCTCCCGTGATGGCGGTGGGCAATTCGCTTTGTGGGAACCGTCGTTGAACCAAGGTCAGGACTGACAACGGCAATGACTCGGCATTGATCTCCACCCACAACTGTTCAGCATCAGTGGAGGTCGCAGTGGGTTGCATGGCAGATTTGATGTGTCCCGCCATCGAACCATCACCGCCTCCCGGTTGGCTCAGCACACCATCAAACGTCACATCCAACCAAACGGGATCGAGTGTGGCGACCGCGTGCGATTGGCTCAATTTCCAAGTCTGATTAGTTCCCGCGTTGGTGACGTCCACCGTGATGTCTTGTAGTTTGACCACGCCTTCGGGAACGATCTGGGAAGGCTCGTCCGACGGGGCCAACAGTGTTTGCAGATCGTTTTCAAGCGAAGTGATTCCGTCTTCGACCGTGCAGGTAACATTCACACCACGAAGCAGAATCTCGCCGAAGCGACCTGATTGCGGATCCCCTGACCAGAAGTCACCAATCGAGAGGGAGGTCTGCAACTCGTCGACCGCCACTTGCGAATCGCTTCGCCGACCGGACAGTTTTAGCCCGCGAATTTGAAGTGGGGTCAGCCAACCAAGCTGCACCGAATCGACTTCGGCATCCAGGTCGTAGGAATCCAGCGTACTGACCAGCAGCGATCGCCCGATGGGTGAATGACTGACCAAACTCGGCATGGCCGCAATTGAAAGGACGGCAAACACAAGCAGGACCAACACCACCGTCCGGCGACGACGAAGCCGACCTTCACGACGCCGGCGAGTCCGGTTCTCTTGCGAGCGTTCCATGACACCAAACTTGGCATCGAGATCAAAGTCCCTGGCCGCTTTGCGTCGCATTGCCATCGATTCCATCCATGAAGAGAAGACGTGTTCTATCCATCTGAACACGATCTTGCAGAGCATACCCCTTTTTCGCGAATCCACCCAAGAGACGTTTTTTGCGTGAACCAATCGCCTGTTTTGCAGCGACAAAACCCTGGCCTGATTCGCACTCGCACGAGACGCAACAACTCAGCCCGCCACTTCGGTCGGCGCATAAAAAAAGCTCCCGGAGAGTACGAGGTCCTAGGGGGGCGGAGGACAACGCGCTACATTTCCGGGAGCCGGTGGTCGGTTTGTTCGAACAAGTGAGCACATCCTTGTGATCACTTTTCGAACGTCCGTTATCTCAAAATCCTGCCAAGGCTTTCCAGGTCAATCCGTGACCAAACAAAACATTTTGGGAACCTCGCAGCCAATCCTCGAATGAATCCAAAGACGACCAATGCGAAGTGCAATCTTGAAACATCGCACGTCGAAAGCGGACCGGGTTGGAGGTCCGTTTGCGACGATGGGGGAAACTTAGCGGGGGCCGCTTTCGTGGGTCAAGCCGAGTTGTCAAAAAGTCCACAGTCTTCGTCAAAGCGATCCGCAGCCAACCCATTTTGGTCCCGAAAATCGTTTAGAATTCGCGTCGAAAGTTTCTTGAATTTCTTTTACACAACGTTCCTTCATGACAACGACGCCCCACTCCAAAGCGCAGAAATCTGCGCCCGTCCATACAGGCCATCCCGCATATCCAATCCGTGCTGCATTCTCGATGCTCGCGTGGTCCTTCCGACGTGCGACTCGTTTGGGGGCTTCGCGTGGTCAATTCCCATCAAAGCAGCGACAAACCAGCACCTGGATTCGCGGGTGCGGATTGATGACCATGTGTTTCCTAGTGACCAGTCTCGGCTGCCAACCTCCCGCGGAAACCAAAACCGACAAAGACGACTCCACGTTGCATTTCGCGGTCGTACCCAAGGGTACGACTCACATTTTTTGGCAATCGGTCAAACACGGTGCCGAAAAAGCCGGCCAAGAGATTGATGCCAAAATCACATTTCGCGGTCCAAGCAAAGAGAACGATCGCGACGAACAGATCAGCGTCGTTCAAGGTTTCTTGAACGCGAAGGTCGATGGCATCTTGCTGGCCCCCTTGGACGCGGACGCATTGGTCCGTCCTGTAAAAGAAGCAAGCCGTGCGGGAGTCCCCGTGGTGGTCTTTGACAGCGGATTGAACACGGACTCGGGTGACTACGTTTCGTACGTGGCCACGGACAACTTGGAAGGCGGCAAACTCGCCGCACAGACCATGGCGAAGAGCCTCGGCGAAGAAAGCGGCAAGGTGATCGTGCTGCGATACGAAAAGGGCAGCGAAAGCACGCACCAACGCGAAGAAGGTTTCTTGGCCGAAATGCAAAAGTTCCCCAAGATCGAAGTCCTTAGCAGCGATCAGTACGCGGGTTCGACCACCGAATCGGCGATCGACAAAGCTCAAGCCTTGCTGAACCGCTTTGGCGATGAAGTCGATGCGATCTACACCGTTTGCGAGCCCACCGCCGAAGGAGTTCTGCGAGCGCTTCGCGAACGTAACTTGGCTGGCAAAGTCAAACTGGTGACGTTCGACAGCAGCGACTCCCTGCGAAACGCTCTGTCCGCCGGTGAAGTCGACGCCATTGTCCTCCAAGACCCTGTCGCAATGGGTTACCAAGCCGTCAAAACGATGGCGGCTCACCTGCGTGGCGAAACGCCAGAAGCCTTCATCGACACCGGTGTCTTCGTCGCCACGGCAGAAAACCAAGACGAGGAACCCTACGCACGGTTGCTCAGCCCGGCGATCGCCAGCGACTGAGCGACAAACCCGAACGCGCAGGCAAGCCTCGTTGAAGGGGCCTGCCAACGCTGAATCGACAGACAAGACCGGCCAAGGCGGGTTCTTGCAGCGACGCCCGGAAGTCAACAAAAATGGCTTTCGGGTCGGTCTACTCAGTGTCGCAATTCGGAAGCACCGGATAGACTTCTCACATGAACAGAATGAGAAACCAACGAGCACCGCGTACAGGACGCGGATCACGGCCGGCACGCTTCGAAGAACCGGTCGACACCATCGCCCTTTTGGAATCCGTCGGCCCGGTGGAAACACCCACCGACGTCGAGTCCTTTGACGAGCTGGATCTTTCACCAGTCATGCGTCGGGCGGTCGCCGAAGCAGGCTTCACCAAACCCTCACCCATCCAAGGCGCGTTGATCCCGCATGCCTTGGATGGCAAAGACGTGATCGGGCAGGCTCGCACCGGCACCGGGAAAACCGCCGCCTTCAGCATTCCGATCCTGGAACAACTCGATTCGCTGGAAGATTGTCGTGATCCCCAGGCGATCGTGATCGTTCCAACGCGTGAGTTGGCGGACCAAGTCGCCAGTGAGGCCGAAAGGCTCGCTCGTGGCGTCCCCACAGAAATCGCCGTCCTCTCCGGCGGCAAGAACATGAATCGCCAATTGCGGCAACTGGAAAACGGCGTCCAAATGGTCGTCGGCACCCCGGGTCGTGTCCACGATCACCTCAAACGCGGCACCCTGCGGACTCACAAGGTTTGGTGCGTCGTGTTGGACGAAGCTGACCGAATGCTCGACATTGGGTTTCGGCCTCAGATCGAGCGGATCATGCGTCAGTGCCCTCGCAGCCGCCAAACGTTGCTGCTGTCCGCAACACTTCCACCGGTCGTCCGCCGTTTAGCTGAAAGCTACATGCACGAACCCATCGTGATCGATTGCTGCCGAGACGAAATGGCGGTCGACACGATCGAACAGCGCTACTTCACGATTGCGCAAGACGAAAAGTTTGACCTGCTGGAATCGCTACTGAAGCGAGAAAAACCTGAACAGGCGATCATATTCTGCCGCACCAAACGCGGAACCGATCGGCTCTACCGAAAACTCTCTCGGGAATACGGATCGGCCTGCGGTGCGATTCACGGCGATTTGCAACAACGCGAGCGAGACCGTGTGCTGCAGAATCTGCGAGATGGCAAATTGAAACTGTTGGTCGCGACGGATGTCGTGGGTCGCGGAATTGATATCAGTACGATCTCACACATTGTCAACTTCGACGTCCCGCAAGACTGCGATGATTATGTGCACCGCGTTGGACGAACCGGCCGAATGGGCCGCGATGGTGTGGCGTACACCTTTGTCGTTCCCGGCGAAGGCGAGATCCTGACCAGCATCGAACAGCGCATTAACAAGCTGCTCATTCAGGACAAATTGGACGGTTTCCAAACTCCGGCAGAGAAGGCCGCAGCGGTGGCGGCAGCAGCGCCCGCTCCGGAGAAAGAGACAAAGCGGACCCTCAACCCTATGACACGGAAACGCCCCCGGCGGCGTTGATTTCTACCAGGGAACTTTTTCGCGGGGCCAACGTCCAACTGACGCAAGAATGTGTCAATTGTGACGGCTGTATGACGCGAAGCTTCTTTCCCGCCGCGAACCGCCCCCTCTACGGGACTGATCGAGTCGGTCGTTTCTGTCATCAGAATCGGTGCAATTGGCACATTTGTCCGGCGAGGTTGGCCTGCGGTAAGTGACGATGACGCAAAAATTTGCGGCGTTATTTACCCCAACTATACTCGGCGGACTGATCGCGCGAGCTGTGCCCAAATTGCCTGACTTAACAGTCGGTGCCGTCGCAAGCAACGCCGTGGGATCAACCTTGTCATCCACGACTGATCTTCGATTGACCGCGTTTTTCGTGGGAAATCGGAGCTCCGAGATTCACATCAAGTTCGGCGGATTGGGTTGAAAAATGGCTGTTTTGGAAGCCATCGATGACCCAATCTCTGGTCTGCCAAGAAGGTTCGGTCTATGACCTCGCGTCAGCGAAACACAGTGTCTCCGTCCACAGATAATGCTTCCTCCAGCGATCGCTCCGGTGCGATGCCTTCACGGCGTCGGTCGAAGGCGTCCAAACGCGGCGGCGCAAGCCGACTTCAGCGTCGACGTCATCTGCTCGAGTCGCTCGAAGCACGTCAATTGCTCGCCGGTCCCCAATTGATCGGCGTGCAGCCGAACCAAGGCGACTTGATTGACGACGGAACGGTCCGCCAAACAGCTCCTCGCGTGTTGACGTTCCGTTTCGACGAGACTCAACAGATCGACCCGAACACGCTGAGCGGCATTGAGATCAGCCGCGCCGGTGGCGACAAAGACTTCAACGAACGCATCGTGATCGAACCTGGTGCGATTTCGCTGGGCGATCCTAACGAAAACGAGATCGTTGTTCGCTTCGCCGAGAACCTTCCCGACGACGATTATCAAATCAAGCTGTTTGGGTACGACAATCCTGATGAAGGCATTGTCGGGATCCGAAACCTGAACGGCGAACTGTTTGTTCCCAGCACGCCAGGCGAACGAGTTGAGACGATCAACTTCGATCTCGACTTGGGAGCCCTGATCGAATCTGTGGTTCCTCAACCCGTCGTTCGCAACGAAGACGGCAGCCTGACGCAGAACCGCAATGAGGTCGTTGTTTACTTCAACGAAGACCCGCTGTTTGTCGAAAACGACGCGGCCGGCAATCCCACCTCACGTTCGGCTGAGAACCCACGTTTCTATCAACTGCTGTTGACGCAAGACACGGTCCGCACAACCGACGACGTTGTCTATCTGCCCAGCAAGGTCGTCTACGACGAAGAAACCTTCACGGCTCGATTGTTCTTCGACACTGACATCAATGAACTGTCGTTCGACGAAGCCGTCCTGACAGCCGCCGACAGCGCTCAGCTCAGTCAACTGGAAGCCGCCCTGGTCGCAGGCACGCCTTCGGTTGCCGAAGCGGAAGCCAACCTGGCCGCGTTCAAAGATAGTTTTGCAGTGCCAGTTGGCGGCGGTACCTTCCGTTTGCGAATCGGCAATGCCATCAGCTCATCCGCCGAGTTGCAACTGCAGCCCACCCAGGTCATTCCACGTCCATTCACCAGCATTGGTTTGGACAACAGTGGCAGTGAGTTCTTAGTGCGTTCGCTTCTGCTGGGCGAAGACCAGCCTGATCGCTCGGTCGTCTTCGTTAATTCCGCTGCCGGCGGTTTGGCGGTCAGCCTCGATGGCAACGGCCGCGTTGTGGTCGACTTTGGTGGTGACACACCGACGGTCAACGATCTTCGCGTCGCGGTGGCGAGCACGCCGTCGGTCGCTGGCTTGATCGAAGTGGATCCGAACAGCTTTGGTTCCGTCGATCTTCCGCTCAGCCTGACCAACCGAAGCGCATTCGAATTGGTGGGTCTGGGTGGCACGCTGACCACCGCCTACGACTTGGGTGAATTGGGATCGACCGGCCAACTGGCCAGCGTTCTGATCCGCGAATCGATTTCGCCGATGCCGTTCGCGTTGGATCTCCCCGGCGGCAACGATGATCCCGGTCACCGAGATGTCGACACCGGCTTTGTTGGACACCTGAACCCATTGTTCGGCGCTGATTCCACGGACGGCATCACCGAGATTGCTTACAACTTCGAAGCCAGCGTCGCAGCAGCGGGTGGCACGACGTTCAGCAACCAAATCACCGAACGCCAACGCACCCGCGTTCGAGAAGTGTTGGACCTGTGGTCGACCAAGATCGGCGTTCAATTCCGTGAAACGGTGTCCGAAGGCATCACGTTCGCCGTCGGCGACAACACCCGTTTGGCCAATTCGCAAGGCTTCAACGTCATCAATGCGAATGTTCGCGTTGACGAAACGTTTGCTGATCCGGCGATCGTCTTCAGCAACCAAGTCACTTTTGGCACGGCCTACGGCGAAGACTTCACTCGCAAAGCCGCCGCGGGTGTCGGTTTGCTGTTAGGTCTGGAGTTCGCTCCTGAGTTGCCACCTGAGAACTTGCTGAACGGATCGTTCACGTTCCTCAACGACACCATCAATCCCGCGACCGAAGCCGCCCTGAATAACCTGGAACCTGTTTTCCCGGGGAACGCGGACGTGCTTCATGGCCAGCACCTCTATCGTCCGGACAGCGTCGACATCGACATGTACCGGTTCGAAGTCAACCTGAATGACGCGGACCGCGTCGGCACGCTAACCGTCGAAACGTTTGCAGAACGTTTGGCGCAATCCAGCTTGCTCGATACCACGTTGACCTTGTTCCAAGAAGTCGCCGCAACCGCGACCTCTGACTTCGACCTGGGTCCTTCGTTGACCATTCAGTTCACCGCCGTCGCGGCGGGAGCGGAAGGCAATCAAACTCGGATCGAGTTTGTTCAAAGCGACCGTGCCGCCAACGATGATGCGATTCGCGTCCTGCGTCGCAATGGTGATGATGGTCAGCCACTGAGCAACGTCATCTTGCTCGATGTGCCTCGTCGCAGCAGCGTTGGTGACGTTCCGGTTTCCGATCTGATCGCTGCGATCAACAACGATCCGTTTGCTTCGTCGTTGGTCCAGGCAACACTGGTGGAAGGCGATGCGTCCACCGACATTTCGCGTCCGAACGAAGTGCTGGACTTCAGCACCATCAGCCTCAGTGGCGGCGGACTGGAACAACTCAGCCGCAATGATGACTACTTCAGCGAAGATTCCTTCCTAACCGCGTCCTTGGGTGCAGGCACGTATTACATCGGTGTCGCCGCCAGCGGCAACGACGAGTACAACCCGCTGATCCCGGACAGCGGCTTTGGCGGCACATCGCAGGGTGACTACGAGCTGCTCGTCAAATTCAATCCCAATGTTGACGAAGTGAATGTGCTTCGCGACATGGACTTGGACGGCAACAACGCGGGTGACCGCAATGGTGTCCCCGGCACGCCGCTTGATGGCGATGGGGACGGTGCGCCCGGAGGACTGCATCAGTTCTGGTTCCAAACGCGTCCCGAAGAACGCATCTTGGAATTTGAACTCAGCGGAAATGCGATCACGCCGAACCAAACCATCGAGATCGTCAGCGGATCAGGTGTTCGCCGCGTTTATGAATTTGTGCCGATCGGCCAAAGCAGCACTGTCCCCGGCAGCGTTGTGGTTCAGTACAACGCGACGGTCGGTGCCGGATCGCCGGCTGCGGGCTTGGCAAACGAACTCGCCACCAGCATCAATTTGCTAACCGGCATCACTGGTGTTGCCGCATCGGTGGTTGGCTCAGGATCATTGGTCCAATTGACCGGTGATCGCTCCGTTGAAACGTCTAACGATTTCCGCGGGATGACGGTCCACGGCCGCACAATCTTCGTCGACAAACTGGGTGCGGCACAGGCCGACGGCAGCATCGACTCGCCTATCAACAACATCGCCAGCACCGATGTTTTGAGTGCGTTCTCCATCGCTCGTGAAGGCGATCAAGTCCGAATCATCGGCAACGGTGGCGTGGACGGCGACATCGAGACGGAAGCGGATAACTTCAGCTATCAGTTCGGCATCACGGAAACCGGCGGTCGCGTCCTGGAAGACGGACGCAACATGGAAATCCCGAAGGGCGTCACCGCCGTGATCGACGCGGGTGCCGCCTTGAAGTTCCGCAGCGCACGCATTGGCGTCGGTAGCAGCAGTTTGCAGATCGACCGTAGTGGATCGTTGCTGCAAGTTCTCGGCACGCCTCGCTTGGTCCAACTGTCCACGGACAACGACCTCACCGACCCGAACTTCGAACCAACCACAACGTTGCTGACGGACGAGTCCGACGCACTCTCGGCTTACACCAACGGGAGCGTGATCCTCACCAGCATGCGTGATCGTGGTGTGGACGCCTCCGCCGCGGGAATCGCCCCAGCAGCCGGCCCCGGAGATTGGGGCGGGATCGTCTATCGCAGTGATTTTGATTCCGTTCAGGGACGCAGCTCGCTGGAAGATCAAGGGATCTTCATGGACCGCGTGAACCATGCGGAAATTCGCTTCGGCGGTGGCAGCAACCTGTTGATCGATGCGGTTCAACAGTTGGTCAATCCAATCACCATGATTGGACGTCGCCCAACCATCTCGTTCAACGAAATCACCCAAAGTGCCGATGCGGCGATCAGCGCCTCACCAGACACGTTCGAGGAAACCACGTTCCAAGGTCCGAAATTCCAAGTCGCTGGACGCTTCATTGCCGACTACGATCGCATTGGTCCGGACATCTACTCCAATCAACTGCTCGACAACAGCATCAACGGTCTGTTCATTCGAGTTCAAACGACTGCGAATCAGCCGCCTCGTGAGTTGACGGTTTCCGGTCGCTTCGACGACATCGACGTGGTTCACTACCTGGCCGAAAACCTGTCCGTGGTTGGCACTCCCGGCGGCAGCATCGAGGATGGCATTCGTCCTGACCTGACCAGTTCCGCGGGCAACGTGAATCTGGGCGGCGATCTGCAAGACGCCACGTTCAACTACCGCATGACGTTTGTCGACGTATTCGGTTTTGAATCGGCTCCGAGCGATCCAAGTGGCGACTTTGTGGTGCCCGCCACGCTCAGCGGTTCCTCCATTGAACTTCGCAACCTTCCCGCGATTGGTGATGTCAGCAACTTCGTTGCGCGTCGCTTGTACCGCAGCGTCCCGGGAACCAGCGACTACGTGTTCGTCGCACAATTAGATTCGACGCGTCAAACCTTCGTCGATGATGGCAGCCAAACGGTCGACAACAGCACGCTTCTCGACACGGATCTGGACGGCGTTCGCGGTCGTCTGGATGCGTCGTTGACGATCGACCCAGGTTTGATTGTCAAACTCAACGGTGCACGCATTGAACTTGGCCACGGCACGCAGCTACTCGCCGAAGGCACCGCTCAGCGTCCGGTTGTCTTCACCAGCTTGCTGGACGATCGCTTTGGTGCCGGTGGCACATTCGACACCAGCAATGACAACGCGACGGGCACCGTTTTTGATCCTGAACGAGGCGACTGGTCCGGCATCTACGCCAGCCCGAATGCTCATGTCAGTTTGGATTCCGCCACGATCGCCTACGCCGGTGGCGTGAGTTTGATCCCCGGCGGTGAGAGCCGCGGCTTTGTGCCGCTGCAATTGCAACAAGCCACCGCCCGCGTTGTGAATTCACGATTCGAGTTCAACGATGACGGACAAGACGGTGCGGGTGCGGTCGGCCGATTCGGTCGTCCTGGTGTCACCCCATCCACGATTCACGTCCGTGGCAGCCAGCCAATCATCGTTGGCAATGAATTTGTCGATAACCGCGGCAGCATCATCGACATCGATAGCAACTCGATGACCGCGGAACGCGTGGTGGACTTAGGTCGCCAAACGGGTTCCGTCGACAACTTCTCGGAGCTGGATGACAACTACGGCCCGTTGATCCGACTCAACCGATACGAAGTGGTCGCCAACGGTGCCGCTGCGGAACGTCAACTCAGCGGCCTCGAAATTCGCGGTGGCCAGCTCACCACGGAAAGCATTTGGGATGACACTGATATCGTGCACATGCTGTTTGACAGCATCGAAGTCGGCAACCTGCACAGCAGCGGTGGCCTGCGATTGTTCAGTCGCGCCGAGGAGAGTTTGGTCGTCAAGTTGTCCGGTTCGGGAACGGCGTTCAGCCCCACAAGCGGAACCGGCCTGACCGCGACGGGTACCGTCGGCGACATCGATGACCGTATCGGCGGAACAGTTCAAATCATCGGGATGCCGGGATCGCCGGTTGTCTTGACCAGCATTGCTGACGATACCGTCGGTGCTGGCTTGATGCCCGATGGCACGGCATTCTTGGACACCAATGGTGATTCGTTCTCGAGCCGTCCGGACTCGAACGATTGGCGAAGTGTTTTGTTCGATGAGAACTCGAACTTCACCAACATCGAATTCATCCTCGAACGCGAGTTGAAGTCGGAGATCAGCCCCGGCCTGAATGGATCGGTCGTCACGGCACAAGCTCTGGGCACGCTGGCACCAAACGAGCTTTACAGCGACGAAGAAAACCGATTGGGCTTTGAAGTCGAAGGTTTCCTCTCGCAAGCCGACGACATCGACACGTATGCCTTCACCGCGGAAGCTGGAACCCAGATTTGGGTGGACTTGGACCACACCTCGTTCACGCTGGACTCCGTCCTCGAAGTTCTTGATCCCAATGGGACCGTCATCGCTCGCAGTGACAACTCATTCGACGAACTCAATGGCGATGCCGAAGTTGACATTTTGGATCCAAGTGCAGAAGGCCTCGCGGGTCCTCTGCAAGCCAATGCAAACTTCGATGGGTTCATGGACTACGACACCGTCAACCCACGCGACGCGGGCCTCCGCATCACGTTGCCCGGTCCCGTTGGTAATTCGTCGAGTTACTTCATCCGAGTCCGCAGTGCCTCGGTGAACCCAGACGACGCCGAAGGCGGTTTGACCCGAGGCGGATATCGTTTCCAAGTTCGCTTGCGTGAAGAGCAAGAGTTCAGCGGAAGCATGGTTCGTTTCGCTGATATTCGCTACGCCAACCACGGAATCCATGTCCGCGGTGCAATGGCCAACTCACCACTGTTGGGCGAAGCTCAAGAGAATGAGCAACTCGGCAACGCTTCGAGCAATGACATCGCTGTCACCAGTTTTAATACGCCAGGTCAACGTGCTCAGTATCTCGGAAACACCTTGGCCAGTCGCAACGGTGTGATCAGCGTCGGCGGTGCGTTAGACGATCTGTCTGACATCGACCACTACCAAATCGACGTGCTGGGCTCACAGGGTGCCGTCAGCCGAGACACTTTGATCTTCGACATCGACTATGCCGATGGCTTCAATCGTCCTGATACCATGTTGTCAGTCTTCTACGATCCAGACGGTGAAGACGGTGATGCTCAGCCACGTTTGGTATTGGTTGGCAACGACAGCAACATTCTAGAAGACCGTACGCTAGCGGGTGACGATCCGATTGACTTGCTGGAAGGCGGTAGCATCGATTCGGGCGACCCTTACATCGGTCCGATTGCGATGCCCGGTGGAGCAGGAACCTACTACGTCGCTGTCACAGGCGAGGGAACGACACCTGATGTCCTGTCCGACCCATTGGTCCGGTTGGAACCCATCGATTCCATTTTGCGAATTGTTGACGACCAGATTGCCAACTCGATCCAGACGACAGCGGATGCTCCAATCGAGCCATTCTTCATCGACACCAGTGTGTTACCGTTCGGATGGTCAACGACGCTCAATCGTGCACGCGACGTGGGGCACAACGCGAAACAAACCTTCAACGGTTCTCGCAATGTGGACTTGTTCCCTGACAGCATCACGTTCGAAACCGAAACCAACAATTCGTTGCTGACGGCGGATGATCTCGAGGCCGGCCTGGGTTGGAGCCTGAACGACGACCCGAATGTGGGCAACACATTTGGAACCAACACTTCACAACAGATCCCACACACGAAGGTGCTGGGCACGACCATCAACGAGGTGGTCGATGTTTATCAGTTTGTGGTTCCCGTTGATGGCTCGCGAGTGATCCTCGACATTGACAACGGCGTGATCCCATACGCGTATGACGCCAACCCGGGTTTCGGTGGCATCGACATCGACCCGGATATCGAGGACTTCGAGAGCGATAGTGTCGACCTAAAACTGCAGCTACTGGATGCCTTTGGGACGGTTATCGCAACCAACCGTTTCTCACCAACCAGCGATGGTGCGGAAGGCAGTCTCGGGAACGCGTTGAGCCTGTTCTCAGATGACCCATACATCGAAACGTTCTTGCAAGCGGGTGTCTACTACGTCGCCGTTTCGCCAGAAGACACCGCGTACGATCCGGATACGCAGGTCTTCTCGCTGGACGTTGACGACCGCCCACAGCAGGGCACGTATGAACTGAACGTGTCGGTTGAGAACCACGTGGTCAACGGTGGCGATCCGAACAACCAATCGCTGTATTTCGATCGATCTGAAATTCGCGGCGACTTGGACAGCGTTGCGTTCGACTTGTCGGGCTACAGCGATGCAGACCAACCTCACCTGTACTTCGATTATCTGCTGAGCGACATCGGCAACGATGAAGTTCGAGTCATTGCTCGCAGCGATCAACAAGGCGACACCGTCTTGGCTGGCAACGCGGCCGGTATTGCCGGAACCAACGGTGAATTGCTGCAACAAGACGCAGCGGAAAATTGGTACCAAGCACGCCTGGACTTGGGTCAATTCGCTGGCGACACCAACGTGGTGATTCGATTCGAGTACGACACCGACTTGGCCGCTGGTACCGGCCCTGTATTTGGCGGCGAAGGTCTGTATCTGGACAACTTCATTGTCGGCTTTGCCGAGCGTGGCGAAATGGTTGTGGGAGCAGCATCTGGACGGACCGGATTCACTGGTGCGTCGCAATCGGTGCTGGGCGAATACCAGTTGGAAATCCGCCCTGGTCAGGACTACACAACCACAACTTCGGCAACGATTCAAACGCCGACCACGACGTTCGATACCAACGATCGATTGGCACGGACGATGACGATCGTTGCACCCCACCCTTCGCAAATCAGCGATGGTGACACATTCTCGATGTCGGACAACGTCCGTAGTGTCACGTTTGAGTTCAACAGCACAGGTTCAGTGGTCGCTGGTAATATCCCAATCGACATCAGCGGTGTGACTACACAAATTGAGGTCGCGGAACGCATGCGAACCGCCTTCAACCTGCCTGCGGTTCAAGCTTTAGTTCCCATCACTGCAACCGATTCGTCGGGTGATCTTATCGGTGGAAACAACGACATTCGAATCGCGCTATCCGACTCGGTTGTAGGCGATTTCTATAAAGTCGATAGTGCCGCCGACGTTCCGGATGCATCAGAACCCATCGTTCCTGCTGGCACGCCATTCCGCTTGCCAGCGATTTACAGCAATGCGATCGGTGACACCAATGTCCAACGCCGCCAAGATCAGGTTTTCATCGACTCCAATAAGATCAGCGACGTGCACGCGATTGGTATCTGGAGTGAACCCGGTGACCGAGGTGTCGACCCACAAGACATCAAAACTCGTTCGCAGTTCGCATTGGACCTTGGAAACTTCTTCGGGTTCAACAATACCGACTTTTTCTTCGGTGACGAAAACGAGTATCTGCAGCAACCACCAATCGGTAACACGACGCCAGGTAGCGTCCGCAACCTGCCGACGCTGAACAACTCCGTGGTCGGTGGTTTGGCGCCTTCGGTATCGATCGTCAACAACACGATCGATAGTGCGGGCTACACAGGCATCAAGGTCGATGGTGAGTCTCGTCCATGGATGATCGACTCCTTCTCGATCGGCGACTTCATCGGTGACCTCGGATTTGGCGATTTGATCAGCGATGGTTTGACCATGACGATCGATGCCGCCGGTACTCGTGTGACCTTCGAGTTCGACGACATCTCCGGCGATCCGAGTGTCGATGGAAGTACCGAGGACGGTGGCGATGGACATGTTGATGGGCACGTGCCTATTTTCTACCGTCGTACCTTCGTGGGTTACAACAACCGTGATTACGCCCACACGCGTCACGAAGTGATGATGGCGATCTACCAAGCCATTCAGGGAAGCATTCTGGTAACGAATGACTTGGTGCAACTGGTCGAGCCGACTATTGGGCCGTCGATTGTGAACGGTAGCGAGCTCGAGGAGAACCGCTATCTCAGCGACATTTCGTTCCCAAGCCCAACTGTCTTTCTCGAAGGCGTCAGCGGCGTCTACTTCGACACCTCGTTTGCGAAGGGCAACCGACTCAACCCGTTCACCGCTAGTCAGGCTGCGGTTGCTGAAGCTCCTCAACCGTTCTCGCGGATCGTTAACAATACGATCTACGGACAGGACGGCACGGAGTCTCAGTTTTCACAAGCCGCGATTATCAACGGGGTGGATGGCGACGATCTGATCAGTGGTGCTCGCGACACGAAGGTCGGCCAAGCTCACAACGGTGCTTACATCACGAACGGCACCATCGGCAACGGCGACACGTTGTTGACCGCTCAGCAAGATGTGGACTTCTACGAGGTTGAACTTCGTGAAGGAGACCGTCTGACCGTCGATATCGACACCTTGGCCGAGGACCTTGCCCTAGACATCCCTGAAGGCCCCGACTTGGTTCTGCGGCTGTTCGATTCCAATGGAGTCATGGTGGCATCGAACGGATCCGGTGTTGCACCGACGCACTTGGAAACTGCAACCGATCCGACGCAGGAAGACACCTACGTCGACCCGGGTCCTGATGTAGATGACCCGGCCGACGACACGCAGCCCAATCTGCGTGCGGTCGACCCATTCATGGATTACACTGCGACGTCGAAGGGCACGTACTACGTTGCTGTCTCGCTGCAGTCCAACGATGAGTACGACCCAAATGCGTTGTCAGGCCGAGCCAGAAGCAACGACATCACGGGCGATTATACGATCGCAATCGAGGCATACGCTGCACGTGACTTCGTGCTGAGCATCGATGATCAAGTCCTGACTCGAAATGGGGGCAACTTGGGAACCACCGGTGCTGACTTGGTTGGAACCTCCGTCGTCATCACTCAGATCCCAGATCGCATCGACAACTTCGTTGCCCCTGGCACCACAAACTCGATCCGGTTCTTGTTCACCGATGGGACCATTGGTGGCGCTAGAACCAACGACAACGGCGAAACGGTTGTCAATGTTCCCGTTCAACCGAATAACGGCTATCGCACCTCGGAAATCATGCGAGCACTGCAGGCCGCAATCAACGGCGAAGGTCTTGCGGACAGTTCGACACTGACCAGTCCGCCGCTCCCCAACCATGAATTCAACAATGGCCCAATCGACGATGACATTGGAGCCACCTCCGGTCCAATCACTCGTGTCGAGGCGACTGCAATCGGTGGCGAGGAAGGTCGCGCAGCCGGACTGGAAAACTTCAACTTCCGAATTCCTTTCCCATTCGGTGCTGGATCAGACTTCCAATATGGATACGGCCACGACCGCATCGGACAAGTCAACAGTGTTGGCCCCGCCGCGTTGAGCACGGGTGCAGGTGCAACCGAGCAATACCTACTGATCAAGAACGCTGCGAAAGTAGAAATCATTCCGCCGGAAGATGGCACGACACCGTTGCGTTTGGATCCCCAACCGGGTACCGAACTCGATCAACTACTGCCCGAAACCGGCGTGTTGTTGACTGGTGGCAGCAGCGCCACATTGATCAATAATGTGTTGTCGAATTTGAACCAAAGCGTCGTGATGGAGGAAACGAAATTCCTCGGGTTCAGTTCCACGGGGCAGGACTTGCATGCCAAGCCGTCCGAAGTGGTTGTCACCAACAACCTGTTCCAACATGACCAGCCTGCCACGACACTGTTCCGGCAGAATATCAACAGCGTTAACAACGCCGGCGTTGGCTTGTCGACGGATGGCCGAAACGGGCCCAGTAATATCAACGGCGGAACAGACGACTTCAACGAGACGCTTGGCAACAACGATGTCCTGTTCGTCAACGCGGACGGCGACAACTTCGTGCCCGCCTTGTTCTCATTGGCGATCGACACCGGTGCCACCTCGATCGTTGAACGTGATGCGTTTGGCGGCGTGAAAGAAAGCGTTGGTCTGGGGACCAGCAACATTCTCGCACCGACCCGCGACGGCAACGGTGTGCTGCGTGCTGACAACGATTTGGCCGCGCCTCCATCCGGTATCGGCGGCAGCCTGTTCATCGACCGTGGTGCGATCGAACTGGCCGATTTCAACGGTCCCGTGGCGACGCTGCAGGATCCATTGGACAACGACTCGGAAGGTCGTGACGGCGATGCGGCGGACAGCTTCTTGCGTCTGACCGGTGGCAACCAACAGAACTTCACCATTCAGTTGCGTGACACGGGCGATTCGTCCAACCCATTCACCGGAATCGGCATTGACGACGACACCGTGGTGGTCGCTGGGATTGATGGCCTGCGTCCCGTGGGTGCCAACGTCGCTGTCTTCGAAAACGAAAAGTTGTTGACCGAGGGCATCGACTACACCTTCGATTACGACGAGACCAGCAACCTGATCACGCTCACACCACTGGCCGGAGTCTGGCGAGAGGGCAATGCTTACAGCATCTCGCTCAACAACCGCGATCGCAGCGTGATCGTCGCTCCTGATCCGAGCGAAGTGAATGATGGCGACCAAGTTCGCATCACCGATTCCGATGGCGGCACCGTCGTCTTCGAATTCGAATCGGGCTACCAGTTGTTCTTGCCCGAGACCTTGACCTTGGTTGTCCCCGAAGTTGGGATCGACGCCGGTGGTCTGAGCGATGGCGACTCGTTCCGGATCAGCAACAACGACAATGATGTCTTGGTGTTTGAGTTTGATCGTGATGGCACCGTCTTGGGCGACGCCACGCCGATCATCCTGCCTGAGACGCAAGTCGACACGCCAGAAGGCCGCCAAGAAATTCGCGAACGCATCGCTCGCGACATCGAAACGGCAATCAACTCAGCACTCGTTGGCAACGAAGACTTCGAGATTGAAGTTGTGGTCGATGGTGCTCGAGTTGTGCTGGGCTCACCCGCCGGCTACACGGTGGACACCTCCGCAGGTGGACTGGAGCAAGATTCGCGAACGCTGGCTTTGCAAGCTCCCTCGCAGGGCACCGAATTCGGTGGTGTGCAGGTGGGCGACACGTTCATCGTCAGCAATGGCAACGTGACGCGAACCTTCGAATTCACCGAAGACGGAACGCTCAGTGATCCAACCTTCACCCCCGTGGTCATCACGACCGCACCGAACGCATTGACCTCCGCCGAGCTCGCACAGACCATCGCGACGACGCTTCAGAACTCGGCCCTGGGCTTGGTTCCAACGGTCGATGGCGACAGCGTTTACCTAAACCTGCCCTCCAACGGATTCGTGAACATTGCGACGGGTCAGTTGTCCGTCATCGGCGTCAGCCGACCGGTCAGCGATGGCGATATCATTCGTGTCACCGAGACCCCGGCAACGGTTTCGACCTCCATTGAATTGGGCACGGCCTATCCCGCCGGTCTGGCGGTCGCTGATTTCGGAGCGACGTTGCACGACAGCGTGGTTGTCCTGCAAACCAGTGCTGGCGAACGCATTCGCATTCAGATCAGTGCCGATGAAACCGTCCTGATTCCAACCATTGGCAGCTTCGTCTTGGACATCACCGAGACAGTGGTCGATGACATCGGAAATGAGACGCTCGTTCTGGTTTCGCGTGACGAATTCGCTCGTCGCTTGGCTGGCTTGCTTCGCAACACGGACCTGGTTGCGGATCCGGTTGCCCAAGACCAATTCGTCTTCTTGAACCTGCCGACCGGCGTGACGGCTTCGCTGCAATCCGATTACGGCGGACTCTTGCTGAACGAGACTTCCGAGTTCGAAGTGCGTCGCACGATCGAATTCGATCTGATCACTCAGGATGAGAACGGACAGGACACCTCTGACGGTGTCGAACCCGGTCACCTCCGTTTGCCATTCCGCTTGACCGACACCGCAGGTGATTTGGCAATCGCGGTTCGCGACGCCTTGAACAACTCCGCTGACCTGATTCAAGGTTTGGCCACCGGTTCCCGTGTGGTCGCTCCTGGTCAAGTTCAGGTGGAATCCAACGAGACCATCACCGTCAACGGTCAGGACGTCATTCCGAAACCGGCGATCATCACCGTCAGTGCCGGCAGCTCGCTGGAAGTTCGCGGCGAACCCGGCGTCACGGAAAGCAGCACCGTTCAGGTCTTTGGCCCGCTGCTGTTGACCATGCCACAACTCGGCGGATTCAGCATTACCAACGGCAGCGTGCTCATCCTGCGAGACGACGCCGGAAACGATGTCATCCTGCAATTCGTCTTGCCAACCGGATTGAACGCGGTCACCGCTGTCCCAGGAGCCATCTTGGTTCCTTATGACTCGAACCAAAACGGTGCCACACTGGCGACCAACTTGGCGGCGATCATCAATGCGTCACCCGCGGACATGACCGCAACCGTGAACGCAAACAACCAAATCTCCTTGGGCCGAATCGATCGCGACCGCGTCGACAACAACGGTTTGCCTGGCTTGTCCGTTCCCGGAACTCCAGGCATCTCGGTCGATCGCGGAATCGTGGCCGACGGCGAAGTCCTTCGCCTGCGTCAAGGCGACGTCGACATCTCATTCGAATTCGAACTCAGCGATGGCGGCGGTGGTGTCCGTCCTGGAAACGTGCCAGTCACATTCAACTCCAGCAGCTCGATCGGCGAGATCGCTCAAAGCTTGGCGGCCACGATTAGCAACAACCGTGGTGGACTTCGCTTCGCAATTGATCCTGCGACCGGTCAGGAATTGATGCCGGTAGCCGATGTGGACGCTGGTACCGTGCAACTGAACGATTTGCCGGGTACTCAAGTCGACATTTCTGGATCGACCACGCTGAATGTCGTCGGCGTCCCCGGCGGTGCCATCGCGATTCCGATCTCACCCGACAACAACTCGGAAGACGTCAAACGAAGCATCTTGCGTGCATTGCAGGGTGTGAACACTCCTGGTCAGCCCGAAACCACGACGTTGGTCGCGGAAAACCGTGGCGGCTCGACGCTGTTCATCGAGAACGCATCGATCATCGACGGTCCCGTCAGCAACTACTATCTGCCTGCAATCAAAGACTTGGCCGGTAACCCGCTGGCACCCAACCGCGAAGACCGCTCGACGCAGTTCACCATCCTGATGCCTGGCATCGGATTGGACTTCGGTGACGCTCCGGATCCGGTGGCTGGTGTTCCGGGTCGTTACCCAACGACTCTGGCCCAGGACGGTCCTCGTCACGTCATCGGTGGTGACAACAATCCGATCTTGGGTTACCGAGTCGACGCCGAAACCGACGCTTTGGCAGTACGCACGGCCGACGGCGACGATCTCACCATCGACGTTTCGCCATTGACCGCTGCGGGCGACCCTCTTCCGAACACGTTGTTCTCTAACACGATCGAGGGTGGCGACGTAAAAATTGCCGTCAACCCATCGAACTTCTCGTCGTTGAACTTGTTCGATGGCGAAACGATCACGCTTACTCTCGGCGGCGTTCAAGCCACCTTGGAATACGACGTGGACGGCCGCTTCGACGAAGACAACTTCGCGATCTCAATCGACGCGTTGGACGAAAACGGAAACGTGGTCAACGCATTGATCAACGAAGAAGACATCGCCGACGCCATCTTGCGTGCGATCGACCAGAGCCCGCTTCAACCGGCTGAAAGATCCGTTGCCCTTGTCAACGGTGTGTATACCGTCACCTTCAGCGGTGATGACGAGGACGGAGTGAACTTCTCCAGTGCGACCAACCCGGGTGGAATTATCAACCCAGGTGTGATCACACCAATCGAAGTTACCGCTTCGCCTGGCAGCGTCCTGCAAGCATGGATCGACTTCAACGCCGATGGTGACTGGGACGACGCGGGCGAGTATGTCTTGCAAGACATCCAGTTTGAGAGCGATCCTGATACCCCGGGCCAGATCACTCGCCAGTTCATCATTCAGTTCCCTGACACGGCCCCCGCTCCAACTAGCGGTGTGACTCAGACGTACGCTCGCTTCCGCGTGTCGACCGAAGGTGGCTTGTCACCGAGCGGCTTGGCATTGTCGGGTGAAGTTGAAGACTACTTGGTCACGTTGCTTCCCGGATTGCCACCAACCGTCAGCGACGCCGCCGCGAACCGCAACTACAGCGTTGCGGAAGGTGCAACGTTGCAGGCCATTGATGCCACCGGCACCCTGACACCAACCATCGGCAACGACGATGGATTGGTGAGCCAGGTGACCGATCCCGATGGACAGGACGTGGCGATCTTCGCTTCCGACGTCGGCATGCGAACGCTGTATGACATCAACGATCCGACACGTGTGGCCGGTATCTTGAACATTGCCTCCGATGGCACGTTCACCTTCGATGCCGATGCGGACTTCTCTGGTCAAACGACCTTTGTTGTCCGAGCCACCGACATCGCGCCGGGCAACCCTGGTGGTCAATTGGTCAGCTCCGTACCGATCACCGCGACCATCACGGTGACACCGGTCAATGATGCCCCAACGTTGCAGACGGGCGTTCAACCCAGCGATGTGTTGACGACCCGATCGATCTTGGAAGACAACGTTGTCAGCCAAGCGGATCAAACGTCGCTCGGCCCGGTTGTCTTCAACGCATCCGAATTGATCGATCCATACTTCTTGGCCGGCCCAGGATCGGAGCCGAACGAGCAAGAATTGTTCTTCCAGTTCGCTGGCACAGGCTCCACCGCGTTCCAAACCACGCAAGGTGGAACGCTGGCGATCACCAACAATGGACGCACCATCCTGTACACGCCTCCGGCGGACTACAACGGTGCAACGCCAGACACGTTCATCTACCGAGTCGCCGACCGGGAAGCTCCTGGCCAAGATCCGATCGTGAGCGAGACCGCCGCAACCGTGGGACGTGTCAGCATTGTCATCTCAGCAATCAACGACAATCCTCGCTTGGTGAACGATTCGTACAGCACCAACGAAGACACCCCGTTGAACATTCCGGTGACTGGAACGGGTGGCATCCTGAACAACGATTCGGCCGGACCTGCCGACGAACAAGCCGATGGGCAAACCATCTCGCTGGTTCCGAATCAGTTCCAACGCATCGTGAACGGGCAAGTCATCAACAATCGCTTCACCGAATCGGGTGGAACGGTTCGCCTAGACGACAAAGGCACGGCCACCACGGATGATGATGAGCTGATCTACACGCCACGAAGTCAATTCAGTGGCACGGATCGCTTCACCTATCAGGTTCAAGATTCGGAAGGTGGCGTTTCCACCGCAACCGTGACGATCAACGTCGGCAGCGTGAACAATGCTCCTGAGTTTGTCGGCGTCAACGGTGTTGCCGGTCAAACGACGCTGCAGTTCGAAGAACGCAAACAACCGGGTGAGCAGGTCACGTTCGACTTGAATGCTTGGTTCGACGATCCCGACAACGACACGTTGACCTACACGGTCTCCGCAACGGGAGGCACCTCGGTCTTCAACCCGTCGATCAGTGGCAACGAGTTGACACTGGACTTTGTTCCATTCCAAAACGGCGACGACATCCCGTTCTTGATCACCGCACGTGATCCATCTGGTTTGACAACGGATCAAACGATTCAAGTGACCGTGACCGGTTCGCCTGACGCCCCTGTGGTTCAGGGCAGCCTGGATCCATTGGTCATCATCGAAGACCAGGTCGCGGTGGAAGACCTCACCCAGGTGTTCTTCGATCCAGATGGCGACACGTTGACCTACACGGTGACTCGTCTGGGGTCGATCGTGAATCCAACTGCGGCACAAATCGCGTCGCATCCGTTGGTGCAATCGATCGAATTCTTTGGCAACTCGCTTCGGATCACGCCGCGGGCCAACCAGTCCGGTGAAGTCTTGATTGAGCTGTCGGCTCGCGACGCTCAGTTCCAAGCCACTCACCAGTTCCAGTTGCAGGTCTTGTCCGCAGAAGATGCCCCAACCGGTGTTGAAGACGCCTACTCCGTGCCACTGGGTGGCCGTTTGGAAATCTCTGACCCAGCGTTGGGACTGCTGCGAAACGATTTCGATCCGGATCTCAACTCGACCTTGTCGATTGCATCTGGGTCGGTGACACAACCGACGTACGGTACGATCTCGCTCGATGGCAACAATGATGGGACGTTCATCTACACGTTCAATCCTGAATCGAGCCTGTTGAACCCACTGCCAACCGGCGACAGTTTCACGTATCGCGTGCAGGACAACACCGGTCGTTTGAGTCCTCCGGTGACGGTCACCATCACCTTTGGGCAATCCGCTTACCAAAACCCATCGGATCGCTTCGATGTGACGGCGGACGGGTTTGTCACGGCGATCGACGCGTTGCGAGTGATCAACTTGCTGAACCGCGACGAACTTCGCGACCCGAACAATCCAAGTGCGGACCTGACGATCGATCGGATTCCAACCTCGCCGCCTGATTACTACGACGTCAACGGCGATGGTCGAATCTCGGCCTTGGACGCGTTGCAAGTCATCAACGAACTGAACGCTCGTTCGGTCGATGGCAGCAACCCGAATGGAGAATCGTTGCTGGCCGACGGCAGTTCCATCGTCGCGACAACGTTCGATTCTTCGGCAGCGGGGCGTTTTGCTGCGACCCAAACGCTCGCTTCTGCAGCCTCTGTTGCTGTGGGAGCCACCAACGAAGTCCCGGTTTCATCGACCAACACCAGCGACCGTCAGGCAGCGGGTGAATGGATGATGTCCACGGAAGATTCGCTGGACAGTCTGCTCTCCGTAGGCTTCGAGATCGATTCCACTCAGTCTCAACGCACCGATTTGTTGGCAAACGAGTTGGCGGACGATTTAGAATCGTCTCTTTCGGATTCGACCGCCGACTTGGGTGGAGCCATTGACTCCGCCTTGATCGACTTGTTCTCGGACGAGAACGATCACAACTAATATCAATGAATCCACGTCGGGAACGTTTTTCGTTCCCGACGTCGGCCCCATTATTCCCTCCCGTTTTTGATTCATATTCTGCAAGGCATCGGTCACCCATGACCCAACGACGAAATCTTCGCCGACGCGGCAGTTCTTCGACGCAACCTCGCCGTTTGCACCACCAAACACTCGAACGACGCGAATTGCTCGCAGCGGAAATTGTCAGTGGGCCCCGATTGGTCAGCGTGGCGGCCAACACCGGATCTCAATTTGACCTGAACGACAACAATGTTCTGTCCGTCGCCCCGTCTGAGTTGACGTTCCGTTTCGACGGTGGTTCGCAAGTCGACGGCAGCACTTTGGACGGCATTCGTTTTGTTGCCGCCGGGGGTGACGGCACGTTCGACAGCGAAGATTTCAACAATCCGATTCAGCCCGGTTTCTTAGGTTTTGAGGGAGACCAAACCGGCGGCCGAGTCGTTGTTGCACGCTTTGCAGAAACACTGTCCGACGATCGCTACCGCATTGTGATCTCGGGTTACGACGACACGACCAACGGTGTGGTCGCGTTGCGAAATGAATCGGGCGAAGCGGTCACGCCAGCTCAACCGGACGATCCACAGCGTCCCGCGGTCAACATCGACTTTGAAATCGAAGTCGGTCCCAAGGTCGTCGCCGTCGTGCCGCAGCCCGTGTCGCTCAATGGCAACACGCGTGTGCAGGCTCGCGATGAGGTGCACGTCTATTTCAACGATGACCCGTTGTCGAACCTGAACGCGGGCATCGTCCGATCGACGGACGCCGTGCAACTGCCCGTTGTCAATCCTGACTACTACAAGTTGATCTTCACCAATGACACGGTGGAGAACACTGACGATCCGGTCTACGTCCCGACTCTGGTCGAGTACGACCCAGCGCTGAATCGTGCGACGTTGACTTTTGACAGCGATCTTTCGGAACTGCCCGATGTGGTTTCCGGAACGGATGTCTTGCAAGGCCCACAATCCAATAGCGGAAGCGGCACGTTCCGTTTGCGAATCGGACGCGGGGACGCGATTCCAGCGGCACCCAGCGAAATCACCGCGAGCGAATTGCCCGATACATTCAGCAATGCGCAGTCACTTGGAACGACGTTTGGCAACGCGTCTCAAAGTGTGTTGGTCGACGGTGGATTGATTCGATCCGCCAAAGACGTCATTCCCGATTGGCCCGGTGCTTACGATGCCGCCGGTCTGCGTGAATACCGCCGAGAAGGGCAACTGACGCAGCAAGTCGACACCACGACAGGCATCAACGTCTACCCTTACAACTTCGCGGAGTTGTACGGCACGGGCACTCAAGGGCAAAAGCTTTCCAACGCGATCACGGAAGCTCAAAAGGAACGTGCGCGCGAAGTCCTGGACCTGTATTCCAAACGCATGGGCATCCAGTTTGTCGAGACCGAAGACAGCGGTCTGCAGATCGTCACGGGTGACTTGCAAGCCGTCGTGCTGACTGCCGACACGGGTGCGGGTGAAGGCACTCCGTATAGCCTGTATCGAGTCAACGAAAAAGATCCGACACGTGGCGTGTTGGTGATGGACGCGGGTGAACCGTGGTTCGATGGCTATGGGTTGTCGCCCGATTCTCGCCCGAGCTGGTTTGTCGAAGCCTTGCGTGGCATCGGGAATGTGATCGGCATCGGTGATTTGTTTGAACAGCCCGATGGCGTCGCGGCAGGTGGATCCAGCCCGGATGAACCCAATTCGGTCGGGTTCACCGATTTCTCTGGCAATGCGTTCCCGAACCTGCCCACCGAACCTGAGTTCCTTAGCCAAAGCGACATCACGCTCGGCCAAGCATTGCATCGTCCGGAAAGCGACGATGTTGACTTCTACTCGTTCAACGTGACCGAGGAAGGCCGCATCACCGCAGAAACCTTCGCTCAACGCTTGGACGACAGCAGCTTGCTGGACACGCTGATTCAGCTTTACCGCGTTGTCCCCGCATCGGGATCCAATCCAACCAGTTACGAGTTGGTCGCCTCGAACGACGACTTCTTCAGCAACGACTCGCTGGTTTCGGTGGACGTTGCAGCGGGCGACTATGTGCTTGGCATCAGCAGCACGGGAAATGATTCCTACAACGGCGAAGTGGAAGGCAGCGCACTCGGTGGACGAACCGAAGGTGCTTATCAACTTCGTGTCACCTTCAAACCCGATTCCGACAACACCATCACCGACACCGCTGGATCGCGGTTGGATGGCGACGCGGATGATGTCGAAGGCGGTGAGTTCAACTTCTGGTTCCGCACAGCTCGCGAAGTTTCTGCGGCCAACGAGCCCCGAGTCATTTACGTTTTGAAGGACGCGGACGGCGACGACACCAACGACGGAAGTTTCGCGGCACCGGTGCGCACGGTTGATCGCGCATTCGAGCTGTCGGAACCCGGTGACATTGTTCGCTTGCTGCCCAGCGCCGGTGCCGACAACATGATCTCTACCGTGGGCGATAACCCCGCCTACGAAATCGGACGCGGCGGGACCGGTGACCGAGCCCTTGATGACGGCGACGTCTTTGAAGTGCCTCAAGGCGTCACCGTGATGATCGACGCCGGGGCGATTTTGAAACTTCGCACCGCCAAGATCAGCGTGGGTAGTGAGTCGGTTGACGAGGACCGATCGCTGGCTGCCTTGCAGGTTTTGGGAACACCCATCCTGGTCGACTCCGACGGAATTGCGAAGGATGCCGGGGAAGTCTTCTTCACCAGCTTTGACGACCCAACCATCGGGATCGACAACAACCCACTTCCAACCGTTCCATCGACGGGACACTGGGCTGGGATCGAGTTCCGCAACGACTTTGACTTCGCCGAAGGTCGCCCCGTCTGGGAAACAGAAGGCATTTTCCTGGACTACGTCTCGCATGCCAACATGCAGTACGGCGGTGGCAAGATCGACACCAACGCGCCCGTGGTGACTCCGCTGCAAATGCGAGAGAGTCGTCCGACGTTGATCTACAACACCATCATGAACAGTGCGGATGCGGCCATGAGCGCCGATCCGGACAGCTTCCGCGAGACCAACTTCCACTCGCCGCGATATCAATCGGTCGCTTCGTTCACCAGCGACTACGGACGTGTCGGACCAGAAATCGCCGGCAATACGTTGATCAACAACACGATCAACGGATTGTTCGTTCGAGTCGACACACCGGCCGCGGGCGAATTGCAGCCCATGTCGGTCAGTGGACGTTTTGACGATCACGACATCGTCCACGCCATCAGCGAAGTGTTGACCATCGAGGGCAATCCCGGTGGACCGGTTCTGTTGGAAGAACGGCCGGACGTACTGAGCGTGACGGTTCAAACGTCGACCGCCGGCGGATCGCTGGCGGACGGAACCTACGACTATGTCATGACCTACGTCACCAAAGAGGGCGATGAGTCTTTGGCCAGTTTGGCAACTCGTTCGGTGGCTTCGACAACCGGCGCTGTCCGTTTGAGCAACCTGCCGTCGGCACCGGCTGAATTCGCGGGACGCAATTTGTATCGATTGGATCTCTCTGCTCCGGCTGGGGTGGTTCGCTATGAACTAGTGACCCAATTGGATCGCCGCGCCACGTTCTATGTGGACGATGGCACGACTCGCGGTGGGATTCTCAACAGCGAACAAACTCCAGATCTCAGCGGCATTGCGATTTCGACGTTCGCTGGACCAGTTGGCACCAGCGAACTGCAGGAAAACCGAGCCTACGACTACCGCATGACCTACGTCGACGCTTACGGTGGCGAGAGCAAGGCCAGCGAGGCGAGCACCATGCAGGTAGTCGCTCGCAATGACGGCATTTTCCTGAACAACCTGCCACCGACCGCGGAAGGCTTCGTCGGGCGAAACCTGTATCGATCGTCACCCGATACCGGCGAATACATCTTGGTCGCACGCTTGATGCTGGACGAAACCAGCTTCGTGGATCAAGGCATCGTCGACTTCGCGGCCACCAGCTTGCTGGGCGAAAAGTTGGGCAACGATATCAATGGCGGCACCAAGCTTCTGCCTCAATACGACGCTCGCTTGTCAATCGATCCGGGCATCATTGTCAAATCGGAGTTGGCACGCATCGAAGCCACCTTTGGTGCCGACTTCTACGCGGAAGGCAACGATGGCAACAAAGTCATCTTCACTTCGCGTTCGGACGACACCTACGGTGCCGGCGGTACCTTCGACAGCAACAACAACGGTCCCAGCGTCGGTGCCCCCGGCGATTGGGGTGGTTTGGTCTTCCGTCAAGACACGACGGCTAGCCTCGACTTCGCAGAGATCCGCTACGGGGGCGGTACCAGCCCAATTGAAGGTGGATTCACCGAATTCAATGCACTCGAAATTCTGCAAGCTGATGTGCGGGTTACGAACTCCACGTTCACAAGGAACGCGGATGGCTTTGCCAACACCAGCACTCGTGAAGGTCGCGGATTCAATGACGAATCGGTGATCTTCGTTCGTGGCAGCCAACCCATCATCTTGAACAATGTCATCGCTGACAACGAAGGCGCAGCAATCAGCATCAACCCCGATGCGTTGAACTTTGATGACGTGTTGGACATGGGCCGTTCCACCGGCCCCAGCGACATCATCGCCACCGACCTGGACAACCAAGGTCCGTTGATCGCCGGCAACTTGCTGGACCTCAACGAGCTGAACGGACTGCGAGTGCGCAGCGAGATCATCACGACAGACAGTGTTTGGGACGACACCGACATCGTTCACGTCGTGGAAGGTTCCGTCGTCAGCATGACCAATCACTTCTACGGTGGATTGCAACTCAAGAGTGACGTTGGTCAGAGTTTGGTCGTGAAGTTCGGTCCCAACGGAACGCTGATCGGCAGCGGACGACCGCTGGACATCGAAGATCGAATTGGTGGAACGCTGCAAGTTCTCGGAACGCCCGGCAACCCAGTGGTTCTGACCAGCATCAACGACGTCACAGTGGGCGCGGGCTACACACCCGATGGGCGCGCTCTGTTGCAAACGGCAGCCAATGCGACCGACCCGGCCGCCGGTGATTGGCAAGGTTTGCAGTTACTGCCTTACATCAATGACCGAAACGTTGCCTACGTTCTGGAAAACGAACGAGCCATCGCGTCGGACATCACTGTCAACTCGACCCCAGATGACGCTCAAGTCGTTGGTGACTTGGCCCGCGATGAATACGCCGGCGATGAAAACGAACGACTCGGGTTCAACATTCGAGGCACGTTGGCGACCCCTCAGGATCAAGACGTTTTTCGTTTCACCGCGACGGGTGGAACGGAATTGTTCATCGACATCGACGAGACCTCCTTTGGTCTGGATACCGTTGTCGAATTGATCAACGTCAACGAAGACGTGGTTGCCAGCAGCAACGATTCGTTCTCCGAACTGTCTGACGCGGAAGTTTCCACGACGGACCAATCCAAACTCTACGTCAACCCGAACCTTCCCAATGGCGTCTCGGTGGACGACGTCCGACCGCTGTTCCGCACAGGCAACGGATTCGTCGAATCACCCAACTCGTTGGATGCGGGATTCCGTGTTGTGTTGCCGGGTGACACCCAGCGTGACAACACCTACTTCGTTCGCGTTCGCACACTGAACCAAAAGACCGAAGGCCAATACGAGCTTTCATTGCGTCTGCGTGAAACCGATGAAACAGCTGGCTCCACAGTTCAGCTTGCCGACATCCGCTACGCCACCGACGCGATTGCGGTCTCCGGAGCTCCGTTGCACTCGCCTTTGGTGGGTGATGTCGGGGAAGCGGTCCGCTACATCGATCCGACCCCAGCCAATCGCAACAGCGGCGACGAACGAACGATCGAAACCGAGAACAACCGTCTCGGTTTCAACACAGGCAGTGCACAAACGGTTGGCAATCTGCTGACATCCGATCGAGGAGCTCTCGTCATCACTGGCGAGATTGGCAACATCGATTCCACCAATTTGGACGTCCAAATCGAAGATGTGGATGTCTACCGAGTGGACTTGGTTGCCCAACAGATTTCGCCCGATGTGTTCGACAGTGAGAACCGCTTCGTCACCGCAACCTTCGACATTGACTATGCCGATGCGTTGGGCCGGGTGAACACATCCATCGCCGTCTACAACGCGGCAGGACAGTTGGTGCTGCACAGCCGTGATTCAAACATCGCCGACGACCAGGGTCGACCGCTGAACGGTGTCGACATGGAAAATCTGGATGGTGGATCCGCTGGCGTTTTGGACGCATACATCGGACCGGTCGAATTACCCGAAGGCACCTACTACGTCGCGGTTTCGGGTGAAGTGGCCGTGCCACAAGCACTGGACCAATTCTTCAATCCGAACACGTCAAGTCCGCTGACGCGTTTGATGCCGATCAACTCGGTTCGCCGCATCGCGGAAGACTCGCTGTTTGGAACCAGCGCGACTGTGATCGCTGACCGCCAGTTTGAATCGAGAATCTTCGAATATGCGGCCGAAGCCCCTGTCGTCGAACCTGTCTTTGATGAGTCGTCCATCGTCCCGTACTCATTTGATGACATCCGCTTGTTCGTTTCGCTGGATGGTGCCATCACCGGCAACAACAACAGCGTTCTTCTGAGCGTGAACCCGTTCACAGGCAAAGTGGAGCGTTTGATCGGTCAATCCGGTCAACCCACCGGTGACTTGGCAATCCGTCGCGACGGCGAGTTGTTCTCCTACAGCCTCGGTCCGCAGAGCGGACAAGAAAACAATGGAAACGTTGGCAACTTCCTGAACATCAGTCCGTTCAACGGTGCGGCCAGCAGTGCCGGTGATGATGGCATCACCTTCCAACGCAACAATCAAGCCGGCACGGACCTTGAAGGAGACGACAACGCTCAGCTCGACATCCACGCGATGGCTTTCCAACCTGGCCCTGCCGGGAACAGCATCAATACATCGGCAGTCAGTGACAACGAACGCTTCTTCCTGGTCGGCGAACGCGACAACAACGGACGGTTCGGCGAGATCCCTGACGAACTGACGCGCAACCTGCTGTATCAAGCCGTTGCGTCCAATGGTCAGATCACATCGCTGGGGAGCACCAACACAAATGCACACCGCAATTTCGACGGAACGATTCCTTACCGAGCGTTCTACGGAACCACGTCGCCTGATGTTGAGCACGGCGTGATCGATACCGGTTTTATCTACGACACCGGTGCTGATGGTGGTGACATCACAGGCATGGCCTACATCCCTAATGGGGCTCTATCGAACGACACCTTCTTGGCGGCGACGGACCTCGGCGGAATTCATACGTTCAGTCCTAACGACACAATTCCGGCGCCGACGGACAACATCGAACTGGCCGGCTACAACCGTGTGATTCAAACGACCTACTATGGCCGAGTCGTTGCAGATCCGAATCACACCACCGCCAGCTTCGACCCGTTCACGGGCGAATCCTACCCACAATTTGAAAGTCTTTCCTTCGGTCCACAGAGCGTTGAAGGTGGACGACTGCAGCAGACGATTTTTGCGGCCACTTCCGATGGTTGGCTATATGCTCTCGAACTGGATGGACAATCAATCCGTCCAGCCAACGTGTTCTACAACGGTCGTTCTGCCATTCAGATGCAGTTCGACATCGGCTCGGCTGTTGGCGATTTCTCACGCACCGTCACCGGGATTGCTTTCAGCAATTTGGAAAACAATCCGTGGCACGTTAGCCCAGACCGTCGTCTCGACGACGGCCAAGGCCTCTATCCTGATGAGTCACAAACGCGTGTTCGCACGTTTGGCGGTTCAACTCTTTACTACGGTTTTGAGGTCACTGGAAACGCCGATGACAACACCATCGCAAGAGCCGACGGTGACAACCTCGGGCAAATCGCGCCTGGCGGCAGCCAAGGTTCAATTGTCTCGAAGCCATTCAATCTGAGTGAGGTCAACGCAGCCGACAAACCGACGCTGTACTTCAGCTACTTCGTCGATGTTGAGGGTGATGATGACTACACACCCTCAAGAGCCCAGAACGATTCCTTCCGTGTCTTCGGCTCAGGAGACGACGGTGAGTGGAAATTGTTGGCCACCAACAACAACTATCGCGAATTGGCTGACGCTGACGAATACGACTACTTCAATGAAACCGGCGTTATCGTCCAAGAATTGTTCGACGACGGAAATGATTGGCGTCAGGCTCGAGTCGATGTCTCGTCGCTTGCCGGAAACGAGAACGTTCAGATTCGATTCGACTTCTCCACCGCAGGTTCGATGCGGACTCATTTTGGGTCCATTAACGTCAGCGGAACCGCGGGGAAGAATTTAGAAGATGGCGAGGTCATTTCTTTTCAGGGTGCTGACAGCTTTGTTGACTTCCAGGTCGCTTTCCAAGACCCAGAACTTCAACAGATCTTCTTCAACCTGGATGACTTCAACAGTCGCTACAACTTCCAGTACGAAACGATCCTCGGTCGTGATGTGGTTTTCCCATCCGGAGCCGATTTGGAGATTGGTGATGAGCTGATTGTCAACGGTCCGGAAGGCCCCGTCGCGATCACATTCGTGGCCGCTCCATCCGCAACCCCCAAACCGCTCAACGAAGTCGTCTTCAATGTCGGCATGTCGCGGGATGAAGTGGCGCGAACGGTGGTCGCATCGGTCGATTCGCTGCTCGCCCCTTACTTCGACGGAAATGGGCGAGTGAGTTTCCGAGCCGCCAGTAGCGTTCTAGTCGATGGGAACATCGCCGCCGGACAGGCCACGCCAGTCGAAATTGAAGCCAATCTCTCGCGGATGATTGTGCCGACTGCAACCACCTTCGAAGTCGGCGAGCAAATCGAAGTCACCGGCCCCGATAACTTGGTGACGACGTTGGTCTACACGAATGTGGACAATTCAGTGGCCCCCGCCACATTCTTCCCAGGCGAAGTGTTTGTTGCCCCAACAGACACGAAGGCCGATATCGCGGAAAAGATCCTCGAACAACTGCCGCGCAATACACAAGCGTACGTGACGTCGACCGGAGACCTGGTCTTTGCGAACGATGCCACCACGTTGGATTTCGTTCCGGCCCCGACCAACATCACGGTCGCGCAAGAGGTTGCCAACGAAGCTCGAATCGAAGTCACCATCCCAGCTGGCGCGTCGATCGCGAACAATGAACAGCTAACGTTTGTTGACCCGGACGGTTTCTCATACACCGTTCAATTCGTCGACAGTGATGCTCCTGATGTTGTTGGTGATGGCTTCATTCCATTCTCCGATGACAACGCGGGCACGGCCGGTTCCACGCTCGCACGTCGAATCTTCGAGGACTTGCCAGCTCGCTTCAGTGCGGTGGTTAACGGCAATGTCCTGTCGATTGCAGGCACCAGTGTCACATCAAATAACGGCGGGACCTCCGTCACGACCAATGCGGTCACCGATACCAGCCTGATCTGGGACATCGATTTGCCGACTGGTGATCTGTTGCACCATGGCGAAGAGATCAACCTCTTCGCCAACTTCGGTTTTGGCACCACAGTCACTCTGGTTCGAGAAGGGCTCAGTGTGCCGAACCCAGGTGACATCTTGGTTTACTTCAACAGCACCTCGACAGCGACAGAAGTTGCGACGGATATCGTTCGGGCGTTGAACGAACAGTCAAACAACTTCCAGGCTTACCTGGACCAAGACGATGATGGTTTCCGCTTGGCCGGCAACATCAATTTTGTGTTTCTGACCTCGTCAACCACCGTTACCAGCTTCGTTCAAACGGATATCCAGACCTATTCGGTTCCAATCACCTTGCCGAAAGGCAGCGAGATTGTTCCAGGCGAATCCTTCACCGTATTCCGCAAAGATGATCCGTTCACACTGAACGAGCAGTCGTACACATTTGTCACGACGCCGCCCGCCTCACCGACCGAAATTTTCTACGACGTCAATGACACGGCGGAAGAACTCGCTCAGAGGGTCGTCAGTGCTCTCGACCCAGAGTTGCAACCGATCATCGTGAACAACCGTGAGGTTCACTTGCTGAATGCAAAATCGGTTGAACTTTCCAATGCGAACTCTTTGGTTGTCTCGTACGAGTCGTCCGTTGATCCAGATATCAACAGCCCGTTCGACACGCGGCCCACTCCGATCCTGGTTTCTGTCGATCAAACTGGTGACGAAGTGGCCCTACAATTGCGAAAAGCATTTGCGGAGGGCTTTGGCCGAATCGCGTCGGCTGCGACCGGCTTCAATCAAATTGCGTCTGCTGATCAGTACCCAATCTACGGTGGCGACACCTTGCGATTGTATGACGCTATCGCGCTCGACATTGGCTCGTATGGTCTGAGTCAACCAGAGGGGCTCGGTGGAATCCTCGGGCCTGGCGCAATCGCCATGCCTGGTGACGAGTTTGGCTTGTCTGCGTCGTCAGGTTATGCAACCAGCCAAATCCGCACCGCTGGTGCTGATGACAACCAAGTGGAAGGTGTCTACATCGATGACATCATCATTGGTCTGGCCGAACGTGGCGAAATGGTCATCAACGCTCCAGTGGGCAACACCAATTACGTCTTTGATCCTTCATTCCTGCCGGACTCACATCCGCAAGCAGAACAACCCGAACGTCAAAACGAAACGTTGGTCGGTCCGTACTCTCTGGAGATCCGCACGGCAGACGAATACGGAGTGCCTCAAGACTACGACCCGATCAATCTGGAGTTGAACGAAGACTTTGGGTTGGGACGGTCATTCGATTCAAACGATCGCTTGGTCGATGGCGCGGTGACTCTCATCGCTCCCGCTGGCAACACCTTGATTGATGTCGGCACCAGCCTGGATTCGACTGTCACCGAAAGTGACACCTTTGTGCTCGACGATGGCACCTATCAACTCACGTTTGAATTTGACAGCATTCTAGATACAAACGGCGTTGAAACCGGACACGTCCGAGTTCCATTCGATCCGAGCAGCACCGATCCGGCCGCCGTTGCACGAGCAATTCGCAACGCGATCAACTCGCCGCAAGTCCAGAACGTGTTGAATATCACCGCTGCGAATGCGGACGGTGCGGAACAAGGCGCCTCCAATTCCACTCGCGTGGAACTGTTCGGCGATGCCATCTCGGTCAACCCGAGTGGTGGACGCTTCATCAAAATGGACTTGGTTGCTGAGGAGACGCACGGCAGCAATGCCACCAGCCGACGAATCGCAATCGTTGACCACGATGAAGACACGGTTGAATACGTCAACTTTGGGGATCAAACGGCACAATCCTCTGTGACAGGCTTCGTCAACGGCGACGTAGACACCTTCGTCGGTGTTGGAAAAATTGGTGATGCCGTCAACGTTGGTGTGTCGGACGGCAACGTGGTCGATGACCTGACCATTCTTTCGTCCAACCCGCTGTTGGATTACGACTCTGTTCGTATCTATCTCTCAGCGAATCAATCGGTTGACATCGACGTGGACACGCTCGGATTCACCAAGGCGGGCGATACGCTCGGACTGCCGGTGATTTCGGTGCTGGCTTCCGGTCAAGACTTTGATCTCAACGCGAACCTGGTTCGAAGTTCCTCTTTCTTGCCTTCGACTGCTCCGGGCGAGACCCTCGGTGGCGCATTCCTGACATTCACTGCACCGACCAATGGGTTCTACGATGTGGTTATTAGCAGCAATGCTCTCTTCGGTGGCGGACCAGTCAGCGAGATCGACAAGCAATTCGGTGAATACCAATTGACGATCCGTCCGAACGCGGCGGCTTCGGCTCGCATCCCGGATCGCGATGTGTTGATGGTGGACTACCAATTCGGAACCACGGATGTGAACCGAACGGATGATCAAGGTCAGATCATCATCAGCAGCAACATTATCAGTGACTCATCGAACTACGGCATCTCCGCGACGCTTGGCGATCGTGGGCAAGGCAACACGTCCAACGGTGTCACGCAGGACACATTGCCAGGTTCGGCTCGCTTGCTTCGCAATGAGAATCCGACCGGATTGGTCCCTGGGGCGGTGATTATCAACAACGTGGTTTCGAACTCCGGCACTGGCGGCATCCTGTTCGGTGGCGGAACCTTCGATGATGGCGAGAGCCCCGCACCCAACCTGTTCGGCCGAATCGTCAATAACACAGTCGTGAACCAAGGCAGTGGCGACGGCATCACGGTCAATGGTCGCGCCAACCCGACATTGCTGAACAACGTCATCTCTGGATTTGATGTTGGTATCCAAGTCGACACGGTGACATCTGGTAACACGGTCGTGGGCGGTAACGCATTCCACGAAAACAACACCGACTCGACGTTGCCGATTGCCAGTTCGTCGATTGTCATTCCAGACGGAACGGCTCTTTTCCAAGACCCGTCTCGTTCGATCTTCATCCCGGTCGAAAACAGCCCGATCATCGACAGCTCATTCGCGTCGCTCCCAGACCGTAACAACTTCTTCAACACGGTGAAGAATCCAGTTGGAATTGCAGCCTCGCCGATCATCGCACCTTCGTTTGACGCTTATGGTCAACCTCGTGTTGATGGACAATCCAATTCGTCTGGTGGTGTCGGTGCCAACGTCTTCATTGACCGCGGTGCACTCGACCGCGCGGATGATGGACGACCTGTTGCATTGCTGATCAATCCGTTTGATGCGGACGGAGTGGAAGCTGCCTCGCAGAACGTCAACAGTGGTGACACAGACCCGGGATCTTCGTTCGTTCGTCTGACAAACCCAACACAAACCGTTGAGTTCTTCGAGATTCAATTGGTGGATCCATCGGGAACCGGCCCTGATCCGGAAACCATTACCGTGGACTCGGTCCTGTTGACCGAAAATGGTCGACGACTGTTGCCCGACCAAGACTTCACCTTCGGTTACAGCGCCAACAGCCGCACCATTCGCTTGACCCCACTGGCTGGTCTTTGGCGTCAAGATGCGGTTTACGAGATCACACTGAACAACCAACCCCGTATCTCCTTTGATGCGGTTAGTGGAGACCAAATCGCGGATGGCGATCAGGTCACCGTGGTTGACTCGGCTGGACGGGAAACTGTTTTTGAGTTTGAAAGCGGCACGTCCATCACGGTTCCGCAAACCTCGATGTTGCGAATCCTGGACGTCACCACTGGCTTCCAAGACCGCGACGTCTTCACGATCACCGCGCCGGACGGATCAAGCCAAAGCTTTGAGATCAACCTCACAGGATCCACCGCAGCGGGCAATGTTGCCATCGAGTTGGCAGGTGCCGGAAACATCGCGGACATCCGCGACCGCATCTTGGCAGCCATCAATTCTGTCCAAGCTGGACTGGACCTTGCACCTCGCGCGATTGGATTCGATTCGATCCAACTGGGCGTGCTTTCCGGTCACACAGTCACGTTGGGAACCGGCTTCTCTGGCATGGAGTTGGTTGGAACCAACGCGGGTGTGGAATCCGGCCAAAGCTTCACGTACACCAGCAACGGAACCACCGTCGAATTCGTCTTTGACGACAGCAATTCGTTCGTCGAAACCGACACCATGCGTCAGGTTCCGATTTCGCGAACCGACACGCCTGACGAAATTGCTCAGTCGATTGTCAACGCGGTCGGTGGTGTTGCACTTGGTTTGGACGCGGCTCAAGCGACCGGCGAAGGCAGCGTCCTTCTCGGCGGTTTGACGAGCGATGTCCTCGACATCACCAACTCGCAACTTTCGCGAGACGGGGCTCCCGGCGTCACCGCTTCGTTGTCGTTGACCGTGCCGAATGGCCGCACCGGTAGCGACGTTGACGGCACGACGTTCAGCTTGGATGTTGGCGGAGTGGCGACCACCTTCCGGTTCACCACCGATGCTTCCATGACCAGCGCGGATCGTTTGATCCTGATCACAGCGGGCGATGACGCGGCAACACTTGCCGGCAAGATCGCTGCCGTTATCGGTGCGGTTTACCCAGACGAATTGTCACCCAACGTCGATGGCACTTCGATCCAATTGAACGAAGCCTCCGCGATGGTTGCCCTGGGCGAAACGCGAACGGTGACGACCATCACCACCGGCACCAGCGGACTGACCCAAAGTGGTATCAGCGGCGGAGCAGTTCCGGTTGACTTCTTGCCGTCCGCAAACTTCAGCGAAGCGTCGGTTGCGGCAACGTTGCAACGAACGATCCTCAACGCGAACCTTGGCCTGGAAATTTTCGCTCCCGGTGGAGGCACCTTGCTGATCGATGGAGCCAACTCGGTCTCAGCGCAGTTCACCGGCGATGGCGTGGTTAATGCGAACGGCCTGAGCATCCCCGCGGTCTCTGATATCGCTGGCAATCCCGTTCGAGAAACGCGAATTAATGATGAGACTCGATTCACCATCATCATGCCAGAAGTCCGCTTCGACTTCGGTGATGCACCGGCAAGCTATGGCACGTTGCTCGAAAGCCCGCTGAATAGCAGCATTCCTGGAAACGGTGCGCGGCATGCGGTCGTTAACGATGGCAGCTCCATCCAGTTGGGTGCGAGCATCGATACCGAAGCCGATGGCACACCGTCCAATTCGGCAACCAACGATGTCATTGGCGATGATGTCACGATTCCGATCTCAGCATCCACCGCTTCCGCAGCGGTTTCGATCACCTTGGGAACGGACATCATCGATATCGAAATCACCGCGATGCCAACGGTCCGCGATACCATCGAACTGGTGGTCGGAACGGAAACCTTCACGTTCGAGCTTTTGGACGCGGCAACCAACCCATCGCCCGGAAACATTCCGGTCTTGTTCAACACGAACAACACGCTGCGAGAAATCGAGATCGCATTGCTCACCGCGATTCGGCCTCAACTGGATTTCACCGGTGGCGGAGTCGATGCGTTGACTCACCCAACCAATGCGGAAGGCATCCGAGTTCGTGCAATCGACGACGAAGACGGTGTTTCGATCGTTCGATTCGACGACGGTCTGAACTTCTACCGCGTCTTTGGTGAACCCGGTGCTGGTGGCCAAGTCTTGACATCGCTGAACGCGGATCAGGTTCTGGGCTTCCTCAACCCATTCGACGAAGCCGGCACGGACATCGCCGTCGATGTTGTGGGTGGCGGTCTACTGAATGGCTGGATCGACTTCGACCGTAGTGGAACCTTTGATGAGGACGAGCACGTTCTGTCCAATGTGCCTGTGACCACTGGCACCAACATCGTCAACGTCACCACGCCGCTGTCCGTGGGAACCTTGCCATTCGACACATGGGCTCGATTCCGCGTGAACGATGCCGGCAACCTCGGTCCGGATGGCGTTGCGATTGGTGGTGAAGTTGAAGACTACCTGGTCTCCGTCTTGCCCATTCCTTTGCCTGAACCAGAACCACGTTCCTACACAGCGTTCGAAGATGCGACGCTCAGCGTTGATGCATCGCAGGGGCTGATCAGTCCCGCGAACCGCGCCGGGCAGTTGTTGCCGGTTCGCTACTTCGTGGTCGATGAACCTTCCAACGGAACATTGGTGGTCGACACCGATGCGGACGATGACCTGAACGGCAGCTTCCGCTACATCCCGAACCCGGATTTCTACGGCGTCGACACGTTTACCTACCGTTTGTCGACCCAGCAGAACCTGGGCAACATCGATTGCGATGTCGATCCTGGCGATCCTCCGGTTTGTGGCACCGTCACGATCAATGTCGTTCCTGAGAATGATGCCCCCGGTGCGACGGACCAATCGTTCGTCATGGTGGAAGCGACCGCCACGAATGGTGGCGACCCGCTGACCATCCCGGCATCCGATCTGATTCGTGGTGCGGTTGCCGATGCGGACGCTCAGTTCAATCCTGGTTCGGACACCGATGTCCAGGACGAGAACAACCAAACCATCTTTGTTCATTCGATCACCGCCGGTGGTGTGACAATCAACAAAGACAACCGCTTTGCCGTCGCTCCGACGCCAGAAGGCGGAACATTAACGGCTCTCTTCAATCCAACGAATGAGTGGATTACAGAGATCACGTACACGCCAGCGGAAGACTTCAACAGTGACAACGGCACCGTTGCCGGTGGTCTGTCCGTCGACGCGTTCACCTTCACATTGATCGACAACGGCATCTCGCAATTGCCGGCTGACTTAGAGACGAACCTCAACAATTCGTTGACTCAGCCCGAACGCGATGTGCTAGGAATCGGGAACGGGGTCCGCGATCAGTTCGACGCTATCTCGCCGATCTCGCAACCCGCGGTCGCACGCATTCGTGTCACCCCGCAAAACGACGCTCCAGTCTTGGCCGAAGACTACGTTGGTTTGACGGATGCAAACGGTGATCCGAACACGGATTACACCAGCTTCTTCGGTGGAGCAGTTCCAACGCCAACTGAAGACACCTTGTTGGTCTTCCCCACGGCCTACCTAACCCGCAACGACATGGCTGGGCCCGTTGGTGCCGATGACGAGAACAATGGAGCCAACGGCAATGACGCACCAGTCATGGTCACCAGTGTTTCGCTGGTGGATCCAACTCAAGGGACATTGACCCTTGATACCAACACCAACGAGATCTCGTTCCTGCCAGCTCCAAACGTCTACGGCGAGATCGAATTCACCTACACCGCAATCGATAGCGGTGTGAATGAAGACACCTCGGTGGGCGACGTCAGCGATGACACGGATCGTGGCAATCGCACGCCGGCTGGAATCGCGATCACGCAATCGGCAACGATCTTCGTCGAACCTGTCAACGATGCACCGGTGGCGTACGACCGCTTCGCGAGCACCGTGGAAGACACGGCGTTGACGCTGAGCGATGTTCAAATCCTGAGCGGAGTCAACGTGACTCCTTCCGCGATCGTGGCCACCACTGCTGGCGTCACGATGGCCGACGCAGATCAGTTGCGAGAAGGTGAGACGTTGATCCTGACGGCCGCGAATGGTCGTCGAGTGGTCATCGAATTCAACAGCACTGGAACACCATCGATTGGAACCGACCGGGTTGTCCAGTTCACTGATGGCGAAACCGCAGACGTGCTGGCATCTCGATTGGAGTTGACGCTTCGCTCGGTCGGATTCGGCGGAACTCTCAACGGAGATTCAGTGACCTTCGAAGACGCCGGTCAACTGGCGTTCGTGGCGGGTCAAAACGCCGTTGTCGTGGACTCGGCTGCCGGTCGCGTCACCGTTCCAGAAGGTCGTCTGATCCAAGACGGTGAAGTGGTGACACTCACCGACAGCACAGGAACGCCATCACGATTTGTCTTCACGAAGACCGGATCGGTACTGATCAACAATGGCATTGCTGTATCGATCAGCGACTCCGACACCGCCGAAGAAGTTGCCAACGCTCTGTCGGACGCGATGTTACAAGCTGGCTTCGGTGCGGTTGAGACAGCGGGAACGCAACAAGAATTCCGCATCCGCATGGACAACGTGGCTCAGCTCAGCGTCAACCGAGCGGGCACCGGTTTGGTTCCAGATGGCTCCGATGTCATCATTCCAGCCGGAAGCGGAATCCAGTCCGGCGATGCCTTGATTGTTGAACTGACCGATGGCACCACCGTTGTCGCCGAGTTCCGCACCGGAACGACGCTCAGTGATCCAAATGCTGTACTCGTGCAATACACTGCCTCCGATTCACGAGCACAAATCTCTGCCGCTTTGGAAGCCGCTTTAACCAGCCGCGGCGTCACCGCCACACCGGTGACGCTGACATCGTGGCAAGTTGATTTGGTGGACATCACCTCGGTCGATGTGACGGGAACCGCGATCACGTTCAACGGCACCGACATTGTCTTGCCAGTGATCGGTGATTTGGTCAGCGGTCAATCGTTCAGCCTGACTGACGAGAACAACGTGGTTCGTCGGATCGAGCTAAACACCACTGGCAACCTCAGTGCAGGCAATGACGCGGTCGTACAATACGATCCAGCCGGATCCATTGATGACGTCGCGACCGATTTGGCCGCGGTCCTGCGTTCGCTGGACATCGGTGCTTTCGCCAACGGCAACATGGTCACCCTGCGAACTTCGGATACCCTGTCGCGATCCTTGTCGCCGACCAGTATCACACTGAATGGAACCAATATTCTGGTTCCAGCCGGCGACCGTTTGATCGACGGCGAACGGTTCACGATCTCGGATGTGGCTGGCGTGGTTCATGTCGTCGAATTCAGTCTTTCGGGACAACCTTCGGCGGGTGCTGATGTGATCGTTCCGTTCACGGTCGGTGATTCAGCCGATACCGTTGCAACGACACTGCAAGAACAATTGCGTGCTCAAGGCGTCGCCGCATTGGCGGATACCGGTGCACTGGGAACTCCAAGCGGCCAATCACTGGTCTCGCTGCAGTTGATCTCGGCGATCCGAATGGGTGAACTGGCCGACGCAAGCGGCATGTTCGACAACCGATTGGGGGCACCGTTCAACGAGAACGAACAATCGCTCCGAATCATCTCGTTCTCGACTCCTAACGGGAATGCGATCAACATCAACTCGGTTCCCGCTGGAGCCACAACGGCCACGATCGACAGCGATGCCGGCGGAGCCTACACGTTCACCGTGGAAACCGTTCAGGTCAATGGACAAGACCGCCGCTACTTCAGTGGCGTCACGTTTGATCCGGCGGAAAACTACAACAGCGAACTGCCGTTTGCCTCGCGTGAATTGTTGCTCTACACGATCGAAGACGATGCCTTCACCCGCATCGATTCGCCCGCTCAAACGCGACAAGACGTGGGTGACATTCGTCAGTCCATCGCGGCTGGCACCATCACCATCACCGTGGATCCAGTGAACGACCCTCCGGTCTTCAACAACGATCTGAACACGGTCGATGTGTTGGAACGCGATGACCTGTCGACCACGACCGTCCCTGGTTTCCTGACCGAAATCTTCTCGGCCACATCGACGGCATCCGACGAACTGCTGGCACAAATCGTCACCGGGTTCGAAGTCCGCTTGGTCGCCGACCCCAACGGTGTGCTCAATGGCTTGCCTGTGGTGAACTACGTGGGCGGTGAAACCGAAGCGTCGCTGACCGTGGCTCCCAACCCCGACAAGGTTGGTCAGGCCACGTTCGAGCTGTATCCAGTCGAAAGCGGCATCGCTCCTTCGCAAATTCCGGCGACCACCTTCACGGTCAACGTGCGTCCGGTCAACGATGCTCCTCGCATTCGCGACGGACTGACCGGTGATTCGGTGCCGAACGATCCGGATGAAGCCTATGCGATCAGCGGAATCACCGACACGGACGGCGACGGTTTCAACGACCAAGCCGTGATTCAGTACACGCTTCGCGAAGACAACACGCAGCCAACCGGCAGCAGCGATCCGGCCAACGCGGTCACAACGGGCAACTACTTCATTCCGCTTAGCCGCGCGATTCCAGAAGCCTTGGTGCAAGTTGGTTCCTACCAACGCATTGGTCTGTTGGACATCTACACGGTGGGTGCGGACAACGAAGCCCAATCGTTGAACGTCGGCTTCCCAATCGGCGGACCACAACAACTCGAGCTGTTCGACTTCCCGGACCGCACCGCGTTGGGTGGAACCCTGACGCCGAGGTTCGAAGGCAATCAGCTGATCGGCTTGAACTACACGCCTCCGGTGGACTTCAACAACACGGTCGATCCGAGCAACCCGTTTGACTCGTTCGAGTTTGAAGTTCGTGATGACTTCCCAGGTGATGGCGAGACCTACTCGACCGACACGGGAACACTGATCCAGGACCGACGTCGCTCGACTTCGATCGTTCAGTTGAATCTCAACCCCGTCAACGATCGACCTCAGTTCGTTGCCAACACGCTGCAATACGAAGTCGCCGAAGATGGAGCTCCTCAACGGATCAACAACTTCGCCGTTGGAATCGCGGCGGGCCCACCACTGAGTGCGTTCGATGAAGTCGATTTCATCAACGGACAAGAAGTCCAATTCACCGTAAAAACGCTGTCCTTCCTGGACGACGAGTTGCAAGACTTCTTCATCCAAGGCCCAGAGATCAGCAACACCGGTGTGTTGACCTTCCAGCCACAAGCCGACGTGTTTGGCACCTTCGAATTCGAAGTCGTGTTGACTGAAATCTTGCCTGGATCCAACGAGCAAGAGAACAGCACCCGCGGTGACTTGCGATCGTCTTTGCCGGTCACGTTGACCATCGATGTGCAACCAGTGAACGATCGTCCAACGATCAAAGATGAATTCAGCACTGCCGGATCGAATCCGTTGAATTTCTCGTTGTCGGAAGACGGCACCTTCGATGTCTTGGTCACTGGCGATGGAACTTCTCCAGGCTTGCTCGATGTCTTCGATGTCGGTCCGGACAACGAGGCAGCGGACAACACGCCAGGTGGCAACCAATCGCTCTCGTTGACCACGCCAACCCCGGTGACCACGGCCGAGGGTGGAACACTCACGCCGATCCGAGAGAACGGCGAGATCACTCGATTCCAGTACACGCCGCGTGCGAACTTTGTTGGAACCGACAGCTTCATCTACACGGTCACCGACGATGGTGTCACCGTCCCGGTTGGTAACAACGGCGTTCCGATTGATGAGCCTCGCATCGCTTCGGGAACGGTCACTTTCGAAGTCTTCGCTGTCAACGATGCACCGCAGTTTAGTGGTGCGGGCGATGTCACCAGCGACGAAGACCAAAACGACGGTGGCGGAAACGGAAGCGTCGTGATTGAGAACTGGGCGACCAACGTGCAAGCCGGACCTCCCGGTGCCAATGATGAAATCGGCGATGGCAATGGACAGCCGCTGCGTTTCGAGATCATTCAGACCTCCAACAACCCTGAGCTGTTCGTCAGCCCGCCGACGGCATCGATTGACGCCGATGGCAATGCGACGTTGATGTACACCACCGCCGAGAACCTCAACGGTTCGGCCACCTTCACCGTGCAACTGTTCGACGAAGGACCGAACGACAGCGGCAACGGTGACATCAACGCGTCGACCATTCGCACCTTCACCATCACGGTGGATCCGGTCAACGACGCACCAACCTTCACCGCTGGACCAACGGTTCAGGTGCAAGAGGATCGTGGGCCGTTTACCACTCAATGGGCCACGAATATCTCGCCTGGTCCGATTGATGAATCCACTCAGTCCGTCACGTTCGAGGTCACGACCGTGAACCCCGAGGACGCGGATTTGTTCACCGAAACGGGACAACCTCAGATCTCGCCAAACGGCATTCTCAGCTTCACTCCAGCATCGAATGCCAACGGCCAAGTGGATCTGCAAGTGGTTGCTCGCGACAGCGAAGGCTTGGCGGGTGCTCCGGTCACGTTGCGGATCAACATCCAACCCGTGAACGATTTCCCCGCTCCTGCACCTGACTTCTTCAGCACCAACGAAGACACGATCCGAGTCATTTCGGCTGCTGAGTTGCTCGCCAACGACGCGGATGTTGACCTCAACGACGCGAATCCTGACGAGTTGCAGATCGTGATGAACTCACCGCAATTCTCGTTGCGTGGGGCGTTGGTCACTTATGACCCGGTGACACAAACGATCACTTACGATCCGACCGTATCCGCTGAATTGCAAGCACTGACGCCAAACTCGGCACCGCTGAATGATTCGTTCGCTTACGCCGTCGCGGACCGCGCCGGTGCCGCAGCGACTCCGATTCGAACCAGCAATTCCGTTTTGGTTTCAGCGAGTGTCTCGGGCGTCAACGACGGTCCGGTCACAGAACCCGATGTGCCAACGTTGCAAAGCCCTGGAAGCACCGTCATCCGAGTCTTGGACAACGATGTCGATGTGGACGGGTCCATCAACCCGGCTTCGTTGACGGTGACCAAGCAACCGGCGTTCGGTAGCGTGACCATTGACCCGAATGCGGGAACGATCACGTACACGCCGTTCACGAACTTCCCGGGCAACGACGAATTCCGTTACATCGTGGCGGACGATCAAGGAACGTTCAGCGCGGAAGAAACGGTCACCATCAGTCCGAACGCTGCACCGGCGGGAACGGATACCGTTCGCACCGGATTCCTGAACGAATCCATCATCATCAACATCGCCAACAACTTTGAAGATGCGGATGGGCTGGACTTCAGTTCCGTTCAGATCGAACGCCAACCACTGGCGGGTGAGATCCAAAATGTTGGTGATGGGACCCTGCGTTATATCCCTGCAACGGGTTACACCGGACGCGATACGTTTGACTACTCGATCGCTGATCAGGAAGGACGACGAAGTGGTTTGGCAACGGTCACCTTGCAAGTGGTAACCAGCCGCCTGCAAAACCCTGACTTGAACACCGACGTAAACGACGATGGCCAAGTTTCCGCTTTGGACGCTTTGCTGATCATCAACCACTTGAACCGATTCTCGTCCTTCCCTGCGGACTACACCCCAACGGTGTCAGAAGATCTCGTGGTGACTCAGGGTGACAACGGTCGGCCAGACGCTTCGCAACCTGGACGTTACTACGATGTCAGCGGTGACCTTCGCATCAGTTCGCTGGATGCACTTCAAGTCATCAACGAACTGAACCGTCGCGATGCCAGCGGCAATGGCGAACCGGCCGGCGAGTCCATCGTGGCAACTTCCGCAGCATCAACGGTCACTGCCCAGACAGGATTGTCGACCTCAACGGGTTCGGATCCCGCCGCGGGTGAGCCACTGTTCGAGATCCTTTCGGAGAACGAAAAGTTGGTTTCCGGTGCGAACTCCAACCTCGGCGACGATGTCCTGAACAGCATCGCCACGGCAAATTCCGACGGTGAGGGTTCAGAATCCTCCGGCGAAGATCGAGGCAAGGACTTGCAATCCGCCGTCGATGCGGCGATGGCCAAACTGCTTTGATTCGGACCTGAATGGCCCAGTGTCTCGTTTGGCCGAGTGTCTCGTTGACGTTGACCTTCACGAGACAATGCCAGACAATGAAACCTGCCGGCTGAGTTGGGGAAATTCCCGAACTCAGCCGGTTTTCGTATGACGATCTCTGCAAACGAAACCTGAACCCATAGGTTCCCATGTCGACCGCCACAACGACCGACACCACCGTTCAAAGTCAATCCAGCGACGACCTCGCCGCTCAGTGCGCGGACGTTGCCCGTCGTGCCAAAGCTGCGTCTCGCGTCCTTGGAACGTTGGACACCACGCTCAAGGACCAATGGCTGATCGAATCCGCTGACGCTTTGGTCAACGCCACCGACAAGATCGTGGCAGCTAATCAACTCGATCTTGAACACGCTCCGAAATACGGTCTCACCGACGCTCAGGTGGATCGCTTGAAACTCGATCGCGATCGAATTGATGGGATCGCGACAGGACTACGTGAAATCGCGGCTCTAAAGGACCCGATCGGAGAAGTCTTGGACGGCTTCACACGTCCAGGCGGAATGCAAATTGAAAAACGCCGCGTGCCTTTGGGCGTGGTGTTCTTTATCTACGAAAGCCGTCCCAATGTGACCGCGGACGCGGCGGGAATTTGCGTGAAGAGCGGCAACGCTGTCATTTTGCGTGGCGGAAAAGAAGCCATGCACAGCAGCCGCGCCATTGTCGATGTGATGCACGAAGTTGCAAAAAGCGTCGGCATTCCCAACGACGCCGTGCAATTAGTCGGGACGACTGATCGGGCCGCTGTCGGCCACTTCCTCAAGCTCTCCGATTCCATTGATGTGACGATTCCTCGCGGAGGCGAGAACCTGATTCGGCGAGTCGCCGCCGAAGCCACGATGCCGGTGATCAAGCATTACGACGGAAACTGCCACGTCTATGTCGATGAATCGGCGGACATCGAAATGGCGGTGAACATCATCGAGAACGCGAAATGCCAGCGAATGGGCGTCTGCAATGCCTGCGAATCCTTGCTAGTGCATGAATCGATCGCCAAAGATGCACTTCCCGCCATAGCCGAACGTTTGACCGGTCGAGGTGTGGAAATGCGGGTGGACGAACGGGCAGCCGCTTTTATCCCAGACGGCGTCCCAGCGACCGAATCCGACTTCGGAGCCGAATTCCTCGGCCCGCAAATCAGCGTCGCGGTGGTTGATTCGTTGGAAAAAGCTGCGGAACACATCAATCACTATGGCTCCGGACACACGGACGCAATCGTGACCAGCCAAATCGCCGCCGCCGATCGCTTCACGGCATTGGTGGACAGTTCCGCAGTGATGGTGAATGCCAGCACTCGCTTCAATGACGGCGGAATGTTCGGTTTAGGAGCCGAAATCGGAATTTCTACCGATAAGTTTCACGCCAGGGGCCCATGCGGGTTGCGGGAACTGACCAGCTACAAGTACATCGTACGTGGGAACGGTCACATAAGAGGCTGAGGACACGATGTCCAACGAATCACTGAGTCAAAATCAAGTCGAGAATCTGCTCAAGGCCATGGAATCGGCCAATTTGGATTCGGATACTCCCGATCCACCCGCAGAAACGAACGACTCAGCCGCTCCCGACCCAACCGAAACCGTGGGCTCGGCGTCCCCGCCTCCGCCCGCTTCTCCATCGCCGTCGCCGACGCCAATGGTTGGATCGGCTCATCCCACGGACGCGAAACCCTATTCGCCCGGAGTCCCCAGCGGCGCCCGGGTGACCGCGTACGATTTCAAGCGTCCTGAGCGGGTTGGCAAGGACCAAATGCGGGCGATGCATTCGTTGCATGAATCCATCGCCCGGAATTTTGGCGCATCGATCTCCGGACTGCTCCGGACGATGATCGAGGTCAAATTACTCAGCGTTGACCAGCTGACCTACAGCGAGTTCGTCTTCAGCTTGGACAACCCCAGCTGTTTCAACGTGATCAAACCATTGCCGCTGGAAGGCCACTGGGTTCTGGACATCGCCCCCGGCTTGGCCTACGCCATCATCGACCGAATGCTCGGCGGCGATCCGGTTCCTGGCGAAACCATTCGCCGCCCGCTCACAGAGATCGAAACCCGACTCATGTGCCGCGTGGTGGATCTTTTCCTCGAGCAAATCGTGCCCGCTTGGGAGAACGTGATCCACTTGGAACCGACGATCCACACCACGGAAAGCAACCCACAGTTGGCCCAAATCGTGCCTCCCAACGAAGTCGCGATTTTGGTGGGATTTGAGGTCTTGCTGGGCAAAAACCGAGGCATGATGAACCTCTGCATCCCGTTCAATTCCATTGAGAAATACAACGCGAAACTGTCTCGTAACGGTTGGGTCGGCTACGGCAAAACCAATCCGACGAAACAGACTCGCCGACGCATTGCCGACAGCATTGATGCGGCACCCGTCGACGTCGTCGTCACACTGGCCCGCTCCAAAATTCGAACCAGCGATCTGTTGGAACTGGCCGTCGGTGACATCATCACAACCGAACAAGAAGCCAGCGCTCCGCTGGAGCTATCCGTGCAAGACGTTCCCAAGTTCGCCGCCATCGCGGGGGCATTCAAAGGCAAAAAAGCGATCCAGATTCAGTCGACGATCGAACCCAAACGACGCGACGAATTGGAAGAGGAGTCCACCCAAAAGCAATCGTTGGCCGCGGAACTCGATATTGAAATCACTGACAATCCGACTCAGACGGACCTCGAAAACGTCTTGGAAACGGCCAAATCCGCTCAGGGTGTTGGCGTGACACAACCACCAAGCAATCCCGCCGCCGGAGTATCACCTCCCGCAGTCAAAGCCAAAGCGGCTCAGCCGAAGTGAGCTGACAAGGTGCAGGGTTGAAAGATGTTTGGCTGGATGGATGCCTTCCTTTCAACAGCACCGGTCGCCATTGCAGAAAATCGGCTCGTCAGTGACCGATGGAGTGTCACATCTCACGAAGGCGATCGCGCACTTGCCAACAACCAACCGTCCACTCACCGACTGGTCGGCGAAACGATCGGTCGTGCTACGTCGCTCTTGGTGGCGGCGGTCTCGGCACGGCGAATGGCAGCCTCCACCCTGTCCAGCAACTCGTCGGAGCACTCAGTTGGCTGAGCGGTTCCGTTCACGCTGGCGGTAAATTCGGCTCCACAATGTTGGCACGCAACGGTACATCCAAGTAACGATGCACGAACATCGATCCGCCGCCCACAAGTGGGGCAGGATTGATTGAATCGAATGGACATGGTTAACCTTTCTTCTCCCAGCCGCCTGCTGGCTAAATCCGTTCTGACAGTGAAAATAGTAACCACAACTCCGCTTCAACGCAAACTCAATTCACGCAAGCAGCCTTTGAAGCCTCAAGTCGCTACCATGTTAGCGCCCAATTCGCAGGGCGGCAAGGATCAAAAACGACCAAGATTCCGTGAAGACCCGCGAACCGCAGTCCCACGCGGAAGTGCTCACGCGTGCACTTCGGAGATCCGAAACACTGAGTTTGACCTGCTTTCGGTTGGCGAAGGTGGGTATTCTGGTACGGAACGTTTTCCTCGACGTTGCCTCCGAATGGATTTCCGCGAACCGGTTGATGAAATGAATCGCACGCTTCGGCACCTGCACGTTCAAACTCTGATCACGATTGCAGTTACGTGGATCATGCTGAACGCGTCGTGGCAACACTCGCTCGTTCAAGCTCAAGAAAACCGCTCCAACCAACAATCCGGCCTCAATGTCCAAATTGAGACGATCGAAGGGGACACTCAGTCAGGACAGTTGCAACAGCTTTCAGGTTCGAAAGTGGAAGTCGGCCTTTCCGGAGACAATGCACTCTCACTGGAGCTCACCGAACTCGCGAGCATCCAGCTCGACACCATCGCCCGGACCAGCCCTCCCACCCGAGTGTCACTTGCTGGCGGATCTGTGATTGCAGCCGCCGTTGCTTCCATGGAATCCGAATCGCTCTTGATCCGGTCGGTTGGTCAGCCGGAACTTTCGGTTCCAATCAAAACCGTTCGTTCCGTTCGATTCCGAGCCGCCAGCCCTGGTACCGATCCGACGTGGATGGGATTGATCGAAGAACCGCAACGACGAGACCGTTTGGTGATCCGCCGCGAGGGCGACTCGCTCGACGCGATTGAAGGAACCATTCTCGGCATCACCCGTGAATCCGTTTCGTTCGATTTGGGCGGCAATGTGGTAGAAGCTCCCCTGTCGAAACTTGAGGGAGTCATCTTCTCAAACACCCCGGGGGATCGGCCTCAAAAGTCGATCCGCGTCAATGATCAATGGGGCTCGGAGTGGTTGGCGGATTCGGTTGCTTGGGATTCGAAAACCAACGCTTTGACATTTTCGCTCGAATCCAATCTGTCGCATTCGATCCCGATGTCGCAGGTGATGTCGCTTCAGTTTTCCGGCGGCATCCTTTACTTGAGCGAGGCCGAGGTGGCTCGCTCGAGTGCTTCCGTCGCGGTGAACCGTTTGGTGGGTGATGACCTGGCATCTACTTGGTTCGGTGCCGAACCGATGGAGAAGAACGTCGTTACCCAATTTCAGTCCGAACATGTGGTCCGAATTCCAGAGGGTTACCAACAACTCGTCGCGGCGGTTCGCATCGCTGATGAGGTGGATGAGTTCACTCCCGTGGTCGTCTCCGTGCTGCTCGATGACCAGGTGGTTTGGACAAAGGAACTGACTGATCGAGAGCCCATCGGTTTCGCTCTCCCGATGGAAAATCATCGTCAGGTGACCTTGCGAACTACGTTGCCGGAAACGGAGACGAACTCGGACAGCGACCTCGGCAATTCATTGGGACATCGTGTCGAGTGGTTGGGTGCCCGTTTGTTAAAATGAAGAGTCCCCTTTTTGACTTGGCACGCTGCCATCGCCTTTGATCCTTCATGCTTCACGATTCGCCATGCTTCTTCGCTGCTTCGGTTCCGCACTTTCGCGAATCGTTATCGCTTGCCTCGCAATATTGCCCGGGGCAACACAAGCGGATGATTCCAACGCGTTAACAGAACAAGAGCAGCGATGGATCGAAGAATTCGAGTCGGCTCGCGTCGAAGGCATCGCCAAAGCAAAGCAGTCCACCGTGATGGTCTTTGTCCCCGGTGGCGGTGGTGGTGGTAGCGGCGTATTGATCTCGCCGGAAGGATACGCACTGACCAACTTTCACGTCAGCAGCCCCGCGGGAACCTACATGCGATGCGGCTTGGCGGATGGCAAGGTGTACGACGCGGTCGTGGTTGGCATTGATCCTGTGGGCGACTTAGCACTCATTCAACTGCTGGGGCGAAACGATTTCTCGACCGCAAAATTCGTCCCAAGCCGTCGAGTGCAAGTCGGCGATTGGTGCTTCGCGATCGGCAATCCGTTCCTTCTGGCGACCAACCTGCAACCCACGGTCACTGCGGGGATCATCAGTGGCGTTCGACGTTACCAGTACCCCTCAGGAACTCTGCTGGAATACGGCAACTGCTTTCAAACGGATGCGTCGATCAACCCAGGAAACTCAGGTGGGCCTCTTTATGACAACCAGGGCGATTTGATCGGAGTCATCGGACGCGCATCCTTTGAAAAACGCGGACGGGTGAACGTTGGCGTGGGCTATGCGATATCCGGCGACCAAGCTCAAAACTTCTTGGGATGTTTGTTCAGCGGACGTATCGTTGATCACGCCACCTTGGGTGCTACCGTGGGCACCGACGAAGACGGCAGCGTTCGTGTCACCAACATTTTAAGTTCCAGTGACGCCTATCGTCGCGGGCTTCGATACGGCGACGAGATCATCGAAATCGATGGACAAGTCATTCAAACCGCAAACGATGTTCAAAACCTTCTTGCAACATTTCCCGCATCTTGGCGGATCCCCATCACGTATCGCCAAGAGGGACAAAGCATTGAAACCCTGGTTCGATTGGCGAGCGTTCACCGCGGCTCGGAACTGCTTCAGAAAATGAAATCGGCTTTGCCACCTCCGCCCCCCGCTCCGCCCAAGCCGATCGGTCCCGATAGCGAACGAGGTGACACTCCTAACCCGCAAAACAAACAGACACCGGATTCCGATCGCGAGGAGCCCTCAGACACGAAGGAAGACGCTCGCAAAGAAGTCATGCGAGATGCGGCGGGAGATCCCATTCCAGATGAGACCGCCAAACGCATTGAAATTCGCGAAGGCTATGCCAACTACTTCTACAATCGTTTGAAGCAGGATGGCTTCATCAATCGCTTGAGAAACAAGTTCCCCGGACAAGACGCAGGCCAATCAAGCTGGAAGTTATCAGGCCAGACCATCCCGGTGACGGCGGATCAGACCGCTTCGAAATTTGAATTGCTGCTTTCCAACGATGGCTATGAACTGATAATCGGCGACGAATCGGAACGCTTAACGCGCGGCGACGAACTGCTTCGAGTCGTCGATGAACAACGTGACGCGGGAATATTGGCATGTTTGCATGCACTGCAGCGAATGCTGAATTTGGGACCGGACAAATTTGGTGAGACATACTACTGGGGCACCATGCCGCTGGCCGGCGAACGACCGCTGCGAGATGTGACCGTTGCCGTTCACGCTGATTTGGAACATCGCTTCTTACAGCATCCAGAAACGGGACGACTCGAAGTCATTGAAGCCGTGGCCGGCACGGATACAGACCCCGCTGAACTTTGGTTTGAATCGAAGGAAGACCAGCTACCGCACCGCCTTCAACTGCGCTACGGACTGACCACCGTCTTGTCCTTAGAAATCACCGATTGGCAAATGCAATCGAACGAAAACTCAGCCGACAATTCTGACGAAGGGGCATGAGCATGAACTCCAAACCAAACGCGACCAACCGTCGCAAGTTCTCCCCTGTTCGCTCGCCCTTCATCATGGTTTTCTTGCTGATTGCGTTGCAATGTCACGTCACGGCTCATGCTCAGCCGTCAATGGCAAGACCCTCGGACCAAGTTCAACCGAAGATGGTCAAGATCTACGGGGCGGGCGGGTTGTCCGGCTTGGAAGCCTACCAAAGTGGCTTTCTGGTTTCCCCCGCGGGCCACATCGCGACCGCATGGAGCTACGTCTTGGACGTGGATCCTGTGGTGATACTGCACGATGGACGCAGATTTGAATCAACCATTGTCGGATTCGAACCTTCACTGGAGTTGGCAGTGCTGAAAGTGGAGGCCGATGGGCTGCCTTTCTTCACGTTTTCTGACCAGGAAGATCTGAATTGGGGTGATCCCGTTTTGGCGGTGAGCAACCTCTTCGGTATCGCCACTGGCAATGAAACCGCAAGCGTCATGCAGGGGCGTGTCGCGGCAAGAACGAACTTGGATGCTCGACGAGGCACCTTCCAAACGCCATATCGCGGAGAAGTCTTGCTGCTCGATCTGGTGGCCAACAACCCTGGTGCCGCGGGCGGCGCGTTGGTCGATCCCAACGGAGCGATCTTGGGGATGTTAGGCAAAGAACTGCGAGACCGAAAAACCGGCGTCTGGTTGAACTACGCCATCCCGGCGAGCGTTCTCAAAAAACCCATCGGTGACATCATTGCTGGGCGGAAAACCACCTTGCCTGACGAGAGTGATCCACTGCTTGCTCGGGAGAAATCTCATTCGCCGGACAGTTTGGGGATTGGACTCATTCCCGATGTCCTTGAAAACACACCCGCGTACATTGACTTCATTCAGACCGGTTCATCGGCATCCAAAGTGGACCTGCGTCCCGATGACTTGATCGTTTTGATCAATGGACGAAGAGTCGCTCATCAACGTGCACTTCGTGACCAACTTCGGCGAATTGATCGACGCGATTCTGTCACGCTCATCGTGCAACGCGGTAATGAGATCCTTGAGCGAGTGGTGCGACCATGAGATTGATTTCCACAACCAACGCACATTTCTGTTGTTCATCTCGCATGCAGAACGATCCCATCGCCTCTGAGCAATCTCAGCTTGTTCGCCAGCGATTGAAAGACGAGTGGCTCAGCCGCTTTACAACGAGAGTGCTACTCCTATGCTGCATTTTGCCGCTGTTTTCCCCTGCCGCGTTCACGCAAGATCCAACCGCGTCTCAGTACCAACGCACTCTCGCGAAAGCGGTCCGGAAAATCGCGAGCGAAACGCTGAACTCGGTCGTGACCATTGAGGTAATCGGCGTGATGCAGGCTGATGGAGAAGTCCGTCAAGACGCCCCGACGTCCGGCGTCGTGGTCGATGCGGATGGACACATCCTTGCCTCGTCGTGGGTGACGAAGAGCAATTCTGCCAGCATCATCGTGATCGCTCCGGATGGACAACGTTACCCAGCTTCGATTGTCGCGCGAGATGAACACCGTGACCTCGTGCTGCTGAAAGTTGCAGCAACGGATGCGTCGTGGACACCTGTAACTTTCGCGAATTCCGAACCGACCGAAGATCGCATTGGCGAGACTTTGATCGCCGTTGCCAGATACGGCGAGTCGAACACGCCGATGGTCAGCACGGGAATTCTGTCTGCCACCGGTCGTTTGGACGGCACGTCGCTGCAAACGGACGCCAGGATTTCACCAGCCTTCTACGGCGGTCCACTGTTGGACTTGAAAGGGCGATTCCGCGGCGTAGTGATTCCGGCGGTCGGCGAAGGCGGGGCGGAAGACCCAACGGCTTGGTACGACTCGGGCATCGCTTTCGCAGTTCCCAGCAGCATCATTTCAACGAAACTCGATCGATTGAAAAACGGTGAAACGATCCAGCCCGGAGTCCTCGGCTTCGTGATCGCAGGTTCCGATCCGTACGCCGACGGAACCCGGCTCAGCGTTGTCCGCAAACGTTCGCCTGCTGACAAAGCCGGTTTGCGGGTTGGCGATGTGTTGAAGAGTATCGGTGGAAAGCCCGTCCGCCGTCGTCAAGAAATCAAACTGGCACTTGGTCCCTTTGATGCCGGCGAAGAGATCACGATTGAATATGAACGTGAGGGCGAAGTCCAAACGACGCAAGCCACCATGATCGCTTCGATTCCTCCGCTGCAGCCTCAGTTCATTGGCTTGCTGGCGACCGAAAAGGCCGCCGCTGACGAGATTCCCGAAGCTTCGACCGCCGACTCCGATTCGGAACCTAGTAGCGTGAGTACGGTCGAGGTCGTCGTGACCGGAACGCTAAAGGGATCTCCGGCCGATGGAATTTTCCAAACGAACGACACCTTGCTCGAGATGGATGGATCCGCGATCAACGACCTCAGCACGCTCCGTCAACGTGTGTGGGCGTCAGAGCCTGACCAACCAATCAACTTCCAACTTCTTCGCGAAGGCGAAACCAAGACGGTCGATGTAAAACCAATCTTGCTCGACGGATCCTTGACACGGCTGCAACTGGAAAAGCAGACCTCCGATGCGACCGAAACCTGGGAGACAGAAACGCTGCAGCTGCCCGACATCACCAACGCAGCTGCACTCTGGTTCCCGAAACGAACCGTTGACGCCGACGCGGCTGACTCGTCCGAAAACGCCGCCGTGCCTTTGGCGGTTTTGTTGGTGCCACCCAAAGATCGCGATCCGGCCAAAATACTCGAATCATGGAAAGAAATCACTCGCCAGAGATCCGTCGCGGTTTGCGTGATCTGCAGTGAATCGGATGAACAATGGCGTCCGACCGAGATCGATGCGATTTCCAAACTAACCGCCGCTTCGTTGAAGCGTTTTGATTCCAATGCCTCTTCCGTTGCCCTGATTGGTGGTGGTGCCTTCACGATGTCAGAGGAAGACAACCCCGCCGACTCAATGGCATTAGCAGCATCGCTTTCGACCGAAAATGTCTTTGCCGGTGTCGCCATTTCCAACCAAACGCAACCTCCCGCAGTTCGGCTTCGCAAAGATGGTCCCCCGCGTTTACTCCGCGTGCTGATTCCACTTCCACCGGAAGCGGAGGTCCCGTTCTGGGCAGAAACGCTTCGTCGGATCGGATGCCCGCTGCAAACCAGCCCCACCTTGAACCGCGAATTGTGCCTCCAATGGACGCGTTCACTGTTGGCGATGTAGGCCGAATGTCTTGGTTGGTGAAAGCCGACGAAGAAAAATCCCCAAAAAGCACCGTTCACTGCGCAGCGATTCGGAGTCGACGGTCACTGGTTTAGAAGCAGCCCAATCTCAGCTCTCTCAGCCAGACACTCTCATGAATTTCCTTCAACGAACTTCGCTGTACGCTAAAACAACGATCAAAAAGTGGTTGACGAGTCAAAAGACTCGCCGAGTCGCAGTGGCCGGTGCACTGACGGTGTTCGGGATTGCTGGGCTGCATCGATGGACCGGATTTTCTACGAGCACGACCATGGCACAGAACATCAACGTCCCGCTTCCCACCATGGGTGGGGCTCAGCTTTGGACCGATCACTTGCACCGTCGAGGATACCGAATTCAACAAAACGCACTGACCAAGCACTGGCGACTGTTGGACCCAAAGAATGTCCGCCGAGCTTGGGGAAGCCGCAGCGACGTGCAAACCGCCCTCGACGCGATTGAACCCGCCGCTCCCGCCCCGAGCGATCGGCCCGTGGTTGTTCTGCTGCACGGATTGATGCGAACGGACCACTGCATGAAGTCACTGGAATCTCAATTCCATGACGCTGGCTTCGACCAGACCATCCGATTTGGTTACGCCAGCACTCGTGGATCGCTCGCCGAGTCAGCAACAGCACTGAGAGAAGTCCTCGAGAGCCAATCCCCCGAAGCCGAATTCGCCTTTGTAGGTCACAGCATGGGCAACATCGTGACGCGTCATCTGATCGGCGATCTGCAAGCCAATGGAGACCCTAAGAACTTGCTGCCGCGATTTCGCTCGATGGTCATGCTTGGGCCACCCAACCACGGCGCCGCCATTGCTCGTCGCTTGGGACCAACCGGTGTGTTCGGCTTGGTGGCCGGCCCTGGAGCCATGGAATTGGGTTCACGCTGGGTGGAAGTCGAATCCAAATTGGCAACGCCCGACTTTCCATTCGCGATCGTGGCGGGCAACGTGAAAACACCGGTCGCGAATCCGTTGGTGGATGGCAAGGGCGACTTTGTTGTCAGCTTGGAAGAAGCCAAGCTCAACGGTGCCGAAACGGTTCACGAAGTCCCTGTGCTCCACTCGTTCTTGATGGATGAACCGGACGTCCAATCGTGGACGATCCATTTCGTCGAGCAACACTGAACCAATCAACTCATTTGGCTCAGCAACGTTTCTCGCTCCACAGTTGCAGCAGTTCGACCAAATGCTTCGTCGCCAAAACCATCTCATCCAAATTCGCGAATTCCAACACGCTGTGGATGTTGTGTTGCCCGCTAGAAAGATTAGGAGTCGGCAGCCCCATCTCGGTCAGTTGGCTTCCGTCCGTCCCGCCGCGAATGATCGCTTGTTTCGAATCAACACCGATCTTCGTGAACGCCTCTTCCGCCAACGAGATCGATTCTGGCAACTTCGCCAATCCATCACCTAGGTTGCGATATTGCCGACGCCGGGTGATGTCCACTTTCATTCCAGGCCACGCGGCCACCGCATCGTGAGCCAGTTTGGTGACGGTCTCGGAATAGGTGTCCAATTGCTCGCTATCAAAGGACCGAAGAATCAACTCCACGCGAGTTTGCCCCACACCGCCGACGATATCGTGCAAGTGAATGAATCCTTCACGCCCGTCTGTGGTTTCCGGAGTCTGATTGTCCCGCGGAAGTGACGCCGCGAAATCACTCGCGGCACGAAGCGAGTTAACCATCCGCCCCTTTGCGATGGCGGGATGAATGTTGTGACCTTGAAAAATCAACGTCATGGCATCGGCCGAAAAGGTTTCGACATCGATCACACCATGCCCGCCCCCATCAATCGTGTAAGCCACCGTCGCGTCGAGTCGCTCCAAATCAAGCTTTTCGGTTCCACGTCCCACTTCCTCGTCGCAGGTCATCACCACGCGAACCGGACCGTGCGCGAGCGATGGATTCTCGACCAGCGTTTGCGCCAATTCCATGATGATCGCGACACCGGCTTTGTCGTCACCACCTAGCAGCGTTGAACCATCCGTCGTCACCAACGTTTGTCCGACCATGTCCTTCAAATCGGGACAGCCGTCCACGGTGATCGAGTTCCCGTGCGGCAACGGCAAATCGCCTCCCGGGTAAGATTGCACGACCTGAGGATTGACCGATTCACTGGGTGCCTCGGGCGAGGTATCCATGTGAGCTACCAAGGCGACCGTGGGCAGATTCCCTTCGACCGTTGCCGGCACCGTCGCGATGACGACCGCGTGTTCATCCATCGAGACATCGTCCAAACCCATCGCACGCAGTTCTTCGGCCAACAAACTTGCCAATTCGCGTTGTCGTTCTGAACTGGGGTAGGCTGCGGATTGCGGATCCGCTGCTGTATTGATTTTGACGTAACGTAGGAAACGCTCGAGCAATCGATCCGTCTGAATCATCGAACACGCAGCCCTTCAATGCGGAAAATTGCCAAGTGCGATGCACCGTCAGGGCCTTTTCCGCCGGGGTAGCGGTACGTCTTGGTATCCAAAACAAACTTTCCTTCCACCGTAACCGGACGTGGAACAAAGTCCGTTGTGCGCCCCGGCTGCATCTCGATCATGACGCAGTCAAACAACGCGGCCCCGGGACCAAAACAGCATTCCTGGTTGTCACGTACCAGTACAAACTGATCGATGTCTGTTTCTTTGTACAACGTGCTTGGCAGCATGTAGCCACGCAGGCGAACGTTGCGACCATCCAGGAATTTGATTTCCTTGGTCAACTTTTCTTTGTCGAAAACCTCGCCCTTCTGAATTTCAAACGTTAAGTCGTCAAACGTGATGTCGCCTTTGGCCAGATCAGCCGGGCTGCTTTTGCGAATTTCGACTTTCTCGCGTCCGTTCGCATCACCTCGCATCGCGGCGCGGCGTTGTTCGATGATCGAACGCGCCGTTGCGGTACGCTCTTCCTGCGTCGTCTCTTGCGAAGCTTCATCAGCCGAAACCGCCAGAGTCGAAAATGCTCCTCCCGCAGATCCGAGCATCAGCATCCACGCGATTGCCGCACGTGTGGTTGGCAATTGAGTTTTCATCTGACGAGCGTCCATCTGGTGTGAGTTGATCGTTCGTGAAGCATTGGTCCAAGCGTTTGGGACCACATCCTAGCAACTCCCACCGCCAAACGCCCACCGCATTTCCACTCAACGCGGCGTGCCGCCTCGCAACCCCGCAATCGTCAGGACGACCAACAGATCATTCGTATTGGTCGACTCGGATTTTGTAGAACATCGAATTCTTGAAGTCGTCCTTCGACTGTGGAATTCGGTTGACTCGGAAGGTTCCGGCCAACTTGCGTTTGGTCAAACCGGCTCGCACCGATTCGCCTGGCGGAAGCGTCACCTCAATCATGTCGCTGCTGCGCGGATCTCCGCCAAAACAGCAGGTTCCCAAATCTGGAACCAGCACAAATTGCCGGAGCATTCCACTTCCGCTGCTGGGGTGAATGTACCCCTTCAAGAAAATAGCATCGCCGTCGATGGACAAGGCGTCTTCTGTCGGCTGATCCGGTCCGTTGGGCTCCGCTTGCAACTTGTAAAACGCAACGCGTTCGTACCCGTCGGGGACTTCAGTCAAGTAAGTGTAGGTGTGGAACCCGATGCCGCCAACGAACAGCAGCAAACATCCGACCAACCCAAATTTCGCGACTCCCGCCCCGCTGTACTCGTCGGGATATCGACGAATGGCTCGCAGAGCCACAATTGCGGCCAAAATGCCGGGAACGGCCAGCACCAACATGGGGGAAAAGGTCCCCATCAGCCCTGGCAGGGCGAGCCCCAAAAACACCAACGATGCGATCGAACCGCGATTGATTGCTTTGTATGGAAATTCAGCAGCGTCAGCGGCCCCTGTAAACTGAACTTCAGCGGACATAACCCAGATCCAATTCGTGACAATACAAAGATGGAAGAGAAGGAGAACCGGTGATGCTACGGCCAGGACCGCCGAGGGGTTCGGACCGAATCGAACCGATCCGGACTTGCCAATTCAACGCCGAGGACACCAGCTTCGCCAGTGGGCAAGGTCGCCCATCCGACCCCTTATCGCTTCCGGCAATGGACGCAACCGACCAAATCTTGCCGTTCTGAAACCAAACGGCAAGAGCTTTTGCGGTGGCTTCTCAACCTAGGCGAACGCCTCACGCAGCATGGCGAGGCTCTTGGGAATCGCGGTTTCGTGAGCCTCGCTGCCTTCGAATTCCAGGCAGATGTAACCGCGGTAGTCGACCGAACGAAGGGTTTTCGCGACTCGATCGTAGTCGATCTCAAGCGAGTACCAGGTGCCGCCACCGAAGTAGGTTTTGGCCTGCACGAACACGGCTTCAGGGGCCAGTTTCTGATACTGCTCGTACTGGTCTTCCAGAAAATTGCCCGTGTCCAAGGTCGCTCGCAACCAGGGCGAATCCACCTCACGAATGACACGCAAGACTCCGTCCGCCGTTCGCCCAAGTCCCCAGTGGTTCTCCAGCCCCATGACGACCCCGCATTTTTCGGCCGTCGCCAAACACTTCTCAAACCCGTCTCGCACCCAGCCGAATCCTTGTTCGTCGGTGTAGCCCTCCAGCGTTGGTTCAATTCCCTTGTTCGCCATCAACTCATCGAAACTGCCAGAGGTCCCCCAGCGGCCCGTATTCACTCGGATGGTCGGGATCCCCATCGCATAGGCGAGCTCGATGCAATGAATCGTGTGATCAATGTTCTTTTGACGCTCGGCCGCATCCGGAGACACGAACGATTGATGAGTCGACATTCCGCAAAGGCTCAATCCATTGCGAAACGCCCGTTGCTTGATTCGCTGAAGGGCGGCGGGCGATTCATCGGTCATTTGAACGTGCAGCACCTCGACCGCGTCAAAACCGGCATCAGCCGCCAAATCGATGCATTCCTCGATCGTCAACTTGCTGTCCTCGCGATATCGCCAATAGGAATAGGTCGATACGGCGATTGGATTGGGACGGCGTTTCGAATCCGCCCCATTGGATTCCACCTCTTGCGATGCAAGCTGATCCGGTTTTAACAAACCACCCGCGGTCCCCGCAGCGAGCCCCGCCAGTGTGGTTTGCTTCAGCCAGCGGCGACGGCTGCCCTCCTTACATGTGGAACGTGCTTTTTGGTGTTGGAATGATTGGTTGTCGGCGAATGTCATGGATGGACCTTTGTTGCGATCGTCTTGGTTTTTTCGCGGGTTTCTCAAGCTGTGATTGCGGAGCTCTGCCAGATCTTTGCCAGACTCTGCTCAATGACATGCGGTTCATCGCGGTGGGGGCGTCGAGTCCTTAGTCACTTGTCGATGGCTCCATTGTAGCGCTGACGGGCGCAGGACACACGCTTCGCTGTTTCACGTCCCGTCGTTTCACGGCCAGATGCCGATGCGAACCAGAAAACCAGATGCCGGCGACAGCGATTGGAGCTCTGAAACGTGGTAAATCGTGACGTTCGTATCGATCAAGACACTCATCGCCTGGCAAAAAAGCGTGGACTTCACCGTTTTGACTCAATTCTAGATTGAGCGTCGAGCCGGCCTGGATAGCTTGGAAGGGTCGACGCGAGTCGCATCGACGCAAATCAAAACGGAGTGCGGGACGCGGGTCCCGGTCACAAGTGACAATCAACGGACGAAGGGTACTAGGACATGAGTGAAACGAGTCAGCCGATGATCGACGAGGTGGATTTGATTCTCACCAACGCTCGACTGCGAGACGAGCTGGAACCGTATCGAGATGAGTCCATCGACGATCCGACCACGCGCAGCATGCCGCTCCAACAAGAGAACGAGTACCTCGCTTCCATTCTCGCTTGGGAACGTGCCCCTGCACTGGCGATCGCTCATTGGTTTGATCCGCCGCTGCAAATTCCTTCGCCGGACTCGATGGACGATTCAGCACTCGCCGATGAATTGCGTCAAACAATCCAGAAACTTCACTCGCAGAACATCAAACTCACCTACACCGATCACTTGTCGGATCGCGAACTGTACCGAGTGATCTATCGCGACATTCTGCCCGCCTGCGAAAAGAAGATCGACGTTCCCGGCAAATGTTTGGAATGGCGTTGCTTGGATGATAACGACACGTACCTGACGTATTACGCGACGCCCGTCGAACGACGGCGTTACCAAGAAGAGCACCAGGCGGAATTGCCAAAGGCCAAACGCCCCCGACATCGTCGACGACTTCCCGACTGATTCATCGAGCTTTCGAGTTGGCCATTAACAACGCGAGACGAAGTGCGAGCTCAAACGATTTGAACGCGGTGATTCACCACCTCTTCGACGCGAGCCAAAATCGCGTCCGCGACCTCTTTCACCGGCCCCAGATACCGCGAAACGACGAATTCGATTTCGTCGAATTCATCCCCGGCCTCTTCCGTTTGACGCACGATGGCATCGTAGAGCCGCCCTGAAAACAACAGGTGAGGCTGCACGATGATCCGGTCAAAACGGCCACTCTTTCCGATGCGTCGCAACGTATCAGGCAAACGAGGTTCAGCCATCGCGTAAAACGTCGTCGCCACGCTCTCCGAGGAAAGCGAC